>NZ_LT629736.1:2755000-3055000 GCF_900104945.1 Halopseudomonas xinjiangensis | reverse complement strand
CGGTCAACTCCAGCTCCAGCATCGATGCCGGTAGATCACACTCTTCCAGAATGCCCTTCACACGCTGGGCGAACTGGCTCTGACGCAACTGCTGAACCGACAGGTTGACTGCCACCGCAATCGCCGTTGGGCCCTGGTGGTACCAGCGGCTGGCCTGGGCACAGGCCTGCTGTAGCACGATGTCGCCCAGCGCCAGGATCAGGCCGGTTTCCTCGGCCATCTCGATGAACTCGCCGGGCATGATCAGGCCGCGCTGCGGATGCTTCCAGCGCACCAGCGCTTCCGCGCTGCGAATGCGGTCGCTGGCAAGGTGCAGCTTGGGCTGGTAATGCACCACCAATTGGTTCTCGTCGAGCGCCTTGCGCAGCTGATTCTCCAACTGCAGACGCTCGAGGCTGTAGGACTGCAGGTCGCGAGTGAAGAACTGGAAGCTGTTACCGCCCAGGTGTTTGGCGTGCTGCATGGCCTGGTTGGCCTGGGTAATCATCAGCAGGGCGTCACGCGCCGTCTGCGGGAACTGGCTGATGCCGATCGATGCGGTGACCACCAGCTCGTGCCCATCGATGGTCACCGGGTGCTTGAGCCCTTCGAGCAGCTGCTCGGCCAGGCGCACCAGCTCGTCCTTCGCCGTACGCTGCTCGACGATCACCACGAATTCGTCTGCGGACAGCCGCGCGAGAATCTCCGCGTCCGGCACCAGATCATTCAACCGCTTGGCGACGGTGCGCAACAGCTGGTCAGCGACGTCGTGGCCGAGGGTATCGTTAATGTATTTGAAGCGGTCCAGATCGATATGCATCACCGCCAGCTGTTCACCGCTCTTGCGTGCACGGCCGGTGGTTTCGCTGAGTCGCTGGGTGAAGAGGTTGCGGTTGGCCAGCTGGGTCAGCGGATCGTAGTTGGTCAGGTATCGCACCTGCTCTTCGGTTTGCCGGCGGGTGGTCAGGTCGGCGAAGAAGCCCACGTAATGGGTGAGCTGGCCGTGAGCATCACGCACCACGGCCAGCTGCAGCCATTGCGGATACTGCTCGCCGCTGCGGCGCTGGCCGATGCGCTCGCCTTGCCAGCGATCCTGATCATGCAGCACCTTGCGCAAGCGATCGAAGTCCTCGCGGTCCTTCTCCATCCCCATGTTGATGATGCGTCGCCCGATGGCGTCATCGGCGGAATATCCGGTGATCACGCTGAACGCCTTGTTCACCGTGAGAATGTTGAGCTGCGGATCGAGAATGAAGATGCCTTCGGATGTGGCCTCGAACACGGTCGCGGCCAGCTGCGCGGCCTCGGCCTGATGCCGCCGGGGGGTGATATCGCGGCGGGTACCGATCATGCGCAGCACACGGCCTTGATCATCACGCTCGACTGCGCGGCCGCTGTCTTCGACCCACACCCAGCGGCCATCGGCATGGCGCACGCGGTACTCGATGCGGTAGGCAGAGGTCTGGTCCTTGAGGTGGCGAACCAGTGCCTGGCGAACCGGCTCGGCATCGTCCGGGTGCACCAGCGGGCGAAGGTCCTGTTCCATGCTGCGCACCGCATCGGCCGACAGCCCGAAGATTTCCTCGACGTGCGAGTGGTAGACGCGATCGGAGGCCAGGTCCCAGTCCCACAGGCCCAGTTCACTGGCCTCGAGCGCCAGGCTCAGCTGCGCCTGGTTGGAGCGCAGCGCATGGCCGGCTTCTTCCAATTCGGCGGTGCGCTGTTCGACGCGCTGCTCGAGAATGTCATGGCTCTCACGCAGGTTCTGCTCGGCCTGGCGGCGCTGCTGTATTTCGCGGGCCAACTGCTGGTTCAGTCCTTCGGCCTGTACACGGGCTTCTTCCAGCCGCGTAACCAGGGCATTGCTGTGTTCGCTGGCAACCAGTGCGCGCAGCGATGAGCGATTGACGAACGCACCGGCCAGCAGGATGCAGCCGAACAGGGTGATGCCCATCATTCCCCAGTAGGGGCTGGTTGGGTCATCCTGACTGATGAGATAGATGGTCGCCGGAACGAACGCTGGAATCACGAAGGTGGCGAAGGCCAGGAAGCGGTTGGCATAGATCACTGCCACGCAGATGCCGGCGCCGCTGGCCAGCCCATATACCGGAGCCTGTACCGTGAAATTGTCCAGCGGCACCATGAGAATCTGTGCGATACCCAGGCTCAGCCCGGTAAGCAGGTTGCCGAGATAGAACATCGCGCGCCAGCGCAGGCGCAGACGGTGGGTATCGTTCGCTGCATGGTAGCGCTTGACCAGCTGGCTGCGTAGAAGAGCCAGCACCACGAGCGACAACAGCCAACCGATGAGGAGGTGGTGGGCGACGTGGTCCCAGACCAGTACCGATGTTACCAACGCGGCGAGCATGATCAGCCATTGCGGCAGACGCGAGTACTCGTACAGCAGATCAAGCTGCCGTATGCGCAGGTCCTTCTGACGCGATGTCGGAATTGCATGATGCGGAAACGCCATAGTGACGTGCTTCCTCTGAACGCTAAGCGTCTCTTGTTATTTCATTGTCATCGCAAACACCCGACGCGCCTGCGATGCTCCCCTGCGACTCACCTTACACGAGCCCTAAGTGCCAGCACAGCCCCCGGGTCGCAGAAAAACGTGGCCAATAGCGTCTGGAACACGCCTTGGGCGGTTTTCTTCCGGCGGTTGGGTTGTCGCTGGTAGAATGCGCCGATGGATATTTCTCATCTGCTCAACTCGCTCAATGACGCCCAACGCCAGGCCGTTTCCGCTTCGGTCGGCCAGCAGCTGGTGCTGGCTGGCGCCGGTTCCGGCAAGACCCGGGTCCTGGTTCACCGCATCGCCTGGCTGATCCAGGTCGAGAACGCCTCGCCGTGGAGCGTGCTTTCGGTGACCTTCACCAACAAGGCCGCCTACGAGATGCGTCATCGCATCGAGCAGCTGCTGGGCATTTCGCCGCAGGGTATGTGGGTGGGCACCTTTCACGGCCTGGCGCACCGCCTGCTGCGTGCGCATTGGCGTGAAGCCGGACTGGCCGAGCAGTTCCAGATTCTCGACAGCGACGATCAGCTGCGGCTGGTCAAGCGCGTCATCCGCGAGCTGAACCTGGACGAGAACCAATGGGCGCCGCGTCAGGCGCAGTGGTGGATCAACGGGCAGAAGGATGAAGGCTTGCGCCCGCAGCACATTCAGCCGGCCGGCGATGTGTTCCTCGCCACCATGCAGCGTATCTACCAGGCCTACGAGCAGGCCTGCGCGCGCGCCGGGGTGGTCGACTTTGCCGAGCTGCTGCTGCGCTCGCTGGAGCTGTGGCGCGACAACGTCAGCCTGCGCGAGCAGTACCAGGCGCGCTTCCGCCACATGCTGGTCGACGAGTTCCAGGACACCAACGCAGTGCAGTACGCCTGGCTGCGGCTGATCGCCGGCAAGAATCCCAGCCTGATGGTGGTGGGTGATGACGACCAGTCGATCTACGGCTGGCGCGGCGCGCGCATCGAGAACATTCAGCAGTTCCAGACCGACTACCCCAACGCCGAGCTGATCCGTCTGGAGCAGAACTACCGCTCCACTGCCTGCATTCTCCGTGCGGCCAACTCGTTGATCGGCAACAACGCAGGGCGCATGGGCAAGGAGCTGTGGACCGAAGGCTGCGAAGGCGATCCGATCTCGCTGTATGCCGGCTACAACGAACAGGATGAAGCGCGCTTCATCGTCGAGCGCATCGAGCAGGGCATCGCCACAGGTCTGGCGCGCAGCGAGATCGCCATTCTCTATCGCTCGAACGCCCAGTCCCGCGTATTGGAAGAAGCGCTGCTGCGCGCAGCGATCCCGTATCGCATCTATGGCGGCCAGCGCTTCTTCGAACGCGCCGAGATCAAGAACGCCATGGCCTATATGCGCCTGGTGGCCAACCGCGGTGACGATGGCGCGCTGGAGCGCATCATCAACCTGCCGACCCGCGGGATCGGCGACAAGACCGTCGAGCTGCTGCGCCAGCATGCCCGCGAACAGGACGTCTCGCTGTGGCAATCGGCGTGCGACCTGATCGACCTCAAGCGTCTGACCGGCCGCGCCGGCAACGCCGTGCAATCCTTCCTGCAGCTGATCGAAGACATTGCCCTGCGCGTCGAAGGCCTGCCGCTGTACAGCATGACCCAGCAGGTGATCGAACACAGCGGCCTGCTGCGCTTTCACGAGAACGAAAAGGGCGACAAGGCCCAGGCCCGCGTCGAGAACCTGGAAGAACTGGTCTCTGCCGCGCGCGGCTTCGAGAACGAAGTGATCGAAGAGGAAGAGGAGGGCAGCACATTGCTCGCGTTCCTCGCCCACGCCTCGCTGGAAGCCGGCGAAACCCAGGCCGACCGCCACGAAGACAGCGTGCAACTGATGACCCTGCACAGCGCCAAAGGTCTGGAATTCCCGCTGGTGTTCCTCGCTGGGGTGGAAGAGGGTCTGTTCCCGCACAAAATGAGCCTGGAAGAGCCCGGCCGGCTGGAAGAAGAGCGCCGCCTGGCTTACGTCGGCATCACCCGCGCCATGCAGCAACTGGTGATCACCTGGGCCGAAACCCGCCGCCTGTACGGCAGCGAGACCTTCAACAAGGTTTCGCGCTTCGTCCGTGAGATCCCGCCGGAGCTGATCAAGGAAGTGCGCCTGAGCAGCCAGGTCAGCCGCCCGTTCGGGCCGAAGAACAACATGTTCCAGCAGGAAGCCAGCGAAAGCACCGGCTTCGCCCTGGGCCAGCGCGTCATGCATTCGCTGTTCGGCGAAGGCGTAGTGCTCAACTACGAAGGCCATGGTGCGCAGGCGCGGATTCAGGTGAACTTCGATGATGAAGGCAGCAAGTGGCTGATGGTCGCCTATGCCAAGCTGGAGCCGCTGTAGACCGCTACGCCGATGATCGCAATGAACAACCCCGGCGCTGCATGGACGCTGCAGCCCATCGCTTGAATCTGGAGCTGCCCGAATGAAACGACGTCAAATCCTCACCGCTGCCGGGCTTGGCCTGGGGGCTGCTGCACTCGCTGGCTGCAAGGGCGACAACCAGAATCAAGGTCTGAACCAGGCCGCAGCCGAGTGCGAATCCAACCAGCAGCAAACCTATAAATGGAAGATGGTCACCTCCTGGCCGAAGAACTTCCCCGGTCTGGGCACCACCGCGCAGCGCTTTGCCGATACCGTCAACGAGCTATCCGGCGGTCGCTTGAGCGTGCAGGTCTTCGCGGCTGGGGAGCTGGTCCCCGCGCTGGAAGTATTCGACGCCGTCTCCAACGGCACCGCCGAGCTCGGCCATAGCGCCGCCTATTACTGGAAGGGCAAGAGCCCGGCCGCGCCGTTCTTCACCGCCGTACCCTTCGGCATGAACGCCCAGGAAATGAACGCCTGGCTCTACGAGGGCGGCGGGCTGGAGCTGTGGCAGCAGGCTTACGCCGATATGGGTGTAGTACCGCTGCCCTGCGGCAACACCGGCGTGCAGATGGCCGGTTGGTTCAACAAGGAAATCCACGCCGTCGATGACCTCAAGGGGCTGAAGATCCGTATGCCCGGCTTCGGCGGCGAAGTACTCGCGCGCGCTGGCGCCACCACGGTCAACCTGCCGGGCAGTGAGATCTTCACCGCGCTGGAAACCGGCGTGATCGACGCCACCGACTGGGTCAGTCCGTATAACGACCTCGCCTTTGGTCTGTATCAGGCGGCCAAGTATTACTACTACCCCGGTTGGCAGGAGCCCTGTGCCGTGCTCGAGCTGAGCATCAACCAGGCCGCACTCGAAGCGCTGCCGGCCGACCTGCAGGCCATCGTCCGCCAGACCGCCCGCTCGACCAACCAGGCCATGCTCGACGAATACACCCGCCGCAACGCCGAAGCCCTGCAGACCCTGGTCACCGAACACCGCGTGCAGCTGCGCCAGCTACCCGAAGCGGTACTCGACCGCCTGCGCGAGCTGTCTGCCGATGTGCTCGAAGACACCGCCAACACCGACCAGTTGACCCGTCAGGTATGGGACTCGATGGAAGCCTTCCGCGAAAAAGTCTCCGCCTACCACGCTATCAGTGAACAGGCTATGTACGGCCTACGCCACTAACCATACCGCTTCCACAGTTTCGCGGAGTCTCGCCAGTGCGCGAGGCACGCAGGCCTGGGTTTCATGGGAGCGTTGCCCCCGGCGCGATGCGATGCTTTGCATCGCCGGGTTTGCGAGCGAATCACCCCTCCACCGACCCCCTCGAATATAAACCACCTATTCTTCAGGATAGGGCGTATAACAGTCTGGCTAGTGAACACATTGCGCCAGACTCCCATCCCCGACGCCATCTCATAAGCCCTGAACTTTACTGACAACAAAACAGGGATCGTGAGCGTCCGTTTTAGATTCGAGTTTCTCTCAGGTACCGGATGCCACCGCACCTTGCATGACGTGGTCGGCTTTCCAACATAGGTAACTCACATGAAAAAATTCCTTCCTGCCGCCAGATTGCTGGCCGTCAGCGCTATTGTCCTGTCCGGCTTATCGCTAGCCGGTTGCTTAGGCGGCAGTAGCAGCAACAGTGACAATCCCAACACAGGCGGCGGAACGCCCGTGACCGGTACGCCCGAGACTGGCACCCCAGGTACACCAGGCACCGACGACCCGACAGCCACCCCATCCGACCCGATCGGCGATTCCGATCTGATCCAGGCGGTGCGGCCGATCATCGACAGCATCACGGTCAACACCAACAAGAAGCTCGCCGTTACCTTCAACCAGGATATGGAAGGCGAGACCATCAACGGCACGTCCTTCCTGCTGCAAGGCGAGACAGGCCCTGCGGTGGTCGGCGTGGTCACCTACGACCCGGCTACCCGCACGGCGATCTTCACGCCTGACAGCGGTCTGACGGATAACACGCTGTATACCGGCACGCTGACCACCGACGTACAGGGCGCTTCGGGCGTCACGCTGGAGAACAACCTCAGCTGGCAGTTCACCACCGGCGACACGATCGATACCACCGCACCCACGGTCACCTTCGATCCGCTCGATGGCGATACGCAGGTAGCCATCAACCGGAACATCACCGCGACCTTCTCCGAAAGCCTCGACCCCACCACCATCACCGCCAGCAACTTTACGCTGACGACTGGTGGTAACCCGGTGCCTGGCGCGGTCAGCTACCTGGGTAGCACGGCGATCTTCGATCCGACCGCCGACCTGCTGCCCGGTACGCTTTACACCGCGATGCTGAGCACGGCCATCACAGACCTGGCCAACCCGGCCAATGCGCTGGCAGCTGGGCAAATTGCCGAGTTCACCACCGAGAACAGTCTGGTACCGGCTGCCGGGCCGGAACCGGTTGTACTGGGCACCGCTGGCAACTTCGTGATTCTGTCGAAAACCGGTGTCACCACCACCGGCACCACAGCCATCATCGGTGACATCGGCGTCAGCCCGATCGACGAAGCAGCCATCACCGGCTTTAGCCAGGAGCGTGACGCCACTAACACGTTCTCCACTTCCGACTTGGTGACCGGCAAGATCTTTGCCGCCAACATGGCCGCCCCGACGCCAAGCTACCTGACCACGGCCATCAGCGACATGGAGCTGGCCTTCACCAACGCAGCGGGCCGCACTGACCCTGCAGCTACTGAACTGGGTGCAGGTGATATCACCGGCATGACTCTGGCTCCCGGCTTGTACAAGTGGGGCACTAGTGTGCAGGCAACTTCGGACGTCACCTTTGACGGCGGCCCGAATGACGTCTGGATTCTGCAGATCGAGCAGGACCTGTTGCTGGGTTCTAACGTAGCCGTGCAACTGACTGGCGGTGCCAAGGCAGAAAACGTCTTCTGGCAGGTAGCCGGTCAGGTGACGCTGCGTACGGGCGCCACGCTGCAGGGCATCTTGCTGAGCAAGACACAGATCGTCATGGAAACCGGTGCGACCCTGAACGGTCGCGCACTGGCCCAGACTCTGGTCACGCTGGATGCAGTAAACGCTACTCAGCCGTAACCGGTAGCAGTGTGAGCGGGGACTCTCAGGAGCTCCCGCAAAAAAAACAAAGCCTTGGTCGCGAGACCGGGGCTTTTGTTTGTTCGGGTAACGATGGCGTGTAAGAAATCACGCGCATGCCGCTAGCCCACCCCCCTCCGTGGGAGCGTCGTCCCCGGCGCGATGCGTTGCCCCGCATCGCCAGTTCAATCCTCGACCCCACCCATCGCAATCCCCCTTGGCAAAACCACAAATTTCATAGCACTATCTCCCACTGCGAACCGCTCTATCGCACCCCACCTCGGCAAGGATGCCCGATACGATGCTCTCCTGATCGATCGCCGCCTGCCCGCCCGGGCTGGCCCGCGCCTGACGCTTCGCAGTAACACCACAATAAAAAACTGCCAAAACACGGAAGTCATCACATGAAACTCATCAAGCTCTTGGCCATTTTCGCTGCAAGCACCTACCTGTTCGGTTGCGCCGCCGGCGCCAAGCAGGAAAACATCACCTACCGCTCCTACCAGTCCGCGACTTACGCTCAGGAGTTGAGCAGAAACGTAGACGTCGAGCCCGTCTCCGGCGGCCGCGAAACGAACCCGGCCTGGACCTCGGAAATCAGCAATAACGCCTTCTTCGGCGCGCTGCGAGACAGCCTCTCCGCCCAGAACCTGTATTCCGACAACGGCCGCTACAAGCTGCGGGCCACCCTCGTCGGCGTCGACCAGCCCCTGTTCGGCTTCGACATGACCGTCACCACCCGCATCCGCTACAGCCTGATCGACACCCAGACCAACCAAACCCTGCTCGAAGAACTGGTTGCCGTGCCTCACACCGCCACCGTCGGCGATGCCTTCTCCGGCGTCGCGCGCCTGCGCATGGCCAACGAAGGTTCGGCGAAGAAGAACATTAAGAATTTTCTGAATCGGTTGGCTCAGTTGAAGATTGAGCCGAAGCAGGTTTCGTTGGTGGAGTGATGCGTGATGACCGGGCGGTGGCGCATTGGCTTTTGCCGCTCGGTCAGGATGCGTTTGGAGCGCTTCGGGCTGTTCCGCTGTATTGGGGTTATGCGGAACGCGGTATAACCAGCGGAGTGCCGTTGCAAATTTGAAGCGCAACCGACTGAAAATATGGCAGAAAAACTATTTAGGGCGCTGAATGATATGACGCGTAATATCGCGGCGTTCCACCTAATCACTGTTAGGCGACACTAAAAATGATGCTTTGTGCGTACATAAAGATGTCTGGTGAAATGGGTCAGGTCGATCTTGACGCAGTGATTGACGTGATTAAGGGGCCGAGCGGAAACAAACCGATGTGGAGCGCCTTGGTGTTTTATGAGGCAGAAGCCAGTATCTTCATTGAGACCCGCGACCGCCCCGCCGGCTTTGCACACGGCACTCCTTCAGAAACGGTCGAGGTTGATGAGGTCTATCTCCAAACTCATTTTGGTCTGACAAATAGAGACATCGCCGAGATTAGGCGATTCCCCGAGCGATGGAGGCTCCGCAATGCCTAACAAGTCGCTGTTGCCGGACAATTTCTCCACCGCTTCGCGGCTACAAAATTGCCGCAAAGCTCTGCGTTAGGCGGAAACGAAATGAGTGAGCTATGCCGTTACGTCCTTGCCGGATGCTTTGTTGCCTCACTCGTCGCTTGGATCGCTTTGTCGGCTGCCTATATTATTATTAGCGTGGCCACGCATATGTACTTAACGATATTTCATAAAACATTTTGGAAACGTTTCTATGCGCCTATGTCTTTTTCGTTGCGTG
The DNA here is from genome assembly GCF_900104945.1 of Halopseudomonas xinjiangensis. Classification (NCBI taxonomy): domain Bacteria; kingdom Pseudomonadati; phylum Pseudomonadota; class Gammaproteobacteria; order Pseudomonadales; family Pseudomonadaceae; genus Halopseudomonas; species Halopseudomonas xinjiangensis. The sequence goes on along the minus strand of NZ_LT629736.1, from coordinate 3,045,300 downwards.
CGCCAAGATTTGGGATAAAGGTCGACCACTTTTTTATTACCGCAGGTTATGAAGAGCTCAAGATATGCCAGTTTAGATCCTTCGCGTTGTGGTACGGTCCAGTTCATGCCCTCATTTCGGAAAAATTGATACCGATTTCCTTTATCGCCGCGAACGCTTGTTTCATAACGATTATGTTTTTGTCAGCGTTTTGAGTGCTTTGAACGTGAATTTCCGAGCGTTTTGATCGAAATGCTAACTGATCGCCGCCTAGAGCGCTTTCAAAAGCAGGGCTACCTCTCTGTCATATCAAGTAATCGGAGACGAAAGGACTCAGGCGCAAATGTCGAGATCCATCCACGCCAAGGAGATTGCATCGTAAGGGTACACCTCCTAACAAGTGGTTCGAGCCGTTCGCTTCGCTCACGGGGACAGGCTAAAGCCCGCCCCTCAACCAGACGTTAGGCCACTCTATGAACTTCGAGCATCTCTACCAAAATGCCCAGCGAGCATTCGAGGAGGCGCGAAAGCATGCCGAATCAAACCCGGATGTTGCGGAACGAAACATGGCAGATGGGCACCAGCTGATGGTGGCCTACTACCTCGCCAATGCAAATGATGCGTATGTGTCCGAGGTCGAGAAGCTTTTGGACGTAGAGTTTCATCGCTTCTCTAAACACCCAGACCAGGCGTTTACCTATCGGCAGAATCAATATGCGTTGCTATGCCTATCTGCCAAAGACCCAATGAGAGCAAAGAAGATTCTGTCGTTTCCTGCCAAGTATAAAGATGCCGCCGCCCTTGATGTTCATCTGAATGTGAGGCTCCGGCGCCTCGTTGGGGATCAGGATGCGTTTGAACAAAAGACCGCAAAACTCACAAAATCAGAATCAGACCTTATTGAGGCTTTCGATGCGTCTCTAAATCGGAGAGAGGTCAATTGGTCGGCCGTAGCGACGGCATGGAAGTCCATGAAGTCAAAGCGCTTCAAATTTACCGTACTAGAGCATCGCGATCTGTTCACAGACACGTTGAAGTATGTGTAGGAGTGACCTAACAAGTGCATCAAATTTGTTCCGGCCCTGAAGGGCCTCCACCGGACGGCCTTGTCAGGCCGCCGTTTATGCAATCGTTAGCTGGAGAAGCAATGTCAGAGTTTCAAATCGAGTCTTCAGATACAGAAGCTACGCTGTTGTTTTCCGGCATCAGAGGCGATTATTTCACAGTAGCTCTATCATCGGGGCCGGTTAACGCGAGACGGGATGTATGGGCCTACACAGATGCTCACGGGCTCGCAGACCTATTTGAATGGATGGCATTGCAAAGTAAGCCATGGAGTGGAACCGAGGGCTGGGAGTCTCTCGAGGGTGAATTCAATATCTATGCAAGCTGTTGTGCTCTAGGGGCGGTCACCTTTGATATTGAAATGAGTCACCTGGGCATCGTCGAGGAATGGCGAGTTACAAGTCGAATCAAGTCTGAGTTTGGCCAGTTGCCAAGCCTAGCGACTAAGGCCCGGTCATTCTTTGGTCCCTCGCCCAGCTAACCATGCCAGTCACTGCGACGGTTTTTACATTGCGGCTTCGCCGCCATTCCAAAGCCGCGCGTGCTGGCGGCGTTAGGTACCATTGCAGAAAAGGGGACAGATTTATTTTAGCGCTCATACCCGGTTTCCGGCCACGATCCCGCTCATACTGCAGTTGAACCGAAAACGCTGGCAGCCACCTCTCTCGACGCACGGTCCACAACTCATAACTCATAACTCATAACTCATAACTCATAACTCATAACTCATAACTCATAACTCATAACTCGGCACGAATCGATCCGTCTCATCCAAGGTGCCAGGGTTGACCTCTACCTCATCGCCGGTGCGTGAGAATACAGGCGACCCGCACTGCGAACAGAAGTAGCGTCCCGTCTCGCCTTCGACTGTTACCGCTTGAGCGGGATAGATCGCTGAAGCGTGAATAGAGCGCCATGGTGCTTGCGACAATCCAGGCAATGGCAGGCCGACCCGGTCAGGCGACAGCTCGGTCCTGGTCGCGACTTCGTCAACGATCTCTTCGCAGAACAAACGGCGCGAAACAGCTCGATCGGATGCCGGGCGAAGGCTGGATACGGCGGTGTAAGAGCTGACGATGCGCTCTGCCGCAGCAGAGTGCGCGAGCGCACCCAACACAACATGTATAGAAAAGAGGGAAACCTATATACGTGGAGCGCGACGTCTTACTTTTTCGAGTTTCCTATACATGAGCCAGCCATAATGGCCAAGCCGATTAACAGCTGCCTCTGGCCGGAATAGAGCACCCGGAAACGCAAGGGGGTTCTGAAAAGAACGGCCGAGGTTAAAGCAGATCAGATTAGATTTAGCTTCCGCAGCGAGGCCCCAGTTGGGCCTCGGTTGGTGTTAGCGTCAGCCGTGTTGAAGTGAGGACGACCTCACCTCTCGATTCCGTTCGGGGACGACCCATCGCCAACTGAGACGAGTATGAGTTGGATCATTTTGTTTGTAGCCGGCCTGTTGGAGATTGGTTGGGCGATCGGGCTGAAGTACCGATGGTTTCACGAAACTCTGGCCCTCGGTCGGAACGGTGTGCTGTCTGCTCGCCAGTTTCCTGTTGCTAGGCTTGGCCCTGAAAACGCTGCCTGTCGGGACAGCCTATGCGATATGGGTGGGTATCGGTGCCGTCGGTACGGCCTCGCTGGGCATGGTTTTGTTCGGCGAGTCGGCAGACGTTCTCAAGCTGGTGAGCTTAGGGTTGATTTGCGCGGGTATCGTCGGTCTTAAGCTGGCCCATGGGTAACGAGGCGCCGCACTCGCATCCCCGATCAAGCTAGCCGCTGACAGCGGTACGATGCCGAGCCGGTTTAGATGGGTTCCAGGCCGACCGATTCATTCTTTCGGCCTTGAGAAGCCGTACTCAACTGCGGTCTTCTGGCTCGCGATCCCCCTCATACCGCCGCTCGACCGGAAACACCGGCAACCACCCCTCCCGCCGCACCGTCCACAACTCATAACTCGGCGTAAACCGATCCGTCTCATCCAGGGAGCCCAGATTGACCTCCACTTCATCGCCCGTACGCGAGAACACGGACGACCCACAATCTGGGCAGAAGTAGCGCCCCGCATAGCTATGCGGGACGCCTTCGACTTTCACCGCCTGCTGCGGGAAGATCGCGGAGGCGTGAAACAGCGCGCCATGGTGCTTGCGGCAATCCAGGCAGTGGCATAGCCCGACACGGTCAGGTCCGCCCACTGCCTTGAAGCGCACCTTGCCACAGAGGCAGCCGCCGCATACCGAGTCCATGTTGGATCTGCCTCGCTAGTGAATGTGTTCGCCTCATAGCCTAGTGCATCCGCTAGCAGGCCGGTGCTCCGCTGAAATATCCAACCACGAGTCTTCCCCCGCATTGGCCCGCGCCCGCTGACTTTTTCGAGCCCGTGGAGTCGAAGCTGCTGAGACAATGCATTAACGGGGGAGAGAGCAACGAATGGCGACGGAACGGGAAAAGATGCTCAGCGGCGAGCTGTACGATCCGCTTGATCCGGAGCTGGTCGAGGCGCGAAATCGGTCTGCCAGGCTATGCCAGGCGCTCAACGCGACGCTGGGCGAGCAGGAGCCGGAAGGGCGGCGCTTGCTCGCCGAACTGTTCGGCCGCGGTGGCGACACGGTGCGCATGCAGCCGCCGTTTTACTGCGATTACGGCAGCCATATCGAGCTCGGTGAAAGCGTATTCTTCAACTTCAATTGTGTGGTGCTCGACGTGGCGCAGGTGCGCATCGGCGATTTCACGCTGCTTGGTCCGGGTGTGCATATCTACACGGCGACTCATCCATTCGAGGCGAAGCTGCGACGGCAGCAGGAGTTCGCCAGGCCGGTGGAGATAGGCTCCGACGTCTGGATCGGCGGCGGGGCGATCATCTGCCCTGGCGTGACGATTGGTGCGAAAGCGGTGATCGGTGCGGGAAGCGTGGTCACCCGGGACATCCCGGAGGGTGTGCTGGCGGCAGGCAATCCCTGCAGAGTGATACGGCCCATCGAGCAGCGCGACGGCGAGGCTGTCAGCCACGAACAAGGGAGGCCCCATGACCACGGTTTCGACTGACCCGCGCGACGTCGGGGCGACGGCTGTGATCACGCACCGCGTGCAAAGCGAGAAACACACGCAATACGAGGCGTGGCTGAATGAGATCGCTCCGGTTTGCCGCGCATGGCCGGGTCATCTGGACTGGCATATCGTGCGGCCCATTCCGAGGCTGACCGAAACCTATACCATCATCATCCGCTTCGATACGGCCGAGCATCTGCGGAACTGGATGCAGTCGAGCGAGCGCGAGCGGCTGATCGACAAGGTCAAGCCGCTGTTCGCCGGCGCGGATGACTTCTATATCAGTAGTGGTCTGGACTTCTGGTTCGCTCCAGAAGGAGCCAAGGCGAAAGTACCCAAGCGTTGGAAGCAGTACCTGATCACCTGGTCGGCCATCTTTCCGCTGGTGCTGGGCGTGCCGTATCTGGTGGGCCCGGCTCTCGATTTGCTTGGCATAGCGGGGAGCCGGGTTTTGTCTACGCTTATGGTGACGGCGATTATCGTCTTTCTGATGGTGTACGTGATCATGCCGCGCTACACCCGTCTGGTGCAGCGTTGGTTGTTTAGCTGACGGCTGCGCTGCTCACTGGATCGAAGGGCATCCCGATGCAACTCATCTACCGCGCCAGCGATATTACTGAAGCTCACATCGTCTCCGGCATGCTGCAGGCGCATGGGCTGGAAGCCTTCGTTGGCGGGCATTACCTGCAGGGTGCGATTGGCGATATGGCGGTGCAGAATTTTGCCGTGGTGCATGTGGCTGATGAGGATGTCACGGAAGCGAAACGACTGATCGCCGACTATGAAGGGCGGGCCGATAGCGAGACGGATCGTGAGAAGTCCGGCGCGCTCCGTAGGGCGGACGGGATGGGTAGCTCGCCGATGACCAGGCTGGTTGCGGCAATCGTCACTCTGGTTTGCATGCTTATCGTTCTATTTATCTGGTGATCGAACGTCACCCCAGCCAGTCGAGGAATCGTCATGAGCCATACAGGACGTTGTTATTGCGGGGCCATTCGTTATGAACTGTCAGGTGAGCCGAATGTAGTTGCCCTGTGTCATTGCAGCGACTGCCAGCGCAGCGCCGGGGCGCCGGCGGTGTCCTGGGCGATGTTTCCGGAAGAAGCGCTGACGGTGACGCAGGGCGAACCGAAAAGCATCAACGGCTCGGGCGGCGCGGTGCGCAGCTTCTGCCCGGACTGCGGCACCGGTCTGTTCTACTACAACGCGATCAATCTGCCTGGCATCGTCGACGTGCAGACCGCCACGCTCGACGCTCCCGAGTCGCTTGCGCCCCAGGTGCAGATCCAGACCGCCGAACGCCAGGGCTGGATGAAGCATCTGGATCAGTTGCCGGAGTTCGAGCGCTTTCCTGGGTGATGCTCGGCACAGCGTCACCGCGCGAGCCCACACCATCAGCTTGATTCTTCCGCCTCTCCGGGCACCTGTAGATGTCCAAGCACGGACTCGACCAGTCTTGAAAGCGGTTCGGATTGTAGAAGCTCGTCTGAGACCAGTCGGTCGATAAGAAGTTGAGACAGTCCGTGCACCAGGGACCAGGCAGCGAGGGTGCCACTCTGGTCCCGTTCGGATGAGCCGCTCTGGGTCTGCAGCAGCTCGAACGCGCTGCGGGCTGCCTCCGCCAGCGATTCGGGCTTCGTTCGGTCCAGTCCGGGACTGAACATCAGCTTGTACAGCGAAGGATTGCCGGTAGCGAATTCGACATAGGCCAGCCCCATCCCCTTTAGCGTTCCGCCTTTCCCCGCATCAGCGCGCAAGCGCTCCGCAAGCTCGTGGAAGCCTTTTTCGGCTAATGCCGCCAGTAGATCGTCACGGCTTGCGAAGTGCCGGTAGGGCGCAGCGTGCGAAACGCCAATTCGGCGCGCCAGGTCTCGCAGGCTGAGAGCACTTGCGCCGTTTTGTTCAAGGGTCTCCCGCGCCGCCTTGAGAAGGGTCCCGCGCAGTTGGCCATGATGGTAATCGGTGACTTTGGATTCCAATGTTGACAGTGCCTACTTACAGGTTTATATGTTTACGCTGTCTACATTAACGGAGTCGGCCATGGTTTTCTTCCTCTTTTTGCTCGTTCTTACCGGGCTCGCCTGGCTTGTCGGCCGCCTGGGCGTAAGCTGTCTACGTGGCCCGCAGGCATGCATGAGGCTGGCGCTGGCTGCGGCGCTAGTGTTTTTTGGAACAGACCATCTGCTCACTCCGGAACGCTACGTACCCATGGTTGAGGGATGGCTGCCATGGGCAGGGCAGATGGTAGCCATAACCGGCATCTGCGAAATCGCCGGAGGGCTGGGCTTGCTGGTGCCCCGATTGCGACGCTCGGCGGGACTTTTGTTGGCGGTGTACTTCGTTGCGGTGTTCCCTGCGAATGTGCATAACGCTATTCATGGGTTGACCGTGGATGGTCTGCCCGCCAACCAGTGGTATTACTGGGTACGCCTGGGCTTTCAGCCCCTGGCTGTCTGGTGGGCCTTGTATAGCGCCGGCCTTTTGAATTGGCCTTTTGGCGGCCGGATTGAAGCCAGCGTGCGACCATCGTAGCCAAGGTAACTGCCCGTCCAGACGGCAGAGCGACAGGGTGAGATGAATGGTGCGGATCAGCTACCGGGGTTTGAGCGTTTCCCGGAATGAGCAGGCTACCGGCGCTCCTACGTTCGAAGCTCTGACCGGCCTGGTGCTGTAAGTAGCAGTGGTCACCGGGTGGCTCGCGGAGGTGTTCAAGCCGGTGACCAGCGATTTGCTGGCGCTCAGTGTGCTACGTGATCATGTGGGTTGGAACACAGGGGAGCGCGGGCCCCGCCTGAGGTCCGCTGCTTGATGTTTGCTGCCAACCCGCACGCCGGCTCAGGCCGCTCCATCCTTCGAATCGACCAGTTCGCGCAGCGCGGGCAGCATGCCGCGTAGCCTGCTGCTCAGCCGCTCCTCGTGACGTTGCCATACCGTGCCCCCGTAGATTACCCCGAGGCCGAGGAACGTCAGCACAAAGGGAAACAGCATGCTGTCCTGGAAGACGTCATAGGCCAGATGGCCGAAGTAGCCGGCGGCGCCGAGCCCGCCGAACACCGCGAAGACCCGCCGGCCAAGCAGCGTCCCGACGCCGATCATCGCCAAGTTGATACACAGGTAGGCGAACTTGCTCAGCTCGCTGTCGGAATTCATCGAAGACAATCCACCCCAGAAAGCCACCACACCGAACAGATACAGCCAGAACGCGTAGTCGTGATCGCCGCGTGCGCGCAGATCGACGCGAAACGCCAACGCAATCATCAGCAGCCCGAAACACAGCGAGACCAGCTTGCGACGCTCCCAGACCGCTGCTTCCTCGCCAAACAGGAAGGGCGTGAGGTCCATGCTCATGTACCAGAGCGTGACCGCCAAGGGCATGACCAGAAAAGGCAGCCTGTAACGCCACAACATGACCGCCCCACAGGCCAGGGTGGCCAGTTCCATGAGCACCCAGCGCCAGTCGATCAACCGATGGTAGTCGCGGTACACGTGCCCTTCAGCCCACAATTCGAGCGCGGATTGCAGACCATAGACGGCGAGCGGCGTAAGCGCGATGACGAAGGCCCCGGTAATGCCGGCGGGCATCGCCAGCTGCTTGCGTAGCAGAGACTCGGTCAGCCAGATTCCGGTGGCGGCGTACGCCAGTGCTATGCAGACGATGCCCCAGCCGCCGAAGCGCTCCCAGCCGAGCGTCATGAACAGGGTCATGGCGCCGATGGCGATGCAGCCGCCGAGATAATAGAGCACATGGGTGGCGCGCAGGCCCGGCGTCTGCGCGGCGCGGCCAGCAAGGTAATCCCAAAGCTGCTGTGCCTGCGATTCGGTCAGCAGGCCCTGTTCGGTGGCGTCTTGGAGTAGTGTGCGGTTCAGTTTCATCGTTCATCCTTGAGCGGGAGCTGACCGCATGCGGCTAGCGTCCTAATGTCTCTGGTAGCCAGGTGATCAGCCCCGGCCATAGCGCGGCAATCGCCAGCATCAGTATCTGTATCGCAATGAACGGTAACACGCCGCGATAAATGGCGGCAGTCGGCACGCTCGACGGCGTCACACTTCGCAGATAGAACAGCGAGAAGCCGAAGGGCGGGGTGAGAAAGGAAGTCTGCAGGTTCAGCGCGATCATCACGCCGAGCCAGATCGGGTCGATGCCCATGGCCAGCAACACCGGGCCGACGATGGGCACGACGACGAAGGTGATCTCGATAAAGTCGAGAATGAAGCCGAGCAGGAAGATGACCAGCATGACCAGCAACGTGGCGGTAAAGGCGCCGCCCGGCAGCTGGGCGAATACTTCGTGAATCAGGTCTTCCCCGCCGAAGCCGCGGAACACCAGCGAGAAGATCGAGGCACCGATGAGGATCAGGAATACCATGGCGCTGATCTCGGTGGTGGCGTAGGCGACTTCGCGCACGCGCTGCAGGTTCAGCTGGCGCTTGAACGCGGCTAGAACGCCCGCGCCCAGTGCGCCGACGGCGGCGGCCTCGGTCGGTGTGGCGATACCGGCCAGGATCGAGCCGAGCACCGACATGATCAATAGGAGCGGCGGCACCAGGCTGGTCAGTAACTGGGCAACGCTGACCTGACCGCGTTCTTCCGCCGGTAGCGCCGGCAGCGCCTTGGGCTTGAAGATCGCCATGCCGATCAGATACAGCAGATACAGGCCTACCAGCAGCAGGCCCGGCAAAAGTGCGCCGATGAACAGGTCGCCCACGGTGACCGTCTTGGGCGAGAAGATACCCATGCGCAGCTGCGCTTGTTGATAGGCGCTGGACAGCACATCACCCAGCAGTACCAGCACGATTGACGGCGGAATGATCTGACCCAGGGTGCCGGTCGCGGCTAGTGTGCCGGTGGCCAGCGCCGGATCGTAGCCACGGCGCAGCATGGTCGGCAGCGCCAGCAGGCCGAGAGTAACCACGGTGGCGCCGACAATGCCGGTGCTGGCGGCGAGCAGCGCGCCCACCAGGCAGACCGATATCGCCAACCCGCCCCGCAATCCGCCGAACAGCCGCGACATGGCATCCAGCAGGTCTTCGGCGATGCGCGACTTTTCCAGCATCACGCCCATGAACACGAACAGCGGCACGGCCAGCAGCGTCTGGTTGTTCATGGTGCCAAACAGGCGGCTGGGCAGGGCGCCGAAGAAGCTTGGCTCGAAGGTGCCGGTCAGCGAACCGACGCCGGCGAACAGCAGCGACACGCCGCCCAGTGTGAACGCAACCGGGAAGCCAGCCATCAGCGCCTGGCACAGACATACGAACAGCAGCACTGCCATGAATTCTGGACCCATTACAGTGCCTCGGCGTGGTCAGGTTGCAGGTGGGTGGACAGGTGGCCGGTCAGTACGCATAGCGTCTTGATGATTTGCGACAGCGCTTGCAGCAGGAGACTGCCGACCAGCAGCAAAATGATGCTCTTTTGTAGATAGACGAAGGGCAGGCCGCCGGCATCGGCCGAACGCTCACCGCGCGCCCAGGATACGGCGACGTAGTCCCAGCAGGTCCAGGCGAGGAACAGGCACATCGGCAGCATCAGCAGCAGCGTGCCGAGCAGATCGGTCAGCGCCTGGCGCCGAGGATTCTGCCTGCGAAAGAAGATATCCACCCTGACATGCGCATCGCGCTGCACCGCCCAGGCCGCTGCGCCCATGAACACCAGGGCGTGGGCGTACATGACCAGTTCCTGAGTGGCGGTGGCGCCGATACCGAAGGCATAGCGCAGCACCACCACGGCACAGGTCAGCGACACCAGCAGCACTGACAGCCAGGCGACGCTCCGGCCGAGCAGGGCATTGGCCGAATCGATCAGGCGGGAAAGGCGCAGGGCATACGAGGCGAGTCGGCCGCTCATCAGGTGCGTTCCAAAAGAGGGTTAGCGAAGGGCACGGGCTTCGTACCAGCCACGGCTCCGGCGGATCATGCGTACCAGCCAGAGCATGACCGGCACTTCGATCAGCACGCCGACCACGGTGGCCAGCGCGGCGCCGGAGTTGAAGCCATACAAGGCGATTGCTACGGCAACGGCCAGCTCGAAAAAGTTGGAGGCGCCGATCATGGCTGCCGGACCGGCGACATCGTACCGCACCTTCAACTGTCGGCAGAGCCAGTAGCCCAGCGCGGCGATCAACAGCGTTTGCAGCAGGATCGGCACGGCCAGGAGGGCGATGATCAGCGGCTGGGCGATGAGCGTCAGGCCCTGGAACGAGAACAACAGCACCAGTGTAAGTAGCAGCGCGGCCATGGCGAACGGACCGATACGCCTGAGCGCCGCCTGATAGGCTGCGTCGCCCCGGCGCATCAGCCGTGCGCGAAGTAACTGGGCAATGATCAGCGGCACGACGATGTACATGGCAACCGACAACAGCAGCGTGTCCCACGGCACCGGAATCGCCGACACACCGAGCAGAAGCGCGACGATCGGCGCAAAGGCAACGATCATGATCGCGTCATTGACGGCGACCTGCGTCAGGGTGAAGTTGGCGTTGCCGTGACAGAGGTTGGACCAGACGAAGACCATGGCGGTGCACGGCGCAGCGCCCAGCAGGATCAATCCTGCAATATAGCTATCGATCTCCCCGGCGGGGAGCCAGGCCCTGAACAGCTGGTCGATGAACAGCCAGGCCAGGGCGGCCATGGTGAAAGGCTTGATCAGCCAGTTCACCGTAAGGGTGACGCCCATGCCGGCGCGGTGCTGGTACACCTCGCGCAGTGCGGTGAAATCGATTTTCATCAGCATGGGGATGATCATCACCCAAATGAGGATGCCGACCGGAATGTTGACCTGGGCGACTTCCAGCCGCCCGATGGTCTGGGCCGCGTCCGGCGCGAACAGTCCGAGCAGTGTGCCGGCGACGATGCACAACAGGGCCCACCAGGTCAGATGGCGTTCGAATATACCCATGGGCATGGGTTGATTGGGACTGGTTGGAGCTGAATTGCGCGGCATGCGGTTTTTGCCCTGTTTCCTGTCATCGATAAACGCTGCGCGCGGGTCTGCCGAGCCGGACAAGCCGGTAAGGGAAGGCGAGCCGATCGCCGACCGGTGCAGCCGTCAGGACGGAATGATGCGCGTGCGACCCCGGTCGTCGATAGCGACGAAGACGAACACGGCCTCGGTCACCTTGCGGCTGTCATCGTGGGCGAGGTCTTCGCTCCAGACTTCAACACAGATCTTGATCGAGCTGCGGCCGATGTCCAGCACGTGGCAATGAAAAGCCAGCTGTGCGCCAACCGGGACCGGCACCATGAAGCCCATGCGATCGATCGCTACCGTGGCGACGCGCCCGCGAGCGATGCGCGAAGCGGTGCCGGTGCCGGCCACGTCCATCTGCGATACCAGCCAGCCGCCATATATGTCGCCGAAGCTGTTGCAGTCGCGCGGAAGCGCGGTGACCTTGAGCGCCAGATCTCCTTTCGGGACCGGATCCTTGTCTACATCGTGCATGGAATTCTCGTTGAGTCTTTGTAGTTGTTCTGGGCAGAAAACGCCTGGCGGAGGTCTGTTGACAGCCGTCAAGAACGCGTATCTTAAGGGATTGGCGACACACCCTCAATGATCCGTAGGTAGCACTTCAAAAAGTTCCCGCTGCTTTCCAGTGTTCACATAACTGTCATATTTCCGGAATACGATTGTCACGTTCCTCCCATAACGTTTGCTCCAGTGCTTGCTATGGAGCGTCTCAGGACGAGATTCGAGCGTTGATACAAGTGCCTTGGTCGTTAGTACCGATGACAATGTAAAACTGGAGAAAAAGCATGAAGAAGGGTCTGGTGGTTACCGCTGTTCTGGCGAGCAGCCTGTTGGCACAAGCCGTTTACGCGGCCGAAACCGTTCAAATCGACGGTTCCAGCACAGTTTTCCCGATCTCCGAAGCGATGGCTGAAGAGTTCCAGTCGGAACAGAAGGGCAACATCCGCGTTACCGTCGGCGTTTCCGGTACTGGCGGCGGCTTCAAGAAGTTCTGCCGTGGCGAAACTGACATGACCGGCGCTTCCCGCCCGATCAGCCCGGAAGAAGTGAAGCTGTGCAAGGAAAACAACGTCGAGTTCATCGAACTCCCTGTTGCCATGGACGCCCTGACCGTTGTCGTCAACCCGCAGAATGACTGGGTCAACCACCTGACCGTGGAAGAGCTCAAGACCATGTGGGAGCCGGAAGCACAAGGCAAGGTCAACAACTGGAATCAGATTCGCGAAAGCTTCCCTGACCGCAAGCTGACCCTGTTCGGCCCTGGCGTCGATTCGGGTACCTATGACTACTTCACCACCGCCGTTGTCGGCAAGTCGCACTCCAGCCGTGGCGATTACACCGCGAGCGAAGACGACAACGTTCTGGTGCAGGGCGTTTCCAACGACCGCAATGCTCTGGGTTTCTTCGGTCTGGCTTACTACGAAGAAAACAAGAACAAGCTGAAGGCCGTGCCGATCGCCTACAAGGGCAAGGATCCGGTTGAGCCGAGCCTGGAAACCGCTGGTGACGGCAGCTACCAGCCGCTGACCCGCCCGCTGTACTACTACGCGAGCAAGTCTTCCCTGGAAAACAAGCCGCACGTAGAGAAGTTCGCCGAGTTCCTGCTGTCGCAGGAAAACACTGAACTGGTCCAGGAAGCTGGCTACGTTCCGATGGGCGACAAGGTGTATCAGGCTGCCCAGCGCGTCCTGAAAGAGCGGGAAGTCGGTACTGCCTACGAAGGCGCAGAAGTTGGCGTCGACGTGGTCGAGACTCTGAACCGCAAGAAGCACTACTAAGCACTACCGCTGAGAAAGCGGGGGCCATGGCCTCCGCTTTCTCGCATCCACATCCAGCAGATTTCGAAACGAGCCTGATCGATGACCGAGACCGTTACCGCCAACCAGGGGCACGAGCGCAGCTTCACCGTTTCGCCTCACTTCATGCGCCGGCGTGCATTCATCAACGAGCTAGCCAGAGCGATATTGTGGGCCTCCGCAGCGCTTTCAGTGCTGGTCACCGCGGGTATCGTTTATGTTCTGGTCAGCGAATCGCTGGCTTTCTTCGAACACGTTTCGCTATGGGAATTCGTGTCGTCCACCACTTGGACGCCGGTATTCGCCAATCCTGAGTTCGGCATCTGGCCGCTGCTCTCCGGCACCCTGACGGTATCCGGTATCGCCCTGTCGATTGCCATCCCGTTCGGTCTGTTGCTGGCGGTCTATCTGAGCGAGTACGCACCAAACCGGGTACGGGAAGTGGTCAAGCCGATTCTCGAGTTGCTCGAAGGCGTTCCAACCGTTGTATACGGCTATTTTGCGCTGCTGCTGGTCACGCCCATGCTGCAGCAGATTTTCCCCGAGTTGCCTGGCTTCAACATGCTGGCGCCGGGTCTGGTGCTGGGGATCATGATTCTCCCCTACGTCACCTCATTGAGCGAAGACGCCATGCGCGCCGTACCGAACGGCTTGCGCGAGGGCGGCTTCGCACTGGGTTATTCCCGCTTCCATACCGCGTTCAACGTGGTCATCCCGGCAGCGATTTCCGGCATCACCGCCTCGTTCGTGCTGGCCATGTCACGTGCCGTTGGTGAAACCATGGTGGTGGCGATTGCCGCAGGCCAGATGCCGCACTTCACCTTCAACCCCATGGAAGGCGCGGCAACCATTACCACCTTCATCGTCCAGGTCACCCTGGGTGACGTCCGCCACGGATCGATCGCCTATCAATCGATCTTCGCAGCGGGACTGGTGCTGTTCCTGCTGACGCTGGTGTTCAACCTTATCGGCTTCTACCTGCGCCGTCGTTACCGCCAGGCGTACTGAGGACTGCTACCCATGAAAACGCTATCTGATAACGTGCAGTCCGGCGTCAACTACGCCTCGATTTCCCGGAAGAACCGTTCCACGGACATGGTGCTGGCAGGGGTCGGGATCTTCATTCTGTTCATCGCCATCACCACCCTGCTGGCTTTGTTCATCGACCTGGTCATGACCGGCTACCCGCGTCTGGTCGATCCGGACTTCTATACCGAGTTCCCGTCACGCAAGCCGCTCCAGGCGGGTATTCTCTCGGCCTGGGTCGGTACCATTCTGGTGATGATCGTGACCGCCGTGCTGGCCGTGCCGCTGGGTGTCGGCGCCGGTTTGTATCTCGAAGAATATGCGAGCAGCAACTGGCTGACCGATATCATCGAGATCAATGTATCGAACCTGGCCGGTGTACCCTCGATCGTTTATGGTCTGCTGGCGCTGGGTCTGTTCATCTATACCTTCGGCATGAGCGAGACCGTGCTGGTCGCCGGTATGGTACTGGCCCTGCTGATCCTGCCGATCATCATCGTCGCCACCCGTGAGGCGATTCGCTCGATTCCGAAGGAGCTTCGCGAGGCCTCCTACGGCCTCGGCGCGGACCAGTGGCAGACCATGTCGCTGTACATTCTGCCGGCCGCCAAGCCGGGTATCATCACGGGTGCGATCGTCGGCCTGTCCCGCGCCATTGGCGAGACCGCCCCCATCATTACCATCGGCGCGCTGACGTTCATCGCCTTCCTGCCGCCGGCACCGGTGCAGAGCGATTTCCCGTTCATCAGCTTCGAGTGGCTGTTCAGTCCCTTCACGGTCATGCCGATCCAGATGTTCAGCTGGATTTCCCGCCCGCAGGCGGACTTCCACCTCACCGCCGCTGCGGCAGGGGTAGTGCTGATCGTGATGACGTTTATGATGAACGCGCTGGCGATCTACATCCGCTATCGCGCCCGTAAAGGCTGAGTGCGGACCGCGTCCGCGAATGAACGATCAAGGCAGTTCTCTTATGAACGCAAAGGTTTCCCCCGATATGAGCCAAGCAGTCATGACCCAGACCAATGCCGAAAAAACGCAGGATCGTTGGTATCTCCAACCCGATGCACCGTTGCGCGCTCGTGTCGACAATCTGAAGTTCTGGTACGGCGACGGCACCCAGGCGATTGACGACATCAATCTGCCGTTGGTGGACAAGAAAGTCACTTCGCTGATCGGCCCGTCCGGCTGCGGCAAGAGTACCCTGCTGCGCTGCTTCAACCGCATGCATGATCTGTACAAGGGTGTGCGCTACTCCGGCGCAATCAACCTGTATCCGGAAAACGAAAACCTGATCGAACTCGACCCCAGCGTGGTGCGCATGCGCATCGGTATGGTGTTCCAGAAGCCGAACCCGTTCCCCAAGTCGATCTACGACAACGTTGCGGCGGGCTTGAAGATTCGTGGCATCCGCAACCGCACCCAGCTCGACGAGATCGTCGAGACGTCGCTGCAGCAGGCGGCGCTGTGGGATGAGGTCAAGGACCGGTTACACCAGTCGGCGTTCAGTCTGTCCGGCGGCCAGCAGCAGCGCCTGTGCATCGCCCGCGCTTTGGCCGTGCAGCCGGAAGTACTGTTGCTCGACGAGCCGACCTCGGCACTCGACCCGATAGCCACCGCCAAGGTGGAGGATCTGATCGACCAGCTGAACGGAAAAGTGACTATTCTGATCGTCACGCACAACATGCAGCAGGCGGCTCGCGTCTCGCATTACAGCGCCTACATGTATCTCGGCAAGCTGGTCGAATACAACGACACGCACGAGCTGTTCACGCGTCCGAAGTGCCAGCGCACCGAGGATTACATCACTGGTCGGTTCGGTTGATTCCGCGACGGGTCCAGGCCCGTACGGTCTAAGGAGCAATTATGCCCAACAAAAATGGTCATCTTCAGCACATTTCGCAGCAGTTCAATACCGAGCTCGGCCAGCTGCGTACCGATTTTCTGAAAATGGGCGGGATGGTTCAGGATCAGGTCAGCCAGGCCATCGAGGCGCTGGTCAACCAGAACACCGACCTGGCGGAAAAGACCCGCAGCGCCGACAAGGAAGTCGACCAGATGGAACGTCTGGTCGACGAGGAAGCCTACCGGGTCATCGCCAAGCGTCAGCCTACCGCCAGCGACCTGCGCCTGGTGATGTCAGTGGTAAAGATGGTCGCCGACCTCGAGCGTATCGGTGACGAGGCGAAGAAAATTTCCAAGTTCGCCATCAGCCTGAGCGAAAACGATTCCAACGTCCACGGCCCGCGCGGGTTGCTCGAGGCACGGCACATCAGCAATCACGTCAGCGAGATGGTTCGCGACGCGCTGGATGCTTTCGCCCGCTTCGACACGGCACTGGCTCTGAAAGTGATGAAGGAAGACAAGCGCGTCGACGAGGAATACAAGACCGCTACGCGTACGCTGGTGACCTTCATGATGGAAGACCCGCGCAATATCAGCAGCTGCCTGTCGATCATGTGGGTGTTCCGCTCGCTCGAGCGGGTGGGCGACCACGCCTGCAACATCGCAGAGCAGGTGATCTTCATGGTCGAAGGCGAGGACGTGCGGCACACGCCCATGGCCGAGCGCGAGAAGATCGTCGGTCACTGATCTGTCGCGATCCTACGCCATGAAAAAGCCCGCCAATTGGCGGGCTTTTTCATGATCGGTCGATCACTCGTTGAGACTGAGGATCCACTGAGCCAGGGTCTTGGCTTCTTCCTCGGTCACCGGGTTGGCCGGCATCGGGATCTGTCCCCAGGTGCCGACATGGCCGTTCTTGATGTGGTCGGCGAGCATGGCGATATTTTCTTCGTTATCTTCATACTTCTCTGCCACCTGCTTCAGACCTGGGCCGACGACCTTGGTATCCATCTGGTGGCAGGCCGCGCACGGCTTGCTCTTGAACAGCGCTTCGCCGTCCTGGGCCATGGCCGCATGCGTAGAGAGCAGGGCGCCGGCAGCGATCAAAGGCAACAGCAACTTTTTCATGGGGTGTCCTCAGGCTATCGTTGGGGGCAGCTCATGGCTGCCTCGTTCTTTGTGATTCGGGACGCGCAAACTATTGACCCCATAACTAGCAGGTTTTCTCCCCTCGGATCAACGTGCAAATTGTCGCAGGTGGTCATGCAGCCGCTGGTTTGAGCCCTTCCAATGGCCGTACGGCGGATGGTGATGGCGTTTCGCTGCAAAGTCTTGCGGTTTGGCCTTGGGTCTGCGGTAAGCTACGCACGAAGCTGATGAGAGATATCACATGGCGAAAGTATCCGTCCTGGTCGTGGACGATGCCCCGTTCATTCGAGACCTGGTGAAGAAGGCCCTGCGCAGTCATTTTCCCGGTCTGCAGATTGAAGAGGCGATCAACGGCCGCAAGGCTCAGCAGGTGCTTAGCCGGGCTGAATTCGATCTGATCCTGTGCGATTGGGAAATGCCCGAAATGAACGGTCTGGAGTTGCTCCGATGGTTTCGCGGGCAGCCTGGTACCGGCAATACGCCGTTCGTCATGGTCACCAGCCGTGGCGACAAGGAGAATGTCGTCGAAGCCATTCAGTCCGGCGTGAGTGATTACATAGGCAAGCCGTTCAGCAATGAGCAGTTGATTGCCAAGGTCAAGAAGGCCCTGCATCGCTCTGGCCGGCTCGCGCTGCTGCAAGGCGCCGCACCCAAGTCGGGCAGTGGCACCGGGCAGGACACCATCGCTGCTTTGACTGGTAATCGCCGGGCCGATCCGCCGCTCACGCCTCAGCCGGCAAAGCCGCGGCCGGTTGCGCCTGCGGAGAAGCCGACGAGTGCCGCCGCCGAAGACACCCCAGCCGCACAATCCGTGCGTGGCCAGGCCCAGCTGCGCCTGCCGGGGCAGCAGTTCGCCTGCGTGATCAAGACGCTGAGTCTGCGTGATGCGCTGGTTGTGGTGCGCCGTAGCGAGCAGCTGCCGCAGGTGTTTGAAAGCGGTGTGCTGGATCTGGAGCAGGACTCCGATCGATCGGTGGCGCGAATCAACGCTTACGTTCACGCCGTCGCGTCGATGGAAACGACCATGGACTGCGAATGGGTCAAGGTGACGCTTAGATTCGTCGATCAGGACCCGGAGAAGCTCGACTATCTCTCGCGGCTGATCGCCTCCGGTACGGCACAGCAGCATTATTCTCCCAGCGCCTGAGAACGCCGGATCGTCGCGGCCCGTTCAGACCAGGCGTTTGAGCGGGAAGTGACAGGTAAAACTGCTGCCCTGTCCGACTACACTGTTGATCTTCAGCTCGCCATCGTGGCGAA
This sequence comes from Halopseudomonas xinjiangensis, assembly GCF_900104945.1. Lineage (NCBI taxonomy): Bacteria > Pseudomonadati > Pseudomonadota > Gammaproteobacteria > Pseudomonadales > Pseudomonadaceae > Halopseudomonas > Halopseudomonas xinjiangensis. The sequence continues at coordinate 3,027,172 of NZ_LT629736.1, read as the reverse complement.
TCAGCACATGCTTGACGATGGCCAACCCCAGGCCAGTGCCGCCGGTGTTGCTGTTGCGGCTCGAGTCCACCCGATAGAAGCGTTCGGTCAGCCGTGAGATGTGTTGCGGCGCTATACCCACCCCGTTATCGCGCACGCTCATGTGCGCGCCGTTGTCGTCGACCCACCAGCGAACATGAATATCGCCGCCGTCAGGGGTGTACTTCACTGCGTTGAATACCAGGTTGGAGAACGCGCTGCGCAGTTCGCCTTCGACGCCCAGCAGACGCCGGTCGGACAGGGCTTCGAGTGTGATGCGATGGTTGTGCTCGCCGGATAGCGCCTGCGCATCCTGGCGAATGGTGAGCAGCATCCGCTCGACCGCGATGGGCTTGGTTTCTGCGGCGGTATCCGAGGTCTCCAGTCGCGCCAGCAACAACAGATCATTGAGCAGGCTCTGCATGCGCCGCGCCTGCTGCTGCATCTGCATTAGCGCGCGTTTCCAGCGGGGGTTGATCTCGTCGGCGTTGTCGGCAAGGGTTTCCAGGTAGCCGACCACAACCGTCAGAGGCGTGCGCAGCTCGTGGGAGACGTTGGCGACGAAATCCTTGCGCATCTGTTCCAGGTTGTGGACCCGGGTGACGTCCCTCACCACCATCAGCCTTTCGCCATCACCGTAGCGGGTGATGGTGTACTGCAGCCAGACCCTGGCATCGATGGGCGAATGGATATCCAGCGCGTCCTTGTAGTCGCCGCCCTTTTCGAAGAAGGCAACGAAGCGAGGATCGCGAATCAGATTGGTGACCGTCTGCCCGCTGTCGGAGGGCGCACGCAGACCCAGCAGGCGTTCGGCAGCATGATTCCACCATTCCAGATGCCCATCGCGGTCGATCATCACTACGGCGTCCTTGAGCGCGGCGGTGGACGACTGGATACGCTCGATGACAGCCTGCAGGCGCTGGCGATGTCGGGCGTCGCGGCGCTGCATCTGGTAGATGGTGTCGAAGATGTCGTGCCAGACGCCGCGCGCGTCCGGCGGGGCTTCGTTAGGATGGTTCTTCAACCAGTTCTGAAAGCGCAGCAACTGGCGGAGCGTCCAGAGGACGTGGAGTGCCAGGCCGGCGACGAGGCACCAGGCAAGCTGGTCGATCAGCAAACCGAGAATGGCGCAGGCAATCAGGAGCAGGGCGAGACGATAGAGGACCGCACGGAGCCAGTTGATCGTCACGCATCACTCCCTTGTCACTGTAACGGTGTTTCAGCTGATGCTGGCCGAACGCTCAGGTTCGTGTGGAAAAGCGGTAGCCGGTCCCGCGTACTGTCTGGACCAGGTACTCGTAGTTGCTGCCCAGCGCCTTGCGCAAGCGGCGGATATGTACGTCGACGGTGCGCTCTTCGACGTAGACATTGCCACCCCAGACCTGATCGAGCAACTGCCCGCGAGTATACGCGCGCTCCTGATGGGTCATGAAGAACTGCAACAGGCGATATTCGGTCGGGCCCATTTCGGCAGGGCTGTCGTCGATGGTGACGCGGTGGCTGACCGGATCCAGATGCAGCCCGTTCACTTCGATCGGCGCCTCGCTGTCCACCGGCCCGGTGCGACGCAGGACGGCCTTGAGCCGAGCGACCAGCTCGCGAGGCGAAAAAGGCTTGGTGATGTAATCGTCGGCACCGACTTCAAGACCCTGGATCTTGTTGTCTTCCTCGCCTTTGGCGGTGAGCATGATGATCGGAATATCCGAGGTCATGTCGTCGCGCTTGAGACGACGGGCCAGCTCGATGCCGGTGGTGCCCGGGAGCATCCAGTCGAGCAGGATCAGGTCGGGCTTGCTGTCTATGATGCTGGCGTGGGCCTGCTGCGTGGTCTCCGCTTCCAGGCATTCGTAGCCGGCCATTTCTAGGGCCACCGCAATCATTTCACGGATCGGCGCTTCGTCATCAACGATCAATATGCTCTTGCCTGCCATGGTTTACCGTCTCGTTGCAGATTCCTGACATGCGCCGATTAGATAACAGATTTGTTGCAGTTGTATGACGTATCGCTTGCGATTCGGTGAAGGCTCAGCGAATCCAGTAGTCCAGGGCCAGGCCAATGAAGACCAGCAAGCCGCTCCAGTGGTTGGACAGGAACGCATTGAAGCAGGCATGCGGTTCACGTTCGCGGATCAGCCAGTGCTGCCAGGCGAAGCTGAGCAGCATGGTGCCCAGCCCGACATAGAAGAACGGCCCGAGATCGAAGCGCTGGCCGACCAGCACCAGACAGACCAGGGTCAGGCCCTGCAGCAGCGCGATGATCGCCCGGTCCGCCTCGCCGAACAGGATTGCCGTGGACTTGATGCCGATGCGCAGGTCGTCCTCGCGATCGCACATGGCGTACTCGGTGTCGTAGGCGACGGTCCAGATAAGATTGGCCAGAAACACCAGCCACATCGCCGCGGGCAGCGCTTCGGCCTGGGCCGTGAAGGCCATCGGAATCGCCCACGAGAAGGCAGCCCCGAGCACCACCTGCGGATAAAAGGTAAAGCGTTTGCAGAACGGATAGAGCGTCGCCAGGGCGATGCCGCCAAACGCCAGCTTGATAGTCAGAGCATTGGTGAACAGAACCAGCACGGCACTGATCGCGACCAGAATCGCGAACAGGATCAGTGCCTCGCGGGGTGTCACCCGGCCGGTCGCCAGGGGACGCTGCCGGGTGCGCGAGACATGACCGTCAAAGTTCCGGTCGGCATAGTCGTTGATCACGCAGCCGGCCGCGCGCATGCAGATCACCCCGAGCACGAAGATCACCAGATTTTTTAGGTCCGGGACGCCTTCGGCTGCAAGCCATAGCGCCCAGAGCGTCGGCCACAGCAATAGATAGGTGCCGATGGGCCGGTCCAGGCGCATCAGTTGGATGAAGTCGTCGGCACGCGGATGGACGCGGCGCAACGGTTTGATCAGCAAGCCAAGCAAGGCTGTTCTCCGCTCGAAAGGGCAGTTCAGTCAGCCGGCGGCCAACCGTCCAAGAATACTTCACAGACCAGCAGCCGCAAGCTGGCGTGGGAAAACTGTGACCGCCTACCCCAGAGGCCGGTATGACTGCAGCTTGAAGGCAGCCATGCGGCGGGATAACGGCTTATTTCGATGACGCTGCGTTCGATGCGCGCATCGGCGAACAGCACTTCACCAAGACTGCGCGGGCCCAGCGTGTCGAGATCCAGACCCGAATCGGCCAGCGAGGCGAGCGGGGCCACGCTGCGAGCGAACACTCGCGGTGCGCCGGCGGTGTGCAGCAAGACTTCGCGGCACCAGACGTTCTCGCCCGGCTCGATGTTCAACGCCAGGGCTTCGTCATGCCGGGCAGGCTGCACAGACTGTTGCAGCACTTCCACTCGAAAATCGTCATGTCCCGCTTCGATCAAACGGCGGGTCAACGACCCCTCGCCGCAGAGCCAGTCGAATAGCGGATCGGCAGGAGGGTGCGGGTGCTGTTGTGCAGGGAGCCACTCGGGAACGGTCACGGGGAGAATACGGTCTTCGGTGGTAAGCGAAGGCGCAAGGTTAGCACGATTGCCCGCGTCTACGCCGCCCCGCGCGCTTGGCGCTGGTGGTCGATTACGGTAGTGTCGCTGCAGTTTTTCTACAGACGGTTCGGGACGATATTCATGAAGAAGTGGCAGTGTGTAGTGTGTGGTCTGATCTATGACGAGGCCGAAGGCTGGCCGGATGACGGCATTGCGCCGGGCACCCGCTGGGAAGACGTGCCCGCCGACTGGATGTGTCCGGATTGCGGCGTGGGCAAGGAAGATTTCGAGATGATCGAGATCGGCTGATTCATCTGTTCAGGAAATATCTCGTGTCTGATTCTGCTCCGCTGTTGATCCTGGGTACCGGCCTGGCCGGTTACAACCTGGCCCGTGAGTTTCGCAAGCTCGATACCGAACGACCGCTGTGCCTGGTCACCGCCGATGACGGGCGGTTCTATTCCAAGCCGATGATTTCGACCGGCTTCGCCAAGGGCAAGGAGGCCGACGAGCTGGCCATGCAATCGGCCGAGGCGATGGCCGAGCAGCTGAACGCCGAGATCCTTACCCAGACCCGGGTCACCGGGCTCGATCCGGCCACCCGTCGCGTGCTGACCACGCAGGGCCAGCTGGCCTACAGCGATCTGGTGCTGGCCAGTGGCGCCGAGGCGCGTCGCCTGCCATGGGCCGAGGTGCTAGGCGAGCGGCTGCTGTCGATCAACGATCTGGGCGATTACGCCCGGTTTCGCGCGGCGGTCGCCGGCAAATCGGATGTGGTCATCATCGGTGCCGGCCTGATCGGTTGCGAGTATGCCAATGATCTCGCCGCAGCTGGCTTTTCCGTGCGGATCGTGGCGCCGGACACCCAGGTCATGGCCGGTCTGCTGCCGCCGGAAATTGCCGAAGCGGTGCGGGCCGGCCTCGAGGCCCTGGGTGTGCGGTTCCATTTCGGACAGGGCGTTCGGGACATCCAGCCCGGCGGTGCAGGCATCCGCGTGACGCTCGAGGACGGTACGCTGGTCGAGGGCCAGCAGGGTCTGTCGGCAATCGGTCTGGTGCCGGGGCGGGCGCTGGCTGAACAGGCCGGAATCGATGTGGCGCACGGCATCAAGGTGGATCGACGTCTGCGTACCTCCGCCGAACACATTTTCGCTCTGGGCGATTGCGCCGAAGTCGGGTCGCTGAGCCTGATGTACGTGATGCCGTTGATGGCCGCAGCCCGGGTGCTGGCGCAGAATCTGGCGGGTGGTGACGCTGAGCTGAGTTACGGACCAATGCCGATCACGGTGAAAACGCCGGCCTGCCCGCTGGTCGTCTCACCCCCGCTGACGGCAACCTCGGGGAGCTGGACCATCACTGGCGAAGGCGCTGATCGCCGCGCCCTGTTCAAAGATGAAAGCGGTCAGTTGCACGGCTATGCACTGACAGGGGCGCTGGTCAGTGAAAAGCTTCAGCTGAACCGTCAATTACCGCCATGGATGCCTTGAGATAGGCCGTCTGGCGGGTTTCGCCTGCCTTTTGTCAGCAAACGACGATGTTCTGTCCGGCTCTGTCGCCCTGAGCTCTGGCGCAACGCCACGACTCATGCCATGCTGGCTTGGCTGGGACATGCCAGGCCGCCGGGTACTGGTCGCCTTGCGCTGTCGCGAGGACGCGGCAGGAAAAACAAAAACAACAGACAATGAGGCTTCAATATGCGTAAACCGGATCTCGCCGCGGCGATTGCCGACAAGGCCGACCTGAGCAAGGACCAGGCCAACCGTGTTCTGAACGCGGTTCTCGATGAAATCACCCAGGCTCTGAGCCGCAAGGATACCGTGACCCTGGTTGGGTTCGGCACGTTCCTGCAGCGTCATCGCGGAGCCCGCACAGGGAAGAACCCTCAGACCGGTGATCCGGTCCAGATCAAGGCCAGCAACACCGTTTCCTTCAAACCGGGCAAGAGTCTGCGCGACTCGGTTAATTGAGCCCGCCGGCCGGAGGCCGTTTCAGGCCTCCGGTGCGACTACCATCATTTCCAGCCGTGCTTGAACTCGTGCACCAGCACGCGTAGGGCATCGCGCGCATCCAATACCTTGTCAGCCGCCTTTGCCGCATCGTCGCGCGACAGGTTCAGCCGCTCCAGCAGCGCATCGGGGATCGGCATCTGCGGTCCGCTGCCGATGTCACGCTCACGGAGCAACGCCAGCGTCAGGTACACCAGGTTGGCGTACACGTGCAGGTCGCCGTCATAGTTCGCGTCGTGCTGATAGCGAATCGCCGTGGAGACTTCCGCGGGCATGTCCCAGTAACGCATCAGCCAGCTACCGATCTGATCGCGGGTGACGCCTAGCAGGTGCTGTTCGATCAGGTGAGACGGCACATGCGGGTTGGCCTCCACATGCCGGCATATCAGCTTGAAGTATGGCGGGAAGATATAGGCCAATACCAGATAGCCAAAGTTGTGCAGCAGACCGGCCAGGTAATTCAGCCCCAGCTCGGGCCGTTTGTTGCGCGGCATGGCCTTGGCCAGACCTTCGATTATCGCTGCGCTGTAGATCGCCTGCTCCCAGTACTGGGTGCTGCCTTCGGCGGTGTCCTTGGGCAGGCTGAACGTCTTGCCCAGTGCTAGCCCCACCGCCAGGTTGATCACCAGATCGAAGCCCAGCACCCGACCGATCGCGTCTTCCACCGAGCGGATCTTGCCTGGGGCGGCGTAGTAGGGAGATGAAGCCCAGCTGACCACCTGGGCGGCCAGGCTGGGGTCGGTTTCTACCACGTCTGCCAGTTGTTCGATGGTCGCATCCGGGTCCACCCGCAGCTTCATGACTTTCTGCGCGGTTTCCGGTAGCGGTGGAATCTCAATGGTTTCTTCCAGCCGCTGGCGCATGCGCAAAGCCGTGAAATTCTTCACCGCATCGCTGATGTTGTTGCGGTCCTGCTCGGGGTCGCTGGGCAAGGGTTCCAGGCTGCTCAGGGGCACTGAGAAGCGGCCGGAACTGGCCTTGGATATCAGCGAGCCGATATCGTCGCTTTCGATCTCCAGATACAGGCCCGGCAGACCGCTGTCGATCCACAGTCGGTTGTGCTCGACCAGCTGTTGTTCGAATACGCAGGGAGAGCCGAAGATCATCGGCAGACCGGGAACGGTGCTGATCCCATGCTTGGCGAGGATGCGCTCGGCCTGCGCCATACGCACCGGCTCCAGCTCACGCCCGAGCAGTTCGCCGATGCGCTTGAGATCGATCAGGCGGTCACGCGGGAACAATGCCAGCAACATGCCGACGCTATCGCCTAGCAGGCAAGCCTGGACCTGTTGTGCCAGCGGCCCGAGCTGGTCCGCCTGGCGCAGGTGATAGCCAATTCCCTGCTGTTGCAGCAGCTTCTCGATCGAATCTGGCAGGCTGGTGTGGCCTGCATCGGTGACGGCGAGCGTGTTCATCAGGCGAGTTCCTTTTGGTCGGGCCGGAGGCCTCTTCAGGCTTTTTCGCTGATCTTAGCATGGCAACCGTGGCCGGACGGGTCAGACTTGCGCGAATTGCTGCCCCTGAGCCAACCACCGGTCGATAAGCGGTTGCACGCAGTCGGGATACTCGCGAGCAAGCCGTTTGGACGCTTCCTGCACAGCTGGTAGCAAATCTGCATCGCGCACCAGATCGGCCACGCGAAACTGCACCAGACCGGTCTGCCGGGTGCCGAGCACTTCCCCGGGGCCACGCAGCTCCAGGTCCTTTTCAGCAATGACAAAGCCATCGGAGCTTTCACGCATGATGCCCAGGCGTTCGCGACCCAGCGCCGACAACGGCGCGTGATACAGGAGGACGCAGTGGCTCGCGGTGCTGCCCCGGCCGACCCGGCCGCGTAACTGATGCAGCTGGGCCAGCCCCAGCCGCTCAGGGTTCTCGATGATCATCAGGCTGGCGTTGGGTACATCCACGCCGACTTCGATCACCGTGGTGGCGACCAGAAGATGCAGGTCGCCGGCCTTGAAGGCCGCCATAATCTCGGCTTTTTCCGCAGGCTTCATGCGTCCGTGGATCAACCCGATGGACAGCTCCGGGAGGATTTCGCAGAGCTCTGCCCAGCTGACTTCGGCAGCCTGCGCCTGGAGCTGCTCGGATTCCTCGATCAAGGTGCAGACCCAGTATGCCTGCCGGCCTTCCGAACACCCCGCGCGGACACGCTCGACCACTTCCTCGCGGCGGCTGTCGGAGATCAGAACCGTGTTGATCGGCGTGCGCCCCGGCGGTAATTCGTCGAGTACCGAGGTGTCCAGATCGGCGTAGGCGCTCATCGCCAACGTACGCGGGATCGGCGTCGCGGTCATGATCAACTGGTGTGGCGAGAACTGCCCGGCAGCGCCTTTGTCACGCAGGGCCAGGCGTTGCTGCACGCCGAAGCGATGCTGCTCGTCGATGATCGCCAGCCCCAGATTGTGAAAGCGCACCTCTTCCTGAAACAGGGCGTGGGTGCCGACGACCATGGCTGCATCGCCAGTAGCAATCAGTTGCAGCTGGTTGGTGCGGGCCTTGCCCTTGAGTTTGCCGGCCATCCAGGCGACGGAGATGCCTAGCGGCGCGAACCAGCGTTGGAAGTTGATGAAATGCTGTTCGGCGAGGATTTCGGTCGGCGCCATCAACGCGACCTGCCAGCCGGCTTCCAGGGCTTGCAGCGCGGCCAGCGCGGCGACCACCGTCTTGCCGGCGCCGACGTCGCCCTGCACCAGTCGCAACATCGGGCGAGGCTGCTGCAGATCACGCACGACCTCTTCGGCAACCCGGCGCTGCGCACCGGTCAGAGGAAAACCGAGTTGCCTGACATACTGGCCGGCCAGTTCGCCGCTGGCGCTCATCACCGGTGCACGGCGCGAGCGGATTTGCGCCCGCAAACGCAACATGGCCAACTGATGGGCCATCAGCTCCTCGAAAGCCAGCCGGTGCTGAGCCCAGTGGCGACCGTCCTGCAGTGCTTCCAGGTCAACGTCCGGCGGCGGCCGATGCAGCGTGCGGATTGCCTCGCGCAGAGGAGCCAGCTCGTAGTCGGCGGCGATAGCGGCTGGCAGCAGTTCGCTCAGGCTGTTGCCCGATTCAAGCCACTGCAGTGCGGCCTCGCTGAGGCTGCGCAGGCGCAACTGAGACAGCCCTTCGGTGGCCGGGTAGATCGGGGTCAGGGTTTCGGCGACCGGGGCAGCCTCCCGGCTTTCCAGGTTCTGCATTTCCGGATGGTAGATCTCCAGGCCGGACGCGCCGGGGCGCACCTCGCCATAGCAGCGCAGATGGGTGCCGCGCTGCAGGCTGGTCTTCAGTGCCGCGGAAAAGTGATAGAAGCGCAGGCTCAGGGTGCCGGTGCCGTCCTGCAGCCTGCAAAGCAGACTGCGGCGACGGCCCATGACCACGTCGGCGGCCTGCACCACGCCCTCGACCACCGCATCCATCCCCGGCCGCAGCGCGCCGATCGGTGTGACGCGCGTTCGATCCTGGTAGCGCAGCGGTAAATGAAACAACACGTCCTCGACGCTGCGCAGCCCGAGACGTTCGAGCTTCTCCGCCAGCGCCGGCCCGACACCCTTGATCACCGTCAGGCCGGTGCGCTCGGAGCGTGGCGACATCTTTACTTGGCGGCTTGCGGGGGCTGGCTGATCGAGCACAGGCGAATCGAGTCACTGAGCATCTCGACGGCCTTGGGCCGCGGGAAGCTGGCGCGCCAGGCGATGGCCACGGTGCGGTAGGGCACCGGCGAGCGGAACTGCTTGGTCACCAGCAGTTCCGAGCTGTAATAACGATCATCGGCAGCGGACATCGGCAGTACTGTCATGCCGATGCCGGAAGCCACCATGTGGCGAATGGTCTCCAGCGAACTGGATTCCACCGTGGTGTGCTTGTGTTGCTCCTCGCCCTTGCGGATGCTCGGGCAGGCTTCAAGCACCTGGTCGCGGAAGCAATGGCCTTCACCCAGCAGCAGCAGCTTGCTGTCATCCAGTTCATCAAGGGTGACCGTATCGCGGTTCGCCCAGGCATGGTTGGCCGGCACCAGCAGACTGAAAGGCTCGTCATACAGCGGCTTGGTCAGCACGTCCGGCTCGTTGAACGGTAACGCGACGATGATCGCGTCAAGCTCGCCGTTACGCAGCTTGTCACGCAGCACATGCGTGAAGTTTTCTTCGATGTACAGCGGCATCTCCGGCGCGACGCGATGCAGCTGCGGTACCAGATGCGGGAACAGATACGGGCCGATCGTATAGATAGCACCCACTTTCAGCGGCGCGGACAGCTGATTCTTGCCGGCAGTGGCCAGTTCACGAATGGCCAAGGCCTCTTCCAGCACCTTCTGCGCCTGCGCAACGATGCGCTCGCCAATCGGCGTCACCCGCACGGCGCTCTTGCTGCGTTCGAAGATCATGATGCCCAGCTCGTCCTCGAGCTTCTTGACGCCCACGCTGAGCGTCGGCTGCGACACGTGACAGCGTTCGGCGGCGTGGCCGAAGTGCTGTTCCTGGGCCAGGGTGACGATGTAGCGCAGTTCAGTGAGGGTCATGGCTTATACTGATTCCACAATGTATTCAAGCCAAGCATAGCGGGTTGGCCGATAGAGGAAAACAATCGAATGAGACAGGTAGTGATTGCCGGTTGCGGCGACCTGGGTAGCGCTCTGGCCGAGCGACTGATGGCTCGGGGCTGGGCGGTCCATGGGTTGCGTCGGGATGTATCCCGGTTGCCCGAGGGTGTGTTGCCGGTCGCCGGCGACCTTACCCGAGCCGAGTGCCCCGAAGCCTGGCCGCGGAAGGTCGATTACCTGGTCTATTGTCCTGCCGCGGGCAAGCGCGACGCCGAGTTGTACCAGCAGCTGTATGTCGCCGGCTTGCGTAACCTGGTCGGCTGGATGCGGGAGCGCCGGCAACAGGCGCGGCATCTGCTGCAAGTGTCCAGCACTGGCGTTTACGGACAAACTCAGGGCGAGTGGGTGACCGAGAATAGCCCCGCCCTGGCCGGGTCGGAAACGGCCCGGGTGCTGATCGAAGCTGAAGACGTGGCGCTGCGCAGCGGCATGCCGGCTTCGGTGGTGAGACTGGCGGGGATCTACGGTCCGGGACGCAACCGATTGATCGACCAGGTGCGCGCGGGGGTGTCGGTACCGGCCGAGCCGCCACAATACTCCAACCGCATTCATCGTGACGACGCCGCTGGCCTGCTCGAGCACCTTCTGCTCGAAGCAGAGAACGGCGAACTGCTCGCGCCCTGTTATCTGGGTGTGGATGACGAGCCGGCGCCGCTGCACGCGGTATGCAGTTGGCTCGCCGAGCAACTCGGCACGTCGCTGCAGCCTGACGGGCGCGAAATCGGCCGGGTAGGCAGCAAGCGGTGCAGTAACGAGCTTGCTCGGGAAAGCGGCTGGGAGCCAGTCTACCCAAGTTACCGGGAAGGCTACGCGGCGATGCTGAACGCGGTCTGAGCGTCGCTGGGTAATCTTCGGCGGCGAGCGTTGTCCACCGGACTCTAAACGCGGAGGGCATCACCATGAAAAAGACAGGTTCAGCTGAGTGGGAAGGTAGCGTCAAGGAAGGCTCGGGTACCATCACCACCGAAAGCGGTGTGTTGGACAGTTCACCCTATGGTTTCAACACCCGGTTCGAAGACGGGCCGGGCACCAACCCCGAGGAACTGATCGGTGCGGCGCATGCCGGATGCTTTTCCATGGCATTCTCCATGCTGCTCGGTCAGGAAGGCTACACGCCGACAAAGATTGCCACGACCGCCGAGGTATCGCTGGAGAAGCAGGCCGACGGTTTCGCCATCACCGCAGTGCATCTCGATGTCCAGGCACACATCCCGGAGATCGAAGAAAATAAATTCACCGAAATAGCCAACAAGGCCAAGGCGGGATGCCCGGTGTCGAAGTTGCTGAATGCCGAGATCACCATGGAAGCCTACCTCTCGCAGTGAGAGGCGGCGGGTACGAAAGGGTACAAAAAAAGGCGCCGAATGGCGCCTTTTTGCTGGGTGGCGATTAGCCAACGACCATCACGCCGTCCATCTCGACCGGCACGCCCTTGGGCAAGGACGCGACGCCGATGGCGGCGCGCGCCGGGTAGGGCTGCTTGAAATAGCGCGCCATGACTTCGTTGACCAGACCGAAGTGACTCAGATCAGTCAGGAAGATGTTCAGCTTGACGATATGCTGCAGCGAGCCGCCGGCCGCTTCGGCCACTGCCTGCAGGTTGTCGAATACGCGACAGATCTGCTGCTCCATGCCTTCGACGACTTCCATCGTGGCCGGGTCCAGCGGGATCTGCCCGGACAGGTATACGGTGTTGCCGACCTTGATGGCCTGTGAATAGGTGCCGATAGCGGCCGGTGCCTGGTCGCTGGTGATGACTTGCTTGTTCATGTTTGCTCCGGATCGGATCAGTTTTTCAGTCGGGTGATGCGCAGCACGCCGCTCAACACACGGATACGCTTGATCAGTTGGGAAAGGTGCAGGCGGTCGCGTACGCGCACCACCAGCTGAACGACGCTGGTGCGGCCGTCGCGCTCGTCGACGCTGATCTTGTCGATACTTGCGTCGGCCATGGTGATACCGGTGGCCAGCTGCGCGATGATGCCGCGCTCGTGCTCCAGCTCGACGCGAAGCTCAACAGTAAATTCGCCGGTCACGTCCTTGTCCCAGGTGAGATGCAGTATGTTCTCGTCGCTATGACGGTTGTCTGCGAGGTTCTTGCAGTTTTCCTGGTGAATCACCATACCCTTGCCGGAGGAGAGGTAGCCGACGATCGGATCCCCCGGGATCGGGTTGCAGCAGCGCGCGAAGCTGACCACCAGGCCCTCGGTGCCGCGGATCGCCAGCGGCATCTCGCGAATCTGCGCATCGTCCGGCTCGGCGACCTTCGCCGCCTCGATCTCGCCGCTGCTTTCGCTGGCCAGCAGGCGACGCGCGACCACGTAGGCCATGCGATTGCCCAGCCCGATGTCGGCGAGCAGTTCTTCCAGGCTGTCCATGCCGCAATCTTCCAGCACCTGGTGCACGCGAGGCTGCGGTATGTCGCTGAGGGTAGTGTCGAAGCTGACCAGTACCTTCTCCAGCAGCCGCTCGCCCAGTGCGATGGATTCGGAATGGCGCTGGTGCTTGAGGAAGTGACGGATGTTGCTGCGCGCCTTGCCGGTGATGACGAAGCTCAGCCAGGCTGGGTTCGGCCGCGCACCGGGCGCGGTGATGATCTCGACGGTCTGCCCGCTCTGTAGCGGTTCGGAAAGGGGTGCCAGGCGCCGGTTGACGCGGCAGGCGATGCAGCTATTGCCTACATCGGTATGCACGGCGTAGGCGAAGTCGACCGGGGTCGAGCCCTTCGGAAGCTCCATGATCCGCCCCTTGGGCGTGAAAATGTAGACTTCGTCCGGGAACAGGTCGATCTTGACGTTCTCGATGAACTCCAGCGAGTTACCCGCGCGCTGTTGCAGCTCCAGTACGCTCTTCAGCCACTGGCGGGTGCGCGCGTGATTGCCGTTGATCACGTCTTCCTTGGATTTATACACCCAGTGCGCGGCAATGCCGTTGTTGGCCAGCTCTTCCATCTCCTCGGTGCGGATCTGGATTTCGATGGGCACGCCATGCATGCCGAACAGCGTGGTGTGCAGCGACTGATAGCCGTTCGCCTTGGGAATCGCGATGTAATCCTTGAAGCGTCCCGGGAACGGCTTGTAGAGGTTATGTACTGCACCGAGCGCGCGATAGCAGGTGTCGGCCTTGTCGACGATGATGCGGAACGCGTACACGTCCATGATCTCGTTGAACGACTTTCGCTTGCCGCGCATCTTTTGATAGATGCCGAACAGATGCTTCTCGCGACCGATCACGCGGCCTGGGATCCCTTCGCGCTCCAGGCAGGTTTGCAGCGTGTCGAGGATTTTGCTCAGCAGTTCCTTGCGATTGCCCCGGGCGCTGCGCACTGCGCGGTCGATCAACTGCGCGCGCATCGGGTACATGGCCTTGAAGCCGAGGTCTTCGAACTCGGTGCTCAGGCTGTGCATGCCCAGGCGGTTGGCAATCGGTGCGTAGATCTCCAGCGTTTCTTTGGCGATGCGTCGGCGCTTCTCGCCAGACAGGGCACCCAGGGTGCGCATGTTGTGTAGCCGGTCGGCCAGCTTCACCAGGATGACGCGGATGTCCCGCGCCATGGCGAGGGCCATCTTCTGGAAGTTTTCCGCCTGCGCCTCGGCCTTAGTCTCGAAGGTCATCTGGGTCAGCTTGCTGACACCATCAACCAGCTCGGCAACCGTGTCGCCAAACTGCGAGATAAGCGCGTCTTTGGGGATGCCGGTGTCTTCGATGACATCGTGCAGCATGGCCGCCATCAGGCTCTGATGATCCATGTGCATGCCGGCGAGAATGCCGGCTACGGCTAGCGGGTGGGTAACGTAGGGTTCGCCACTACGCCGGGTCTGGCCATCATGGGCCTGCTCGGCGTAGAAATAGGCGCGCCGGACCAGGTTGACCTGATCCGGTTCGAGATAGTCGCCGAGTCGCTCGGCAAACACTTCTATTGCAGACATGCAAGGCTCCTGAGCCCGGCGGAACGGGCCATCACCTGCGGCACGCACGTCCTGCGCAAGCCCTTACTCCGCCAGATCGGATTCCAGCGAGTACAGCGGCTCCTGCTGATCCTGAATGGCTTCCTCGGCGAGAATCTCGTTGGTGACCAGGCCGGCGGCGATTTCGCGCAGGGCGACCACGGTGGGCTTGTCATTTTCCCAGGCGACCTTCGGGTCCTTCCCGCCAGTGGCGATCTGACGCGAACGCTTGGTGGCCAGCATGACCAGCTCGAAACGGTTTTCTACGTTATCCAGGCAGTCTTCAACGGTGACGCGAGCCATGGGTGTACTCCGGAACTTACTTGAGAATCGGGTGCGCTCCAACCGGAGCGCGGGACCTGACAGTCTACTGGCTGGCCACGCGTTCTGACAAGAGTGCGTCCAGCAGTGTCCGATGACGGTCCTGCTGGCGGGCGAAGCTGAGCCGGCCGGCGCGGAGGATCGCCTTGAGGTCCTCCAATGCGGTCTGGAAGCAGTCGTTGATGACCAGGAAATCGTATTCGACGCAGTGGCTCATTTCGCTGACCGCCTCGGCCATGCGCCGGTCGATGACGCTGGAATCGTCCTGCCCGCGATTGGTCAGCCGCTCGCGAAGATCCTTCTGACTGGGAGGCAGAATGAAGATCGAGCGCGCCTGCGGTAAGGCGCGGCGAACCTGCTCGGCGCCCTGCCAGTCGATCTCCAGGATCAGATCGTGGCCCTCGGCGAGCGTCTTTTCGACGGTGCTCTGCGAGGTGCCATAGAGATTGCCGAAGACTTCGGCGTGCTCGAGGAAATCGCCGTGGCCGACCAGCTCGAGAAAGGTCTCCCGGCTGGTGAAGTGATAATTCACACCGTCTATTTCGCCGGGGCGCATCGACCGGGTGGTGTGGGAAACCGACACGCGTACGGTCTCGATCTGATCGAGCAACGCCTTGACCAGGCTGGTCTTGCCTGCGCCGGAAGGGGCGGAAATGATGTACAGCGTGCCGGTGGCTTGGGTCATTTCGGGTGGCTCTCGCGGGGCGGCCTGCGGTGAAAAGGACGCAGTATAAAGTCAATCGTCAGGCTCGTCATGGACACTGGCGGCATTTCGCCGGTCTATTGAGCTGAACCGGGACCGGGAAGGCGAAATGATTTCGAAATGGCAGTGGTTGTTGGCACAGATCGGCCGCACATTGTGGATACGGGCTTCGTTGTTCGCCCTGCTAGGCGTCGGAGCGGCACTGCTGGCGATTGCCGCGGAGCGACTCTATCCGGGCGAGGCGCCGATGGATCTCGGGGCCGAGGCCGTCAATGACATTCTCGATATCCTCGCGACCAGCATGCTGGCGGTTACCACGTTTTCCTTGACGGTAATGGTGTCGGCGTACGGTTCCGCTACAGCAAACATCGCGCCGCGTGCCACCCGTCTGCTCATGCAGGACACCACCACGCAGAACGTGCTCGGCACTTTCCTTGGATCTTTCCTGTTCTCGCTGGTGGGCATCATCGCCCTGCATACCGAGGTCTACGGCACCCGCGGGCGACTGGTCCTGTTTCTCTTCAGCCTGCTGGTCGTCGCGCTCATCGCCATCACCATGCTGCGCTGGATCGAGCATCTTTCCAGCTTCGGTCAGATGGCAGACACCACTGAGCGAGTCGAAGCCGCCATTGTCAGGGCGATTTGCAGCCGTGTGGATCATCCCTCGGCGGGTACCAGCATACTGTTCGATCCGCACACGGAAATCCCTCCCGAAGCGACGCCGGTCTACCCGGACCAGGTGGGCTACGTGATGCATATCGATATTCAGGGGCTGGATGAATGGGCCTGCGAGAATCAGGGGCAGGTTTACATCACCAGTCCGCCGGGAAGCTTTGTGCACCGGCCGGAGCCGCTGGCCTGGATCATGCCGCCATGTGAGGAGGTGTCGAAAGATGTCTGTCAGTGCTTCACCCTGGGGAAGGAGCGGTCGTTCGATCAGGACCCTCGCTACGGAATGGCGGTGATGTCGGATATCGCCTCGCGCGCGCTGTCTCCCGGCGTCAACGATCAGGGTACCGCGATCGACGTGCTCGGACGCGTGGTGCGGGTGCTGACCTACTGGTCCGAAGGCGAGGAGCTTGGTCCGCTCGGTACGATGCAGCGCCGCCGGGTACACGTTCCGCCTACCGAACTGGGCGATCTGTTCGACGAAATGTTCACGCCCATCGCCCGCGACGGTGCGGGGACAATGGAAGTGCAGGTAAAACTGCACGAGGCCCTGCGCATGCTGGCGCAATACGGCAGTGCCTACCGCAGCAATGCCCAGCGGCATACCCGGCTGGCCCTGCTGCGAGCCGAGCGGGCATTGCAGCTCGACGAGGACAAGGCTCGGGTTAGACAGCTCGCGGAGCGGACTCTAAGTCTCTGCTGAGTCGGGGTGTCACTTTTCGGTAATGGCACTGCAACATTGCGGCGATACGCTTTGACCGTCCCTTGCCGAGATTATCCGGAGGCGAGCGAGACACGGATTTTTCGCCGGTAAGCGAGCTGCGCTGCCGGCCGTCGCTGCGAGCCCCGTCATGAAGCGTGTCCTGACTCTTATCATCGCTGTCTGCGTTCTCGGCCTGAGTTTCCAGGTCCTGCTCACCCTGCACAATATGCGTTCGCTGACGCGCACGCTGGAGTCCGAGTACACCGCCTCGGTCGACTTCTACAAGGCGACCGTCAAGGCGGGCGAGTCGCTACGTGAGGTGAGCCTGCTCGGGTATCAGCTGACCAGCGCACGCACCGAGGCCGATCTGCAGAATTTCATCGCTCGTACCGAGGCGCAGTTCCTGCTACTTGGCGAGCGCCTGGACGCGCTCGATGCGCCGCGCTGGGCGGCGTTCAAGACCCTTCCGCTCTCTGCGTTCCTCGATGTCAAGCCGGGGCAGGAAGGCGAGCAGGAACAAACGATGGGCGACCTGCTGCAGCAGATCCGCGTCAACGCACAAGGAGCGGAAGGCATCTATCAGGTCATGCGTGACCTGAGCGTACAGCGGTTGCCGCTGCAAGCGAGCCTGTCGGCTTCCTTACCTGCCCTCGGCGGCGCGCTGGTGGATACGCTTCCTCTCGCCGAACTTGCGGCGAACTATGGGCGCCTGGTGGAAGGCGCCGTGCTGGTCGCGATGAGCGATTCACGTTACAGCTTGCGCAAGGGCCTGAAGCACGTCGAGGCTGGCAGCACCGGGCTGGCAGAGCTGTCGGCCGAGCAGCAAACCGTGCTGACCGACCTGCAGGCGCTGACCGCGAGCATTGCCGCTGATAAAGAACAGCTCCTGGCAAGCGAAACCAATCCTGCCGCGTTCGCGCTGAACTTCGACCTGGCGCTGAAGAGTATCGCCAGGCTCGAAGAGGCGGTGAACGCCATGTTGATGACTCAGCAGGCGCAGCTGATCGCGCAGGCTGATCGAACCGTCAGCCAGTTGATCATGGCTGCGGTTGCCATCGTCGCCCTGGTCGTGCTGATCAGCTTCGCGCTGGGTCGCAGCCTGACCAGGCGCATCAACCAGGTCGTCGTCGGGCTGAGCGCCATCGCCCAGGGCAGCGGTGACCTGAAGGCGGCGCTGCCGGTGCGTGGCAATGACGAGCTTGCCGCGCTGGCGCGATCGTTCAACCGCATCATCGAGAAGCTGCATGGCAGTTTCGTGGTGCTTGAGCAGCAGGTCGGCGCGGTCTCGGAGCAGTCCCGTCAATCGAAGGCGGCCAGCGCGCGGGCGTCGGAGCACATGGACGAGCAACTGGCCGAGGTGGAACAGCTGGCCCGCGCCATGGCTGAGATGAGCGATGCCGCGGGCAGCGTCGCGGCCAGCGCTGAATCGGGTTCCGCCACGGCCCTGGAATCGGAGCAACGGGCCAAGCTGGGCAAGCAGGTCGTGGATCAGACCGTGGCGTCGATTTCCGAGTTGTCGTCCAGCTTCAGTGCAGTGCACGGCGTGGTCGAGCGGCTGGGAACCTATAGCCGTGATATCGGCGCGGTGATCGACGTGATCCAGAGCGTGTCCGACCAGACCAATCTGCTGGCGTTGAACGCGGCCATCGAGGCCGCCAGGGCAGGAGAGCAGGGGCGTGGGTTTTCGGTAGTAGCCGAGGAAGTTCGTGCCCTGGCGGCGCGGACCCGGCGGGCGACCGAGCAGGTCGAACTCACCATCATCGCGCTACAGGAGGCTACTCGCGAAACGGTCAGTGCGATGGAGCAGGCTGAACGGAACAGACTGCATAGCGTCGACAGCGCCAGGGCATCCGGCGCGGAGCTGGACTGCATCACCGAAGCGTTCCGCACCATGACCACGATGAATCTGCAGATCGCCGCGGCCGCCGAGCAACAGCGCCGCGCCGCAGCCGACATCAACGGCAACATCGAAACGATTCGCGCCCTGGCCGGCTCGACACAGGCGCATGCCAGTGAAAGCCAGGCGAGCGCCGAGCAGCTGGCGGCCAGCGTGGAGAAGGCCATGGGCATCCTGGGCGAGTTCGCTACCTGACTCGTTTGTCGGCTGCTCCGGCCTCAGAGAATCTCCACGCCCTCGCACTTGTAGTCGCCGATGAACAGGTCCTCTTGCAGCACCTCGCCGTCGAGGTTGAAGCAGAACAGGTAGCTCTCGGTGCGCTCGCCGACTTCGACGCTTTTCAGCGCCACGCATTCGTTTGGATGCCCGGGCAGAATCTTGAAGGACGAAACGCCGCGGTCCGGATAGCAGGTGCCCACGGTCAGGGTTCGTATGTCGCTGAAATCTTCGTTGGCGATCACCAGCAGGTTCGAGCCGCACTCGGTCTCGTCGATGGCCTCATCGAAGGGTTGGCTCGACACCTTGCGCGGGAAGAACAGCCATTCACGGCGGTACGGGTGCCATTCCGCAGCTTCGTGAATCACATAGCCGTGATCGCCGACACCCAGCGCCTCGCGCATCCGCTGATAGCGCTCGCTCCAGTCGACGCTGGCCAGCCCGTAGTCCCCTTCGAGTATCTTCACCCATTCTTCCTCGGGCTTCTTCCCGTGACTACCAATCACCAGCTGATCGCCGTAGAGCGTCGCCCATTCGCTCTTGAAGCCCTTGAAGCGCTCGTCGCCGCTGCCGGTCATGAGGATCTGCCTGGGTATCAGCTTGTTCTCGTCGCGGATCTCGCAGACCAGCCCGGTGCGATCGTCGAATGTAACCAAGCGGCTGCCGAACAGCACCAGCTCGGAAAATTCTGCGCCGCGCCCGCCTTCGGACACCAGGCTGATCAGCTGGTGCTCGCCCCCCTGTTCGGCGGGGATCTCCTCGAATCCGAAGCGTGCCTGGCCAGAGGCGTCCGGCGCATGGCGAAACAGGCGGTCGTAGCGCAGCGTGGAGCTCCAGGCCACCTGACCATCGTCCAGCTCGACCTGAGAGGCGTGATCCTCGTCGGTAATGATTGCCAGGGTGTATTGGTTGACCGAGCTGTCGTAGCGTTCGAGGCGTCGGGTATCGCGCATGTTGGTTCACCTGCATGTCGATGACGGATCGGCGGGAGCGCCGTTGCCACGTTGGACGAGATGACGCCTCAGGCGTTCCGCAGGGCAGGGCGGCAGGAAAGGGGGGCGAGACGGCCGGAGCTCAGCGGGCGTCCGGCGCCGCGGGGATCATTCGATATTCTGAACCTGCTCGCGCATCTGTTCGATATACACCTTGAGATCGACTGCCGCCTGGGTGCTGCGCGTATCGATGGCCTTCGAGCCGAGCGTATTGGCCTCGCGATTGAATTCCTGCATGAGGAAGTCCAGCCGGCGTCCCATCGCCTCGCCACCGGCGAGAATCCTGCGAGTTTCGGCGACGTGCGTATCGAGGCGATCAAGTTCTTCGGCCACGTCGATCTTTTGCGCCAGCAGGACGACTTCCTGCTCGATGCGCTGACTGTCCACGTCCAGCCCGGTCTCGGCGATGCGATCGAGGAGTTTCTGCCGGTGCGCGACCAGCAGCTGCGGCATCATTTCGCGCAGGGTTGCCACGCGCTCGGCGATGGCGTCCAGCCTTTCCTCGAGCAGCTTGCGCATCTCGGCGCCTTCACGCGCGCGCTGCTCGATCAACTCCTGCAATGCGCGATCGAAGAGCTTGCGAGCCTGCTGGATGAGCCCGTTGTCATCCGGCTCGGAGCTGGTCAGTACACCCGGCCAGGCAAGCAGCTCCAGCGGATTGACCCGCGCCGGATTGACCATATTGAGGCTCAGCTGCTGCGCGGCAGCGATAAGCTGGTCCACCAGAGGCTGATTGAGGTCGAGTCGGGCACCGCCCGCGGCGGTGGGATTGAAACGCAGCGTACATTCGACCTTGCCCCGGCCGAGCTGCTTGCGCAGCCGCTCCCGCAGCGGGCCTTCCAGTTCGCGGAACGCCTCCGGCAGGCGCAGGCTAGGCTCGAGATAACGATGGTTGACCGAGCGCATCTCCCACGCCAGGTTGCCCCGGTCCGTGCTGAGTTCGCAGCGAGAGAAAGCGGTCATGCTGTACACCATCATTGGCCTCATCGTCCTGTTCCATGTGGCGGCATTGTACTCCTGCGGCTTGAAGCGGGTACAGCCGGGTCGGGTCTGGTCGCGTATACTGGCGGCCACATACACGCAGTACACAAGGATTCATGATGAGCAAACGACCCAGCGGCCGCGAAGCCGACCAGATGCGCCAGGTGACCATCACCCGCGGCTACACCAAGCATGCCGAGGGTTCGGTGCTGGTGGAGTTCGGCGACACCAAGGTCATCTGCACCGCCAGCGTCGAGGCGGGCGTGCCACGCTTCCTGCGGGGGTCGGGCCAGGGCTGGATCACCGCCGAGTACGGCATGCTGCCGCGCGCCACGGGTGAGCGCATGCAGCGTGAAGCGAGCAAGGGCAAGCAGGGCGGGCGTACGCTGGAGATTCAGCGACTCATCGGCCGTTCCTTGCGCGCAGCGGTCGATCTGCGCAGCATCGGAGAGAACACCATCCACCTGGATTGCGATGTCATCCAGGCCGACGGTGGTACCCGTACCGCTTCCATCACCGGTGCCTGCGTGGCGCTGGTCGATGCGCTGCGCGTGCTGAAAAAGCGTGGGTCGATCAAGAAGGTGCCAGCCGTGCAGATGATCGCCGCGGTGTCGGTCGGCATCTACCAGGGCGAGCCGGTGCTGGATCTGGATTATCTGGAAGATTCGGCAGCCGACACCGACCTCAACGTGGTCATGACCGACAAGGGCGGCTTCATCGAAGTTCAGGGCACTGCCGAAGCAGCCCCGTTCAGCGCCGATGAACTCAATGCTATGCTGGCGCTGGCCAGGCAGGGAATCGAGCAGCTGTTCGCCATGCAGGCGGCTGCGCTGGAAGACTAGGCGCACCGAGGGGATGCTTCCGGGCCGGCCTCATAACGAAAGCCTACCGAAGGACAGAGCGCATATGACAGACGAACTGGAGCAATCCCCGCTTATCACCCCCGATCCCGAAGCGCGCAAGTGGGCGTTGTTCGCCCATCTCAGCGGCTTTCTCGGTTGCCTGATTCCGATGGGCAATCTGATCGGGCCGTTGCTGGTCTGGCAACTGAAGAAGGATCAGCATCCGTTCATCGATGACCAGGGCAAGGAAGCGCTCAACTTCCAGATCACGGTCACCATCGCCGCGTTGATCTGTCTGCTCCTGATGCTGATCGTCATCGGCTTGCTGCTGATCTGGGTCGTGGCCATCGGTGCGGTGGTGCTGATGATCATTGCGGCGATCAAGGCCAACGAGGGGCAGGCGTACCGCTACCCGTTCTGCTGGCGGATCATCAAGTAAACCCGGGCGACAAGCTACGAGCTACCAGCGGGCAAGCTGCCCCTGCGGGAGGCAGTCTTGCCACGATCGTCGTCAGCGAGCGGCATGCCTGGCCTGGAAACGCGGCGAGGCTCGTTACGTTTGCCGTTTGTGTTAGATGCTCAGCGTCCAGTCATAGTCGATGATGACTGGCGCGTGTTCGGAGAAGCGGACCTTGCGCGGAATCTGTGCATTCTTCACGAAGCGTCGCAGGCCCGGGGTAAGGAACTGGTAGTCGAAGCGCAGCCCGAGATTGAGATCCTGGGCTTGCTCGCTGTCCGGCCACCAGCTGTATAGATCCGACTCGCGGGTGACCTCGCGCAGCGCATCGACATAACCCATGTTGCCGAATATCTCGTCCATCCAGGCCCGTTCCGGCGCCATGAACCCCGGCTGATGCTGACAGTCCCGCCAGTTCTTCACATCCAGTTTCAGATGCGCCACATGCAGCGAGCCGCAGTAGATGAATTCACGGCGCTTGCGGCGCTGCTTGTTCAGATAGCCGGTGAACTCGTTCATGAACTTGAATTTCTGGTTCAGGTCGGCATCGCCGTTGCGTCCGGAAGGCAGCAGCAGGCAGCCGATACTGACCTTGTCGAAGTCGGCCTGGATGAAGCGCCCGTAACGGTCGGCCAGCTCGAAGCCGAGCCCCATGATGATCGCCTTCGGCTGAATCTTGGTGTAGATGGCAACGCCACCCTGGCTGGGCACTTCCGCCTCGAAGCAGTACTGCCAGTAACCGTCGATCCAGTACGGGTCCTGCTCCAATTCGGGGGCGGTAACGCGAATGTCCTGCAGGCAGATGACATCGGCATCCTGCGTGCGTAGCCAGTCGAACAGACCCCGGGCCGAAGCGGCCTCGACGCCATTGAGATTCAGACTGATTATTCGCATGCATGGCTCCCCTGAAATCGAGCGTGTATGATAACCGAGCTTGCGGGTTTTTTGTTAGACGAGGGTGGGATGCAAGAATATCAACGAGAGTTCATTCGTTTTGCGCTTGATCGGGACGTCCTGCGCTTCGGCGAGTTCACCCTCAAATCCGGCCGCAAAAGTCCGTACTTTTTCAATGCGGGGCTGTTCAATGACGGTACCTCGCTTGGACGGTTGGCGCGTTACTACGCGCAGGCTTTCATCCATAGCGAACTGGACGAAGTGGACGTTATTTTCGGACCGGCCTATAAAGGAATTCCGCTTGCAGCCGTTACTTCGGTAGCACTGGCGGAAAGCTTCGATCGCAATCTGCCGTATTGTTTCAACCGCAAGGAAGCCAAGGATCATGGCGAAGGCGGATCGCTGGTAGGCGCTCCGCTGCAGGGTCGGGTGTTGATCATCGATGACGTGATCACCGCAGGCACTGCGGTACGTGAAGTGATGGAAATCATCCGCGCCGCCGGAGCTACTCCGGCCGCTGTGATGATCGCGTTGAATCGAGAAGAGCGTGGCCAGGGTCAGCTGTCGGCCATCCAGGAAGTCGAACGTGATTTCGGTATTCCGGTGATCAGCATCGTGTCGCTTACCCAGGTCCTGTCGTTCCTCGAAGAGGATGCCGAGCTGCGTCACCACTTGCCTGCCGTGCAGGCGTATCGGGCGCAGTACGGAATTTGAATTAGACCATGAGCGTCAGGCTCCAGGATGGGGTATCCGGATTATGCGCAAGCTGCTGTGCTGGGTAGGTCTCGGTCTGTTGGGCAGTCTGCCCGCTCTGGCGCAGGCGGAGCTCTATCGCTACGTCGACGACCGAGGGACAACCGTTCTCGATAGCCGCGTGCCGGCTGAATTCGTCAGTCGCGGCTACGAAGTGCTCGACGCCCAGGGCCGAGTGAAGCAGGTGATCCCCGCCGCGCCGACCCGCGAAGAGCGAGAAGCGACTCGTCGGGCTCGGGCCGATCAGGAACGTCAGCGCGCTTCCGATGCCACCTTGCTGCGCCTCTACAGTAGCCCGACCGATCTTGATCGAGCGCACCAGCGGCAGATCACCCAGATCGAAAACCTCAT
Organism: Halopseudomonas xinjiangensis; assembly: GCF_900104945.1. Lineage (NCBI taxonomy): Bacteria > Pseudomonadati > Pseudomonadota > Gammaproteobacteria > Pseudomonadales > Pseudomonadaceae > Halopseudomonas > Halopseudomonas xinjiangensis. The sequence goes on along the minus strand of NZ_LT629736.1, from coordinate 3,003,367 downwards.
CACCACGACTGAAGGCAACATCGCCGCATTGCGCGATCAGCGTGACGAGCTGCAGGCGCGTGCCGCTGCCCAAGAGCGTGCGGGCCGCCAGGTCGATCCGCAGCTGATCAGTGAATTGAGCGGTGTGGACGCTGAAGTGCTGCGTCTGCAGCGGATGATCGCCAGCAAGCGCGATGAGATTATCGACGTCAATCAGGCCTTTGCCCGTCAACGGGATCGGCTGGTCGCGCTGATCGGCGACCTTCAGCCTCAGTAGCCGGATGCGCCGAGCGGCTACTTCGCCGCATCCTCCGGCGCGGTCCGCTCATAGCCTTTCACTGCCTCACGGAATGTCGCCGGAATCGGCTTCGGTCGGCGAGTCTGCTGATCGGCGTATACGTAAGTAATTTCCCCGGTCAGCAAGAGTGTGTCGTCGCGATAGATGCCGATGACGAACAGCATGCTCGAGTTGCCCAGGCGAGCGATGCGCACATGCACATCCAGCAGGTCGTCATTTTCCGCAGGCGAGCGGTATTCGAGAAGGGTACGCACAGCGAAGAAGTCACCGCCCTTGGCGCCGGTATCGCCACCGCCGCTTGCAGTCAGCGCACGGAAGTATTCGGTGATGCCAATGTCCGCATAGGTCAGGTAGTGACCATTGAAGACGATGCCCTGCATGTCGACTTCCGACCAGCGCACGCGCAACTGGTGGCAGAGACTGAAATCTTCGCGCTGCATAGTCACTCCGGTTGCTGATTGGTGATCAGAGTGCCGACCCCGGCATTGGTGAAAACTTCCAGCAGCACTGCATTGGGTACGCGCCCGTCGACGATGATCGCACTGCCGACACCGCCCTGTACTGCGTCCAGCGCACAACGGATCTTCGGCAGCATACCGCCGTAGATGGTGCCGTCCTCGATCAGCGCATCGACCTGGGACGTGGTCAGGCCGGTCAGAACCTTGCCTTCCTTGTCCATCAGCCCGGCGATGTTGGTCAGCAGCATCAGTTTTTCGGCCTTCAGGGCCTCCGCCACCTTGCCTGCTACCAGATCGGCGTTGATATTGTACGAGGCACCATCCGAGCCGACGCCAATCGGCGCGATGACAGGGATGTAGTCATCGGAGACCAGGGCGTTGATCAGCTTGATGTTGACCGATTCCACTTCGCCTACCTGGCCAATGTCGATGATTTCCGGCTTGTCCATGCCGGGCGTGCGCCGACTGACCTTGAGGCGCCGCGCCTTGATCAGGCCCGCATCCTTGCCGGTCAGACCGATGGCGCTGCCGCCGGCCTGGTTGATCAGGTTGACGATGTCCTTGTTCACCGAACCGCCGAGCACCATTTCCACAACGTCCATGGTTTTCGCGTCGGTCACGCGCATGCCTTCGATGAACTCGCTCTGGATGTTCAGCCGCTTGAGCAGGTCGCCGATCTGCGGCCCGCCGCCGTGCACCACCACCGGGTTGATGCCGACCGTTTTCATCAGCACGATATCGCGCGCGAAGCTGTTTTTCAGCTCTTCGCTTTCCATGGCGTTTCCGCCGTACTTGATGACGATGGTCTTGCCGGTGAAGCGTTGGATGTAGGGCAGCGCCTCGGTCAGGACTCTGGATACCTGGGCGGCGGCTTCGCGGCTCAACATGTAGGAATATCTCCTGGCGGTCAGAAAGTCAGTTCAAGATCAGGGGCAACGGCGGCCAACTGATCGCGGAATAATTGTTGGACAGCCTCCAGCTCCTGAGGTTTATCCGCTTCGAATCGCAGCACCAGCATCGGCGTGGTGTTCGAGGCGCGAACCAGACCCCAGCTCGACGGATAGTCGACGCGTATGCCGTCGATGCCTGTCAGCTTGCCCTGTCCCCAGTCGGCGTTCTTGCGCAACGCTTCGATCAGCTCGAACTTGCGCGCTTCGCCCACGGTGACATTGATCTCCGGCGTGGTCAGCCCGGACCGATATTCTGCCATCAGCTCGGCGCTGGAAACGCCCTGCGGCTGAACCGAGAGAATTTCGAGAACGCGGCAAGCGCTGTACAGCCCGTCATCGAAACCGTACCAGCGCTCCTTGAAGAAAATATGGCCGCTCATCTCTCCACCGAGCGGTGCCCCGGTTTCCTGCATCTTGGCCTTGATCATCGAATGGCCGGACTTCCACATCACCGGACGTCCACCGACGCGGCTGATCAGCGCCGGCAGGCGACGGCTGCACTTGATGTCGAAGACGATATCGGCACCCGGCTGACGGGTCAGCACGTCCTCGGCGAGCAGCATCAGCAGTCGATCGGAGTCGATGATCTCGCCGTCGCTGGTGACCACACCCAGACGGTCGGCATCGCCATCGAAAGCCAGGCCAATGTCCGCTTCATGCTGGCGGACCTGGGCAATGAGTTCTGCCAGGTTCTCTGCCTTGCCCGGGTCCGGATGATGATTGGGGAAAGTACCGTCCACATCGCAATACAGCGCGATGACGGTGCAGCCGAGCTCCTCGAAAAGTGCCTGAGCGACGACGCCGGCGACGCCATTGCCGCAGTCGATGACCACCTTGAGCGGCCGAGCCAGTGCCACGTCGTCGACGATACGCTGTACATAGGCGGGCAGCAGGTCCAGCTGTTCGCGGCTTCCTGCTCCGGCAGTCAGGTCGTTTTGCCTGAGGCGGGTGTGCAGCGCCTGGATGCGCTCGTCAGCCAGCGTCTGACCGGCAATGACCACCTTCAACCCGTTGTAGTCGGCCGGGTTGTGACTGCCGGTGAGCATCACGCCCGAGGTGGCGTCCGTGGTTGCCGTGGCGAAGTAGACGACGGGCGTGGGAACCATTCCCAGATCGACCACCTCGCAGCCTGATTCCATCAAGCCGCGGATCAATTGTTCGCCGAGGACGGGGCCGGACAGTCGCCCGTCGCGTCCCACAGCGATCCGCGGTTGCCCTGCAGCGATGGTTTCGCTGCCGATGCTGCGTCCGAGCCAGTACAGGAAGTCTTCGGTGAGTGTACGACCGACCACGCCGCGGATGTCGTAGGCGCGGAAGATTTCCGCCGGCAGCTGGGGAATGCTCGGCGCGGCGGGCTGATTGCCGGCCATGTCGAACGGATCCTCGCCATCGAGGATGTCGATATCGAGTATTTCCGGTTCGTTCGATACGGGGCGAGCGGCGGGCTTCGCGCTGGCGGCGGCGGCAGCCGGCTCGCGGACGACTTCCGGGTTGGGCCCGAGCTTCTGACCGCTACGGCTGGCCAGACGCATGATGCTCTGGCCGACCGGTTCAAGCGGCCCGAGCTTGAGTCCCGCGGCCTTGTGTCCGAGCGTAAGCTGATTGAGCGTGCCAGCGTCGGCCTGCAAGGTGCGCGTCCATTCGCGCTGCAGCCAGAGCAGGCTGGCCAGCGCGCCGGCCAGAGCCAGCAACGCAGCCCCGGCGAGCCACAGCGGATTGATCAGGCCGGATACCAGCGCGCTTCCTGGGGTGAATTCGATGAACCAGGCGGGGTTGTCGGTCGGGAGGCGAATGGCTTCGCCGGAGCCGCTGCCACGCTGGATCAGGCGCTGTTCGGGCGCAGCGGGGAACTGTTGAATGAGCGTCACTGCGCCGGCTTCTGGCGGGAGCGGCGGTAGTGCAGAGGCCAATCGCTCGATATCGAACACCACCATCAGGGTCCCGCCGATGCTGGCGTTCGGTGTGGCACGAAGCGGGCGCGCGGCGTAGACCTTCCACTCACCATTGACCTGATGCGCCTCGAGCGGCACGGGCATGCCACGTTCGGCGCGGCGGATCATGTCCAGTGCGGCGAAGCTGAGCGGCGCCTGGCTATCCTCGACGGGCTGCGCCTGGCCGGGCAGGTGCGCATAGACCGCCAGGCTGTCGGCATACATGTAGCGCATCAGGCGCTGGAGCGTCGGGCTGGTGCCCTGTTGCAGGGTGACTTGCAATTGCGGATTGGCTGCGGCGGTCTCGATATCCGCTTCGATCTGCGCCACCGCCTGGTTCAGTGCGCCTGCCTGTTGGCTGGCGTAGGCCTGAGCCATGTCGCGCTCGTAACGCTGGTTGCTTGGCCCGAACAGCGCCGCCCAGATCAGTGCCGCGGCGGCGGCGATTCCGGCAAGGGCGAGCAACAGCGGCAAGAGGGTGCTGGGCAGGGCGGATGATGACCCTGAATCCTCGGAAGATCTCTTGAGCTTCATTTCCGTAACGCCTCCCTGCTTCGAATTATTGTTCAGTGACTGCCAGTATGACCGAATCCGCCGGCCCCGCGCGTGCTGTCGTCGAACGAGTCGACAATATCGATACGTGCCTGCAGAACCGGCACCAGTACCAATTGAGCGATGCGTTCGCCGGGCTCGATGGTGAATGCCGTCTGCCCGCGATTCCAGCAGGAAACCATCAGCTCGCCCTGGTAGTCCGAGTCGATCAGTCCGACCAGATTGCCGAGGACGATGCCGTGTTTGTGACCCAGTCCCGACCGTGGCAGGATCAATGCAGCCAGGCCGGGATCGGCAATGTGAATAGCCAGGCCCGTCGGTAGCAGTTGCGTCTGTCCGGGCTCCAGCGTCAGTGGTTGCTCGAGCATGGCGCGCAGGTCCAGGCCGGCCGAGCCCTGCGTGGCATAGGCCGGCAGCGGCCACTGGTCGCCCAGACGGGCATCGAGAATGCGGGCTCTGAGAGCGTGCATGGCAGTCCTTGTTGTTATGCGTTCAGCTTGTCGGCAATAAAAGCGACGATCTGCCTGGCCAGCTTCTGTTTGCTCGCCTGCGGCAGCGCCTGGGGTTTCAGGCTGCGATCGATCAGCGTGACCGCGTTATCGTCGCTGTTGAATCCGATTGATGTCGAACTGACATCATTGGCGATTATCAGTTCCAGATTCTTGCGCTGCAACTTGTCCGTCGCGTAGCCCAGCACGTCGTGGGTCTCCGCGGCGAAGCCTACGCACCAGGGCCGCTGCGGGTGATTGGCGAGCGTGGCGAGTATGTCGGGGTTGCGCACCAGCTCCAGCGTCATGCCGGCATCGGAACCGGGCTCCTTTTTCAGCTTGCTCTCGGCACAGGTGACAGGCCGGTAATCGGCCACGGCCGCCGAGCCGATGAAAAGGTCTGCCGGCAGCGCGGCTTCGCAGGCAGCAAGCATCTCGACGGCGGTGATGACATCGACGCGCTCGACGCGCGGCGGTGTCGGCAGATTGACCGGACCGGCTACCAGCGTCACGCGAGCACCGGCTTCGGCGGCCGCCTCGGCCAGCGCAAAGCCCATCTTCCCGGAGCTGTGATTGGATATGTAGCGTACTGGGTCGATCGCCTCGCGGGTCGGACCGGCATTGATCAGCACGTGCCGCCCTGCAAGCAGGCCGCGCTCGAAGCATTCGGCCGAGCGGGCGGCAATCTCGGCAGGTTCGAGCATTCGGCCCGGACCGACGTCGCCACAGGCTTGTTGCCCGGCAGCCGGGCCAAAGACTTTCACATCGCGCTGGAGTAACAGGGAAAGGTTGGCTTGGGTAGCGGGGTCGCGCCACATGGCCTGGTTCATCGCTGGTGCAATCGCCACCTGCGCATCGGTGGCCAGCACCAGAGTGGTCAGCAGGTCATCCCCGCGTCCCTGCGCCAGACGCGCCATCAGGTCGGCGGTAGCCGGGGCAATCAGTACCAGGTCTGCCCAGCGAGCCAGTTCGATGTGTCCCATCGCGGCTTCCGCGGCGGGGTCGAGCAGATCGCCGTGCACCGGATGTCCCGACAGAGCCTGCAGCGTAAGCGGGGTGATGAATTCGCGGGCAGCCTGGGTCATCACCACCCGAACCTGAGCGCCTGCGTCGCGCAGGCGCCGGACCAGTTCCGCGCTCTTGTAGGCAGCGATTCCGCCGCTCACGCCCAGCACCACCTGCTTGTTCAACAACCGCTGCATGCTTCGCTCCCAACGTGCGGCGCCATGCCGTCCGGGCGCCATCGAATGCTCGCTAAGATAGCATAGGGGCGGTCAGCTGGCGCTGCTTTCAGAGGGTCGACCCGAGCGGTCCGCCGGCCTATACTCGGCGCTCCGCACACAGGCACGAACAGGAAGTACGTGCCGGCATTTGCAAGGATTCTGCCCATGCCGATCACCGACTGGCCACTAGCCGAGCGGCCCCGTGAAAAACTCCTGAAGCAGGGCGCCGCCGCTCTGTCCGATGCCGAATTGCTGGCGATTTTTCTGCGTACCGGCGTGCCCGGGCGCAGTGCCGTGGATCTGGCGCGGGATCTGCTCGCCGGTTTCGGCAGCCTTCGCGCGCTGGTGCAGGCCGACCTCACTCAGTTTTGCCGGCACGCCGGTCTCGGCCCGGCAAAGTTCGTGCAATTGCAGGCAGTGATGGAAATGGCGCGGCGCCATCTATACGAAGACCTGCAGCGAGGCGATGCATTGACGTCCCCCGGCGCGGTGCGCACGTATCTGCGCAGCCGGTTGATGAGCTTGCCGCACGAGGTGTTCGCCTGCCTGTTCCTGGATAACCAGCACCGGGTGATCGCTTTTGAAGAGTTGTTTCGCGGCACGCTGGACAGCGCCAGCGTGTATCCGCGGGAAGTGGTCAAGCGGGCGTTGGCTTTGAACGCCGCTGCGCTCATCCTCACGCATAACCATCCGTCGGGCGTCGCCGAGCCGAGCCAGGCGGACCTGATGCTTACCAGACGCCTGCGTGAATCGCTGGCGACAGTGGATATACGGGTGCTGGATCATCTGGTTGTTGGAGACGGCGAGCCGGTATCCTTCGCCGAAAGGGGATTGCTGTGATGGAAAAGCATTGCCTGTCGGGGCGGGTTTTGGTATAAAGCTCCGCTCTTCTCGGGGCTGCGCCCGCTTCGCCATATTTTGGCGCTGCAAGGTAGCGCTTGTTTCCATCGCCCCGGCTGGACAACAGATTCTTTTATGGCTTCCAACCAGTTCGGGTTGGGCAAGTGGTTGGAGAGGGTTAACCATGTCTCGAGTATGTCAAGTGACCGGCAAGGGTCCGGTGACTGGGAACAATGTTTCCCACGCTAACAACAGAACCAAGCGTCGTTTTCTGCCTAACCTGCAGCACCATCGCTTCTGGGTTGAGTCGGAAAAGCGCTTCGTACGTCTGCGCACCTCTGCCAAGGGCATGCGCATCATCGACAAGCGCGGCATCGAAGTAGTGCTGGCCGAGCTGCGCGCCCGCGGCGAAAAAGTTTAAGGAGCAGAACCATGCGTGAATTGATTCGTTTGGTATCTTCTGCCGGTACTGGTCACTTCTACACTACCGACAAGAACAAGCGCACCACCCCGGACAAGATCGAAATCAAGAAATTTGATCCGGTTGTTCGCAAGCACGTGATGTACAAGGAAGCCAAGATCAAATAAGGTCTTGCTCCCAATAAAAAACCCGCCTTGTGCGGGTTTTTTATTGTCTGCGCTGAGCGGGGCTACGCGTTTCAGCGATCGCCGCCGACTGCAAAATTAGGAAGACGGTCTACCGGCTGGGCGAACTCGAAGGGAATCGATACGGTGTCCAGGCCAACGTTCTGCTGCACAACGAAATGCAAATGGGGGCCTGTACTGTTGCCGGTATTGCCGGATAACGCCAGCATGCTGCCGGCCTCGACGCGCTGGCCCTCGCGAACGGCGACCGAGCCCTGCTTGAGGTGCAGATACACGCCCATGGTGCCGTCGTCGTGCAGGACGCGCACGAAATTGCCTGAAGGATTGTTGCCGCGGCCGCTCTGCTGGTTCTCGGTCTTCACCACGACGCCCGGACGCGAAGCCAGAATCGGCGTGCCGACAGGCATGGCGATATCGATCGCGTAGCGGCCCTTGGCACCGGTATGGCTGTACTTTCCGCCGGGACCCTGGGTTATCCGGAACGGCCCGCCGCGCCAGGGCAGCGGGTACTGTGACGCCGCGTGCCGTGCGCGCGGATCGCCCAGCGCATAACGCAGTTTGTAGCGATAGGTGGAGTCGCCCTGGCCATCAGGTACCAGGGTAAGTAGCCGCATGTTCTGCCGAGGTGACAGCACCCAACGGATCGGCTTGGCTGGTACGCCTCTCATGTTGCGCGCGGCTTCGATCTTCAGTTCTATCTCGACCGGGGCGTACAGGTCATTGTGAACGATCAGCGTCTCACCACCGGCATGCTTGCGGGTAGTGACGTAGACCTGCGCATCGGTATTTTCCACCATAGCGTCCTGAAACACGATCACCTTGGCGCCGAGCACCTTGCGGTCGGTATAGGTCACCACACCGTTGGCGTCGGTGTACTTGTAGATGGTCGAAGCTATCAGGGCGGGGCTGGCCAGAAGCAGGGCACTAGCCAGAAGGAAAGCGCGCATCCGTTGCAAACCGTGAAGGGTTGATGAGCGCCAAGAATAAACTGTGGCGCGGGTTAAAGCGACCCGCGCCACAGGCATTACCGCACAGTTGCGGTCGAACGGTAGCGCCGGCTGTCGGCTTCTACCGCTGGCCGGTTACTGTGTGCGGGTTACTCGCCAGATCACGTTGGCCAGGTCGTCGGCAACGATCAGAGCGCCGCGGGGATCTACCGTCACACCGACCGGCCGCCCCCGCGTGCCTTCGTCTGTGCGAAAGTCGGTGACGAAGTCGATCGGATCGCCGGCAGGTCGACCGTCGCGAAACGGGACGAAGACAACCTTGTAACCCGATGGGTCATCACGATTCCAGCTTCCATGCTCGCCGACGAACACGCCTTCGGCGAAGTCGTTACCCATCGCCGGCTCGGAGAAGTCGACACCGAGGGCAGCCACGTGGGAGCCGAGGGCATAATCCGGAACGATCGCGCTGGCGACCTTCTCCTCATCCTGCGGGCGTACCCGCGGGTCGACGTTCTGGCCCCAGTAGCTATAGGGCCAGCCGTAAAAGCCGCCTTCCTGTACCGACGTCAGATAGTCCGGAACCAGATTCGGCCCGAGTTCGTCGCGCTCGTTCACTACTGCCCAAAGCTGCTCGGTATCCGGATGGATGGTGAGTGCCGTCGGGTTGCGCAGGCCGGTCGCGTAAGGCTTGTAGGCACCGGTCTCGGTGTTGACCTGCCAGACCACGGCACGGTCGACCTCGGCGTCCATCCCGCGCTCGGCAGTGTTGCTGTTGGAGCCGATGCCAATGTAGAGATAGCGGCCGTCGGCGCTGGCGGTCATCGCCTTGGTCCAATGATGGTTGATCTGCGAGGGCAGATCGATGATCTTCTCCGGCGGTCCGCTAGCCTGGGTCTGCCCTTCCTGATAATCGAAGCGTACCAGCGCGTCCTGGTTCGCCACGTACAGATCGTCGTCAATCAGAGCCAGGCCGTACGGGGCGTTGAGGTTCTCGGCGAATACCGTCTGCGTTTCGTAATTGCCATCACCGTCTTCGTCACGCAGCAGGGTCAGGCGGTTGCCGCTCTCCACCGAGGTGGTGCCCTTTGCCTTGATGTAGCCGGCGATGACGTCCTTGGGCTTGAGCTTGGGTGCGTTGCCGCCCCGACCTTCGGCCACGAGGATGTCGCCGTTGGGCAGGATAATGGTCTGGCGCGGTATTTTCAGGTCTCTGGCTATCGCGGTGACCGTGTAGTTCGCCGGTACGGTCGGCTTCTGGTCGCCCCACGGGATGGGCTCGGCAATCTCCATGCTGGGCAGCAATCCGCGCTCCGGTTCCGGCAACGCAGGGTTTGGTCCGTCCGATACGGGGTTCTGGTCCTCACCGCATGCGCTCAGCAGCAGCGCCGCGCCCAGAACGGATACTGTTTTTGAATATCTCATATGTCACCTCCGTCACCCAGGTCGCTAAGCCCAATCCAGGCTGCCACCAATACCAGCACAGAGACGATAGCCGACAGGATCAACCCCACAGGCATGGTTGCCCATGCATCCTTGGCATGCTCCAGAGAGTTGATGAAGCCCAGTATCCAGGCTGCCAGAAGAACCAGGAAATACACCATGGCTCGGCCTTTTTGGTAATGTGCCCGGATCAGGTTGGCCAGCGCGAATAACAGCGCGAAACCGCAAAAAACCAGCCCACCAACGATCAGCCAGGAGGAGAAGTTGCTCCACTGAATCTGGTAGGTGCGGAAGTAGGCGATGTCGCTCAACAGCGCGCCGAAAAACAGCGGGACTGTTCCGGCAAGCAGTATTGCGTGCAACGGGTGGGGTGCGTGTCGGTAAGTATGGTGCGTTGTGGCGGTCACGGGCGGGTTCCTCATGGCGGCAAGCCAGATCTGGCGACCTGTGAGGATGCACGGGTCCGCGTGGCTCGCTCTGGGTGTACTTACAAGGAGATCGTACCGTCAGAGTATAGTTCACTCCGCCACGCAGGCCGGGGCGGCGGCGCCGTCAGTATCTGACGGGCCGCGTGGCTGGCTGATGAAAGGTTTTGGTCAGGACGCCGCTTGCGGCTGGAGGGAATAGCTGCGCAGCACCGCTGCGAAGTCCTGCAGGGCCTTGATGCCACTGGCTTCGGCCTGGGCACACCAGTCACGCAGGGCTTGGAGCATGTCCTGGCTGTTGGCGCTGGTGCGACCCCAGATCTGTTGTAGGGCCAGGCGCTTCTCGTAAATCACGCGTAGTGACTGGCTGTGTGTGAGCACGGTCTGCACATCCTCTTTCTGACTGGGCTCCAGCAGGCTCGGCTCGCGGCTCAGCAGGCGCTTGGCGCGGCGGAACACATGACGTACCGAATCGTCGACACGTTGCAGCTCCTGGCGGACCAGTGGCTTGATCACCATGTTGCGATACTGGGCCATGATCTGGAACCGGTTGTTGACGACTGCCATCGCAGTGTCCACGTCGAGCGTCTGCTTGCCATCGACCCGGTGAGCGATTGGCGCGGTGCGGCGCACCTTGGCCAGACCGAGCATGCTGAACAGGCGGATATACATCCAGCCAATGTCGAACTCCCACTTCTTCACCGACAGTTTGGCCGAGTTCGGGTAGGTGTGATGATTGTTGTGCAGCTCTTCGCCGCCGATGATGATGCCCCAGGGCGAAACGTTGGTTGCCGCGTCCTTGCACTCGAAGTTGCGGTAGCCGACGGCGTGGCCGAGCCCGTTGATGATGCCCGCTGCGGTAACCGGGATCCACATCATCTGCACTGCCCAGACGGTCAGACCGATGACGCCGAACAGAGCCAGATCGACCGCCAGCATGATGATGACACCGCCATTACGATAGCGGCTGTAGACGTTGCGCTCGAGCCAGTCGTCCGGGCAGTTCTTGCCGTAGATGCGCAGGGTTTCCTCGTTCTCGGCTTCTTCCTTGTACAGCTCGGCACCGCGGCGCAGAACGGTCACCAGACCCTTGTGTACCGGGCTGTGGGGATCTTCCGGTGTCTCGCATTTTGCGTGGTGCTTGCGGTGGATAGCCGTCCACTCACGGGTATTCATCGCCGTGGTCAGCCACAGCCAGAAGCGGAAAAAGTGTTTCAGCGCCGGGTGTAGCTCCAGCGAGCGGTGTGCGGAATACCGGTGCAGGTATACCGTCACGCTGACGATGGTGATATGCGTCAGAACAAGCGTCACCGCCAGAATCTGCCAGGCGTTGAGATCGAGCAAACCGTTGTACCACATAGAGTTCGAGTACCTCTCAAAAGATGCGGGAGACAATCCCGTACAATTGATTATGTAGTAATAGATGCCACAAGGACATGACCGCAAGTCGAGACCATGGTCGTAGCCGCTGCATATTGCTACTGGATGCTTCAAAGCGCAGCGGCTATCGAGCTCGTCTCGACAGGCAGCAGCCTGTCTTTTTTTTTTGGCCGGATGGGTGCCCGCGAAGCGACTGAGCTTTGCTTGACCGAGGTCAAGATCGCGCCTGGGGTGGTGGCTACAATGGCCGCCTTTCCAGTTGACGGAGTCGCCGATGCAAGCCCTTCAGTGTTTGCCCCTGCGTTACAAATTCTGGGCGGTCAATGGAGTGGCTTTCCTGAGTACTCTGGTGCTCGTATTGGTTGCGATGCTGTTGGAACAACGGAGCGTCAACCAGACCCGGCAGGACCAGGCTTTGAACATGCTGCAGTTGTGGCATGAAAGCGATACCGCTGCGGTCGAGGGGCCGCTACAGCCGCGGCTGTTGCAGCAGCGCGAGAGCGAGCAGGTGTTGCGCACACTGTTCGAGGCAGCCGGGCCGGATTCGCGCTGGGTACCCCTGTCTTCTCCGGCGTTGCTCGGCGGCGATCGACCGATAGGCGCCTGGGTGACCAGGGGGGCCGGAGCGGCAGTCAGAGCCGTGCTGGTCGATGGCAAGACCTTCCAGCAGATTTTCACCGAGCGCGCGCCGGTCTATGCCATGGCAGTTTTTCTGTTGATGTCGATCGTGCTGATCGGCTCGCAGATGCTGATACGTTTCGTCGATCATTACCAGCGACAGTTGCAGCGCATGGCTCATTACGATGTGTTGACCGGCCTGCCGAACAGAGTCCTGGCGCGGGACCGGCTTGACCATGCCCGCGGCAGAGTCATCCGGCATGGCGGTTATCTCGCCGTGCTGTTCATCGATCTGGATCGCTTCAAGACCATCAACGACAGTCATGGCCACGGCATCGGCGATGCCGTTCTGCGCGCGGTGGCCGATCGTCTGCGTGCCCGCTGTCGGGAGGAGGACACCTTGTCCCGCCTGGGTGGCGACGAGTTTCTGCTGATTCTCGAGCAGCTTCCGTCCGCGGACCTGGCTGATCAGATTGCTGCCCATCTGTTGGCACTGCTCGAACGTCCGCTGATGCTCGAAGACAGCCGCGAAGTCTATGTTGGGGCGAGCATCGGTATCGCCATCTATCCCGGCGACGGCGAGGCCACCACCGAGCTGATACGCAATGCTGACGCGGCCATGTACCGGGCCAAGTCCAAGGGTCGCAACACCTTCAGCCACTACGTACCGGCGCTGACGGAAAAGGCTCGGGAGCGTTTCGAGCTGGAACGGGCGTTGCGCGAGGCGATGGCCATGGAAGAGCTCAGTCTGCATTATCAACCGCTGATGGAGCTGGATACGGGCCGGTGCCTGGGCGCCGAAGCGCTGCTACGCTGGAATAGCCATCGCCACGGCCAGGTCGCCCCGGGGACCTTCGTTCCGCTGGCCGAGGACAGTGGTCTGATCGTGCCGATCGGTAGCTGGGTGCTTCATCAGGCCTGTCGCCAGGGAAAGCTGTGGCTGGACGCGGGCATGAATGTACAAACCCTCGCAGTCAATATCTCACCGATTCAGTTCATGCATCAGGACATCGTGCGCCTGGTAGCCGGGGCGCTGCAGTCGACAGGCCTGCCCCCCTCGCGACTGGAGCTGGAGATTACCGAAGGAGCGCTGATGAGTCATATCGACCAGGCGGGCCATACACTGCATGCCTTGAAACAGCTGGGCGTGCGCATTGCCGTGGACGACTTCGGCACCGGCTACTCCTCGTTGGCCTATCTACGCCGATTCCCGCTGGACAAGCTGAAGATCGACAAGAGCTTTCTGGTCGGCGTTCCGGAGGACACTGGTGAATGCCAGCTGGTGCGAACCGTAGTCGACCTGGGACGCAACCTGGGGCTGGAGGTGCTGGCCGAGGGCATCGAGACGGCGGCGCAGCGGTGCTTCCTGCAGAGCGAAGGATGTCATCACGGCCAGGGCTATCTATTCGCCCGGCCCATGCCAGCCGAGCACTTCGTCTGTTGGTATCAGGCGCAGCTGCCGGTTAGCTGATCAGACCCAGCCGGTCACGCCCAGCCTGCTTGGCCTGATACATCCGCCGATCGGCCGCTTCCAGCAGGTCGCGGGGCGATGCGCTGCGGTCGTAACAGCGTTCGGCCAGGCCGATGCTGGCGGTCAGTCTGCTGCCATCGGGACGACTCCCCCAGCCATGCTGCATCAGGCGCTCCAGCGCCCGTCGAGCTTGAGTCATGTCCGTGTCGGGCATGATCAGGAGGAATTCTTCGCCGCCCCAGCGCACGAGGCTGTCCGAGCTGCGCAGGCTGTCGAGCATGTTGCGGCTCGCCTGAACCAGTACACGGTCGCCAGCGTCGTGGCCGAACGTGTCATTGATGCGCTTGAAATGATCCAGATCGATGAAGGCTACCGACAACGCGCTGTTGTGCCGTTCCGATGCATCCCACTGCAGCCGCAGGATTTCCTCGCCGCTGCCGCGCGAAAACACACCGGTCAAGGGGTCGCGAATGGCCTGTCGCACCAGAGCGATCATGAAGGCCAGTTGGCTCATGCAGGCCAGACCGGTGACCCCGGCAATGAGCATCAACAGCCAGAAGGCGCCGGCAAAGGACGGCCAATTCAGTGTGGTCCAGCTCAGGTAACCGGCCAACGCCTGCGCCATGAGCAGTACCAGGGCCAGAATCAGGTTCTCGACGAACGTCAGTGGAAAGATCGCCAGCCCGGCCATGAGCACGAAGGGCAGAAACGCATAGCCAGCGCCAACCGCAGCGGAAAACTGGGTGAGCTGATAGCTGCCGAGCAGGTAATGCGAAGTGATGTAGAACACCGTCGGAATGGCGAACAGAATCCCGATCGCCCGGTAGGCATCGAACAGCTGGCCGCTGGGCCGGTAGAACAGCAACACGCCGGCGAAAGCCAGGCAGACCAGTAGGCGCTGCAGTGCCAGGTGCAGCCATAGCTCGAAAGGGAACACCATCCAGTCAACGATGCTCCACGCTGGCGTGAGCACGGCGAAGAGAAAGGCGAACAGCCGCACGCGGTTGACGATCATGGTCGCCCGACGCTGGGTCAACAGCAAGGCATGGTGATGCGGGGAAAGCAGGCGGTGCAGTTCTGTCGTCTTCAGTTCGCTGGGTAACAGGCTGGCGAGACGATTACGCAGCAGGTCGAGCAACGAGAGCATAGGGGCGGCGTCATCTGGTTATTGTCGGTTGACCCGCCGGGTAAGCGGGTTCCATCTAAAAGCCAGTATTGGAGCACGCCATCATCCGGTCGATGTTGACCGAAGTCATGCTTGTGAGCGATTGAATTCCCGCCCCGGATCGGGCGGGAGATGATGGATCAGAGGAAAATCCAGAGCAGCACGACGCCCAGCACCACCCGGTAGATCACGAACGGCTGCATGCCGATGCGCTTGATGAAGGCGAGGAAGTAGTGGATGCACAGGTAGGCGCTGATAGCGGAGAGCACCACGCCGAGTGCCATGGGTGCCCATTCGACCTGAGTATCGGCGCGGACCAGATCATAGGTCTTGAGCAGGCAGGCCAGGACGGTGACTGGGATCGACAGCAGGAAGGAGAAGCGCGAAGCGCCCTCACGGTTCAGACCGACCATGAGACCGGCGGTCATGGTAATTCCCGAGCGGGAGACGCCGGGAAACAGAGCCAGCGCCTGGGCGCAGCCGATCCAGAACACGTCCTTCCAGTTGATCTGGTGCTCGCTACGCTGGCCACGATAGCGCCAGTCCACCCAGCCGAGGAGCAGGCCGAAAATGATCAGGCCCCAGGCGATCCAGATCGGCGACCGCAGCTCCGTCTCGATGAAATCCTGAAGCAGTAATCCAACCAGCCCCACCGGGATGGTTCCGAGAATCACCCCCCAGGCAAGGCGCGCATCCGCATCGAGCTGCCGGGTCGTCAGCGAGCGAGTCCAGCTGCGGGCCATGTTGCCGATGTCGGTGCGGAAATACAGCAGTACGGCAGCGAGGCTGCCCAGATGCAATGCCACATCGAAAGCCAGCCCCTGGTCGGGGTCGCCGCCTAGAATGGGGACGAGAATCAGATGCGCAGAGCTGGAAATCGGGAGGAACTCGGTCAGTCCTTGCACTACGGCAAGAATGACTACCTGCAGCCAATCCATAGAAACGCCTTCTCCGTAAAAAAGTGCGGCAAGTAAACCATGACCCGTCTCGTAGAGCGAGTCCGACAACGCGGCCGATCGAACCGGCCGAGCCGCAAACTAAGGCAGTGTCCAGCGCGAAAAATTCCATGGTGGTGGCAATGGTCGTGATTTGTTGCGAAAGCCTCCTGAGATTGGGTGTTCTAAGAAGGCGTGGTGCCAAGGCAGGCCCGAAACGTTTGAATCGGAGCGGTGCTACTCGGCCAGATAGCGCAACAACAGGCCCAGCTCCGTGCGCACCGCTGCGGGACGGGGAATGCGCACGCGATGGCCGGTCCCCGGCGCGACATTGATCGCTTGCCCGTGGCGGTCGGTCAGCGAGTCGAGGACAAAACTGTAGTTGCCGCTCGGGGTCATCAGCTCAAGCTGATCGCCGCGCTGGAAGCGGTTTTTTACTTCGATGGTCAGCCAGCCGTCGGCGTCGTACATGACTTCGCCAACGAATTGATGGCGCTCCATGCGCGATGCGCCGTGTTCGTAGTTCTGGCACACCCCGGGCGGATGTCGGCGGTAGAAACCTTCGGTGTAACCGCGGTTGGACAGACTTTCCAGATCGTCCATCAGGCCGAGGTCGAACGGCAACCCGGCGACGGCGTCGTCGATCGCATGGCGATACACCTGGACGGTGCGCGCCACGTAGAAATGCGACTTGGTCCGGCCTTCGATCTTCAGCGAGTCAATGCCCATCTTCACGAACCGCTCGACATGTTGCACCGCCCGCAGATCCTTGGAATTCATGATGTAGGTGCCGTGCTCGTCTTCCTCCATCGCCATGTACTCGTCCGGCTTGTCGGATTGGCGAATCACATGCAGTGGTTGAGCGATGGGCTGAACATTGCCTTCAGCGGTCTGTTCGGCAGGCTGCACGTCGTATTTCCAGCGGCACGCGTTGGTACAGGCACCCTGGTTGGCGTCGCGATGGTTGAAGTAGCCGGATAACAGACAGCGTCCGGAATAGGCGATGCACAGGGCGCCGTGCACGAACACCTCCAGGCCGATGTCCGGGCACCGGCGCCGGATCTCTTCGACTTCGTCCAGCGACAGCTCGCGGGACAGGATGACCCGCTCCAGCCCCTGTTGCTGCCAGAACTTCACCGTCGCCCAGTTCACCGCATTGGCCTGTACCGAAAGATGTACCGCAAGGTCGGGCCAGCGCTCGCGCACCATCATGATCAAGCCGGGATCCGACATGATCAGCGCATCCGGCCCCATCGCCACCACCGGCTCGAGATCTCCCAGATAGGTGGCCACCTTGCTGTTGTGTGCAGCAATGTTGCTTGCCAGATAGAAGCGCTTGCCCAGCGCCTGCGCTTCTCTGATGCCCTCGGCGAGCACCTCCGGGTCGTGAAAATCGTTCTCGCGAACGCGCAGACTGTAGCGCGGCTGGCCGGCGTAGACGGCGTCAGCGCCGTAGGCGAAGGCATAGCGCATGGCCTTGAGGGTGCCGGCAGGAGCCAGCAGTTCGGGCGTATGAGGCATGTTGATCATCCTGTTTACAAGACAAGAGGCGCGCAGGGTAACCTTCGGGGACGATGGGTTTATTGATCGAAGTCATGCCTATGGTCGGTCAACACGGCCATTGATCGACATGACCGGTGCGTCAGGGCATGGCATCTTTGGCTGAACAATAACGACAAGCGGAGACATACCATGCGCTGGAAAAACCGCCCGGATGGGTCCAACTGGGGCGACTTCGGCCCGGACGACGAACTCGGCCGCCTCAATCTGCTTACCCCCGAAAAGGTCCTGCAGGGCGTCGCTGAAGTGCGGGACGGGCGCAGTTTCTGCCTGAGCCTGCCGCTCGACTTTCCCGGCGGAAACGCGCTGAATCGCTTTCGCCACCCGCCGAGACGCTTCACCTCGGGCCGGGCAGGCAAGGTCAATTACAACTTTCCGCTGCATCAGGTGAATCCGGATTTCACCGATGTGGTCTGTGACGACGCGGTGCTGCTGTATACCCAGTACTCGACGCAGTGGGATGCACTGGCGCACGTCGGCGGCATGTTCGATGCTGACGGCGACGGCAAGCCTGAGCCGCTCTACTACAACGGCTGGCGCGCCGGCGTCGATGTCCTCGGTCCGGAAGGGCATGAGGACGCCCTGGAAGGCGTCCGTGCCGAACGCCTCGGCATAGAGAAGATGGCCGAGACTGCGGTGAGCGGGCGGGCGGTGCTGATCGACCTGGAGCGGCACATCGGTCGGGAGCGCGTGCTGGTAGGCTTCGAGCAGCTTAAGCAGATCATGCAAGCCGATGGCGTGGTGGTCGAGCCGGGCGACATGGTGTGCTTGTATACCGGTTTCGCGGATGTGGTGCTGGAGATGAATCGAGAGCCTGACGCGCACACGCTGGAAAACAGCTGTGCGGTGCTCGACGGGCGCGACCCAGCATTATTGCAGTGGGTGACCGACAGCGGGCTGAGCGTACTGATTGCCGACAATTATGCGGTGGAAGCCTATCCGGCGCGCCAGGCAAGCGGCTGCTGCGCAGCGCTGCCTTTGCACGAGCATTGCCTGTTCAAGCTGGGCATCCACTTAGGTGAGCTGTGGTATCTCACCGAGCTGGCACAGCACCTGCGCGTTGCTGGGCGCAACCGCTTCATGCTAACCGCTCCCCCGCTGCGTTTGCCCGGTGCGGTGGGGTCGCCGGTCTCTCCGGTAGCGCTGGTTTAGCCAGCCAGACCCCATCGCGCCGAGGAAGACGCTCCTACTGTTGGGCCATGCGAGGGTTTCTGTAGGAGCGCACCTGGGCGCGAAAGCGGCATCGTCGGCGGCGCGAAGCTCTGTGTTGAGATAGCGCTACCCATCGCCGCGCACAAAAAACCCGGCCGAAGCCGGGTTTCCTGTTGCAACGTACCGCTTAGACCTTGCTTTCGAGCTCAGGGACCAGCTCGAACAGATCGCCTACCAGGCCGTAGTCAGCTACCTGGAAGATCGGCGCTTCTTCGTCCTTGTTGATCGCCACGATCACCTTGGAGTCCTTCATGCCGGCCAGGTGCTGGATGGCACCGGAGATGCCCACTGCGACGTACAGGTTCGGTGCAACGATTTTGCCGGTCTGGCCAACCTGCATATCGTTGGGTACGAAGCCTGCGTCAACCGCGGCGCGCGAGGCACCGACCGCAGCGCCGAGCTTGTCGGCGAGCTTGTACAGCATCTCGAAGTTCTCGCCGTTCTGCATGCCACGACCGCCGGAGATGACGATGTCGGCACCCGCCAGCTCGGGACGATCCGACTTGGCCAGCTCTTCACCAACGAAGCTGGAGACACCGGCATCCTGCGCGCTGGAGACGTTCTCGACGCTGGCGCTGCCGCCTTCGCCGGAGACCGGGTCGAAACCGGTGGAACGTACGGTGATGACCTTGACCGAAGCGCTGGACTGCACGGTGGCAATGGCGTTACCGGCGTAGATCGGACGGGTGAAGGTATCAGCGCTGTCGACACCGGAGATCTCGGAGATCTGATCGACGTCCAGCAGGGCAGCAACGCGCGGCATGTAGTTCTTGCCGTTGGTGCTGGCGCTGGCCAGGATGTGGCTGTAGTTCTTGCCGAGTTCGGCAATCAGCAGGCCCATGTTTTCCGGCAGCTGGTGCGCGTAGGCCGCGTTGTCAGCCAGCAGCACCTTGGACACGCCTTCGATCTTGGCAGCGGCGTCAGCCACGGCCTGGCAACCTTCACCGGCAACCAGCACTTCGATGTCACCGCCGATGGCCTTGGCCGCAGCCACTGTGTTCAGAGTCGAGGCGATGAGCTCGGCGTTGTTGTGTTCTGCAATAACCAGAGTTGTCATGTTCAGATCACCTTGGCTTCGTTCTTGAGTTTGTCGACCAGCTCGTCGACGCTCTTGACCTTGATGCCGCCCTTGCGTGCAGCTGGCGACTCGACCTTGAGAACCTTGACGGTGGAGCTGGTGCTTACGCCCAGGTCGTCAGGCTTGATGGTTTCCAGCGGCTTCTTCTTCGCCTTCATGATGTTCGGCAACGAAGCGTAGCGCGGCTCGTTCAGGCGCAGGTCAGTGGTGACGATGGCCGGAAGCTTCAGGTCAACGGTCTGCAGGCCGCCGTCGATTTCACGGGTGACCTTGACGCGCTCGCCATCGACATTGACTTCAGAGGCGAAGGTACCCTGGCCGTAGCCGGACAGCGCAGCCAGCATCTGGCCGGTCTGGTTGTTGTCAGAGTCGATCGCCTGCTTGCCGAGAATGACCAGCTGGGGCTGTTCCTTGTCGACCACACCCTTGAGCAGCTTGGCGACGGCCAGCGAGCTCAGTTCTTCGGTGCTTTCGACCAGAATGGCGCGGTCGCAACCCAGAGCCAGCGCGGTACGCAGCTGTTCCTGAGCGGCAGTCGGGCCAACCGATACGGCGACGATTTCAGTCGCCACGCCTTTTTCTTTCAGGCGCACGGCCTCTTCCACGGCGATTTCGCAGAAGGGGTTCATCGACATCTTGACGTTGGCGAGATCGACACCGGTGTTGTCCGCTTTGACGCGAACCTTGACGTTGTAATCGACCACGCGCTTAACGGCGACGAGGATTTTCATGGACGTTAGTCCTCCACAAGTCTATGAGACGCCCGGCGGGCGCATGACATTAAAAGGGGTGCATAGCATAACGGCCGCAGCCGGCACCCGATAGTGCAAATGGCCATCAAGCTGACAATACAGCCGGAAGCATGGCAGTGATGCCATTATTCCGGCTGGTTGTCGACTCAGGCGCTCAGCTGATCAGCGTAGGCTGCGAGGTGATGATCCTCGTCGCCGAGCTGGTGCGAAATCATGACCAGACGCTTGGCGTAATGCGCGCCGGCGTATTCCCAGGTCATGGCGATACCGCCATGCAACTGGATCGACTGTTCGGCAACGTAACGCGCGGCACGGTTGACCATGTACTTGGCAGCGGACAGCTTGGCGCTGCGCAGATCGCTGTCTTCGTCATTGGCCAGCGATGCAGCCAGGGTCGCCATGGAGGTCGCGCGCTCGAGCTCGCTGACCATGTCGACCATGCGGTGCTGCAGAACCTGGAACTTGCCGATGACCACGCCGAACTGCTTGCGGGTCTTCAGATAGTCCAGGGTGATGTCGCACAGCTCGCGCATGGCACCGACGGCTTCAGCGCACAGCGCGGCGATGGCGCGACCGGACTGGTAGCGGATGGCGTTATAGGCCTGGCCTGCGGTACCCAGCAGCTCGCCCTTGGCGCCATCGAGATACAGCTCGCAACCCTTGCGCCCGTCAACGGTAGCGTAGTCGCGACGGCGAACGCCTTCGCTGCTCGGATCGATGATGAACAGGCTGATGCCGTCCTTGTCGCGAGCTTCCCCAGCGGTACGCGCGGAGACGATGATCTTGCCGGCGGTGTGACCACCGATGACCACGCCCTTGCGACCATTCAGGACCCAGGCGTCACCCTGCTGCGAAGCGGTAGTGGTAACGTTGTTCAGCTCGTAGTGGCTGTTGAGCTCTTCCAGGGCTACGGTGGCCTGCAGCTCGCCCGAGGCGATGCCGGCCAGCAGTTCTTCCTTCTGCGCGTCGGAACCCAGCTGGGTAATCAGACCGCCAGCGAAGATGACCGACTCCATGTAGGGCTCGAGGCAGATTCCACGACCGAGCTCCTGCATAATCAGCATGTTTTCCACGCCGCTGCCGCCGAAGCCGCCGAGTTCTTCCGGGAAGGGAATGGCGGTCAGGCCCAGCTCGCCCATCTGCTTCCAGAAGTCGACCGAGAAGCCGGCTTCGCTCTTGCTGGCGTGCTCGCGCTTGTCAAAGGTGTAGGTATCGCGAACCAGACGGGCCGCGGTTTCCTGGAGCATCTGTTGCTCTTCAGACAGTTTGAAGTCCACGGGCAGTCTCCTTAGAGTTCGAGAATCATTTTCGAGACGATATTCTTCTGGATCTCGTTGGATCCGCCGAAGATCGACAGTTTGCGCATGTTGAAGTACGAGGACGCCAGCGATGCCGCGTAGTCACCCACCAGTACTTCACCTTCGTAGCCGTATTCCATTTCTTCCGGCAGGAAGGGCAGGGCGTACACACCCAGGGCCTTGCGCAGCAGGTTGGTGATGGCCTGGCGAATCTCGGTGCCCTGAACCTTGAGGATCGAGCTTTCCGCGCCCGGTACGCCACCTTCGGAGGCCGCGGCAACGATACGCAGGGTGCTCATCTCGGCAGCCATCAGCTGCATCTCGACTTCAGCGATCTGCGTGCGGAACAGCGTGTCTTCGATCAGCGGCTTGCCATTCTTCATCTGCTTGGAGGCAACGCGCTTGAGGTGGCGCATGGCCGCCTTGGAGGCGCCGATGCCGGCCAGACCGGTACGCTCGTGAGTCAGCAGGTACTTGGCACAGGTCCAGCCCTTGTTCTCTTCGCCGACCAGGTTCTCGACCGGGACCTTGACGTCGTCGAAGAAGACTTCGTTGACTTCATGATCGCCGTCCAGGGTAATGATCGGGCGCACTGTGATACCCGGGGTAGCCATGTCGATCAGCAGGAAGGAAATACCGCGCTGCTGCTGGGCTTCGGGGTCGGTACGCACCAGACAGAAGATCCAGTTGGCGTGCTGGCCCAGAGTGGTCCAGGTCTTCTGGCCGTTGACGATGTAGTGATCGCCGTCACGGACTGCGCGAGTCTTCAGCGAAGCCAGGTCGGAACCGGCGCCCGGCTCGGAGTAACCCTGACACCACCAGTCGGTGCCGTCGAGGATACGCGGCAGGTACTTCTGCTTCTGCTCTTCGGTGCCGAACTTGATGATTACCGGGGCGACCATATTGACGCCGAACGGCACCAGGCGCGGAGCGCCGGCAGCTGCGGACTCTTCGTCGAAGATGTGCTTCTCGATCGGACCCCAATCGGTGCCGCCGTGCTCGACCGGCCAGCCCGGTGCGTACCAGCCCTGCTTGGACAGAATCTTCTGCCAGCGCTCGTGGTCTTCCTTGGCCATGTGCTTGCCAAGTTTGACCTTGGCCGCGATGTCCTCGGGCAGGTTGTTCTTCAGAAACTCACGCACTTCGTCACGGAAGGCGAGCTGCTCGGGTGAGAAATGGATTTCCATGTGTAGTCCTCGTTATATACGGTACGGTCCCGCCGGCGAACCGGCGGGTTCCGGGTCATCAGAGATCGGCGAACTTGCGACCTTCCTTGGCCAGCTTCTCCAGCAGCGGCGCCGGCTTCCACCAGGCTCCGAGCTTGTCGTGGAATTCGCAGATCTTCGCGTACACGCGATCGACTCCGACGGCATCGGCATAGAACATCGGGCCGCCCTGGTGGGCGGGGAAGCCGTAACCGTTCAGGTAGATCACATCGATGTCGCTGGCGCGCTGGGCAATACCTTCTTCGAGGATCTTGGCGCCCTCGTTGATCAGCGCGTAAATGGTGCGCTCAATGATGTACTCATCGGAGAGTTGCTGACGCTCGACACCCTGCTCTTTTGAAGCGGCTTCGAGGATCGGCGGCAGGTCCGGGTTCTCCTGCGGGGTACGCGAGCCCGGCTCATATACATAGAAGCCCTTGCCGGTTTTCTGACCGAGCATGCCGGCTTCAGCCATCTTGTCCAGAATCGTCGGCAGCTTGTATTCGGCTGGCAGGGTCTGACGCTGGCGAGTGCGGATAGCCAGGCCGATGTCCAGCCCGGACAGGTCGCGCATCGCGAACGGTCCCATGGCCATGCCGAACTTCTTCAGCACGCCGTCGACCTGGGCCGGAGTGGCGCCTTCTTCGAGCAGGAATTCCGATTCGCGGCCGTACTGGAAGACCATGCGGTTGCCGACGAAGCCATCGCAGACCCCAACTGGTACTGAGACCTTTTTCAGCTTCTTGCCGATCGCCATGGCGGTAGCCAGCACTTCGTTGCTGGTCTTTTCGCCGCGCACCACTTCCAGCAGGCGCATGACGTTGGCCGGGCTGAAGAAGTGCAGACCGACGACATCTTCCGGACGCTTGGTGAATTCGGCGATCTTGTTCAGATCCAGTGAGGACGTGTTGCTCGCCAGTATCGCGCCCGGCTTGCAGTTGGCATCCAGCGCTTCGAAAACCTTCTGCTTGACGCCCATCTCTTCGAATACCGCTTCGACGACCACATCGACGTCACCGAGGTCAGCGTAGTCGGTAACGCCGCTGATCAGGCCCATGCGCTTTTCCAGCGCGTCCTGAGTCAGGCTGCCGCGCTTGACGCTCATGCCGTAGGTGTCACGGGCACGGTCGATGGCCTTGTCGCGGGCTTCGCTGCTGATTTCAAGGATCTTCACCGGAATGCCGGCGTTAGCGAAGCAGATGGCAATGCCCACGCCCATGGTGCCGCCACCGATGACGCCGGCGGACTTGATCTCGCGAACCGGGGTGTCCTTGGGCAGGTCGTCAACCTTGGAGGCTTGACGCTCGGAGAAGAATGCATGAACCAGAGCGCCGCGCTGTGGGGAGGTCAGACATTCGCCGAACAGCTCGCGCTCGCGCTTGAGGCCTTCTTCCAGCGGCAAGGTGAATGACGCTTCGACGGCGGAGACGCAACGCTGCGGCGAGAACAGGCCTGGCATCTTCTTCTCGATCTCGGCGCGCTTGGCAGCGACGGCACCAGCATTGTCCACGCCTTCGAGCTTGTCGGTACGCTCGCCGGTGCGGCGCGCGCCCTTTCCGTCCATCAACAATTGCTGGGCAAAGGCAATGCCTTCGGAGAGCAGATCACCCTCGATCAGCTTGTCGACCACACCCAGCTCGAACGCTTCCGGGGCACCGATCGGGTTGCCGGAAACAATCATGTCCAGAGCCTTGGGTACGCCCACCAGGCGCGGCAGACGTTGAGTACCGCCAGCGCCGGGCAGCAGACCCAGTTTGACTTCAGGCAGGCCGACCTTGGCGTCCTTGCGGGCGATGCGGTAGTGGCAGCTGACGGCAACTTCAAGGCCGCCGCCCAGCGCTGTGCCATGGATAACGGCAACGCTCGGCTTGTTACCGGCTTCGATGCCGGCGACTACTTCGGGGAGGCTCGGAGACTTCGGCGGCTTACCGAATTCCTTGATGTCGGCACCGGCCATGAAGGTCATGCCTTCACAGACCAGGACGATGGCTTTGACTTCCGGATCGGCTTCGGCGGCCTTGAAGCAGTTCTGCAGGCCTTCGCGCACCGCAATCCCCAATGCGTTGACCGGTGGATTGTTGACTGTGACGACGGCAATGTCGCCTTGGCGTTCCAGGGTAACCACGTCCGACATGCTTAACCTCCGTTTAATTGGGTGGGCTGTGTTTCACTATGCGAAATAATGAAACCATGTTTCGCTAGGCAAAATACAAAAAAACAAATCCTTTGTCGATGCCCCGCGCAGGCGAAATGTGGATGAATCATTCAAGGTGATGGCCCGCTTCGCAGCATGCTGGCTGAGAGAGCGGGCGATAGTTTTTGGCAGCCCGGTGGCGCTTTGGTTCCAGCCAGGCTGACCGGCGCGGTCAGACGCCGAGCCGTTCGACATCCCGCGCGAGCATCGCCAACTGGTGAGCCAGCTGATTCTTCACTTTCTCTTCGGAGACCAGATACGACGGTGCCCCGCAGGTTAGCGCCATCAGCGTGCCGTCCTGAAGAAACAAGGGCACGCCGGCAGCGTTGACATTGCGATCCCAGTCGCCGAGAGACAGACAGAAGCCATGCGTGGCGTAATCGTCGAAACTGCGCGCCAGGCCGGCCTCAAGCTCGTCCCAATTTTCCGGATGACGATCTTTCAGGGCGGCGATCACGTGGCTACGCTCTTCTTCTTTCATCGCAGCCAGATAGGCGCGTCCGGCGGCGGTCGTCGCCAGTGGCAGGCGCACACCGACGTCCATCCGCAAGGACGTGGTCTCCGCAGGGCGGCAATTCTCTACGTAGATCATCGATAGCCGATCGCGGCAGGTCAGGCCGACCGAGGTGTTGGTCGTTCTGGCGAACTCATCCAGATAGGGTTTCGCCAACTGACGGACACGCAGATTGGAGACATAAGCATAGCCGAGGGCGAGGACGCCCGAATCGAGCTGATACTTTTCCAACTGAGGGGAATAACTGAGATAACCGAGCTTGGTGAGCGTGTAGGTCATCCGCGAGACGGTGGGCTTGGGCAGGCCGGTTATCCGGGCGATATCCTGATTGCCCATGACGACCGCGCCCTGGCTGAACGCACGCAACACATCCAGGCCGCGTGAAAGCGCCTCGACGAATTTGCGGTCCTTGCCGGGCAACGTCTCCTTGAGGGTTTCCAACTCTTCGTTCATGTGGTCTGGTTACCTTATCGATGCGTCCTGCAGCGGTCTATTATTGTTCTTCACGTACCCCGGATTGTTTTCCGGAAGTCGAAACCATACCAGATGCAGGCGTTCTGCACAGCGAGACTGTAGCGAGATTGTCTCGATGATTGCACACTTGGGATGGATAGAATAGCATCTTTTTGGTATGTAGTTTCGCACTGCAAAATAACAATCCGAAAAAGAGGTTCAGATGTCGACTCCCGCACATTCGGTCGTGACCACCCAACTGGCGCAACTTGGACACAGCAACGTTTTCGACGTGCTGGAGCAAGCCTGCCAGCGCTACGGAGACAAACCGGCCTTCTCCTGCGGGCCCGAGACCCTGAGCTTCAGCGAGCTGCGCGACAAGGCTGACCTGTTCGCGCGCTACCTGCGCCACGAGGCGGGGCTGGAGCCCGGCGATCGCCTGGCCATCCAGCTGCCCAACCTGCTGCAATACACCATCGCCATTTTCGGTGCGATGAAGGCCGGTCTGGTTATCGTCAATACCAACCCGCAGTACACGCCGCCTGAAGCCCGTCATCAGTTCGCCGACTCCGGCGCCAAGGCCGTGGTGGTCCTCGACAAGCTGGTTCCGCTGGTGCGCAAGATCGAGGGCGCTACCGATATCGACCTGCTGATCATCACGGGCGCCGATGACCTGCGCAATCCGGTGTACGACACCGATGAAAAGGAAGCGGTTCGCTTCATGCAGGCGCTGCGCCGCGGCGAAGCGCTACCTGACGTCCAGCCCGAGCGAGGTCTTGATGACCTGGCCCTGCTGCAATACACCGGCGGAACAACGGGCGTGTCCAAGGGCGCCATGCTCACTCACCGAAACATCCTCAGCAACGTGCTGCAGGCGGTGAGCATCATCCGCGAAGGGGACGTCGAATACGGTAACGAAGTGCGGGTGTCGCCATTGCCGCTGTACCATATCTTCGCTTTCACGGCGAATTGCATCGCTTCGGTGTATACCGGCTTCCACAGTATCCTTATCAGCAATCCCCGCGACCTCGACAGCATGATTGCGGATATCAAACGTCAACCAATCACCTTGCTGACCGGCATCAATTCGCTGTTCGTCTCGCTGATGAACCATCCCGAATTCGACAGCATCGATTTCAGCAAACTGAAGTGGGTGAACTCCGGTGGCGCACCGCTCAACACGGAGATTGCCAAGCGCTGGCAGGCTCGTACAGGGGCGGTGATCCGCGAAGGATACGGACTGACCGAGACATCGCCGGTGGTGGTGGCTTCGACCGCTTTCACACCGTACAAGGAAGGCTTCATTGGCCGCGCGGTGATCGATACCGAAATGAAGACCATCGATGACAACGGTAACGAGACGCCGCGCGGCGAGCCGGGTGAGTTGCTTATTCGCGGTCCCCAGGTGATGCAAGGCTACTGGCAGCGCCCCGGTGAGACCGCCGAGGTCATCACCGATGACGGTTGGCTGAAGACCGGTGACGTCGGCATCATCGACGACGAGGGTTTCCTGAAACTGGTTGATCGCAAGAAGGACATGATTCTGGTGTCCGGCTTCAACGTCTACCCCAATGATGTGGAAGACGCGGTCATGCGTCATCCGGGCATCCGCGAGTGCGTCGCGGTCGGCGTGCCGGACGAGCGCAAGGGCGAGGCGATCAAGTTGTTCGTCAGCCTGAATGACCAGAGCCTCGACGAGCAGGCAATCATCGCGCACTGCCGTGAGCATCTGACCGGTTACAAAGTGCCGAGTTACATCGAAATCCGCGAAGACTTGCCCAAATCCACCGTCGGCAAGCTGCTGCGCCGCGTGTTGCGTGACGAAGCCCGCGCGCAGTTCGAACAATGAGCGCGCTCAGCCTCGTCATAACGGATGGCATCGCCGAGATCGGGCTGGACGACGGCAAGGCCAACGCACTATCGCAGAGCATGATCGAGGCGCTGCTCGATGCGCTCGAGCAGGCTGCGCAGGCCGATGCGGCGGTGCTGCTGCACGGTCGTCCGGGGATGTTCAGTGGTGGGTATGACCGCAAACTGATCGATGCAGGCGGGCCCGCACGTGACGCCATGCGCGAGGCGGGCGACCGGTTGACCGTGGCGCTGCTCGATTTTCCGGCGCCGCTAGTGATTGCCAGCACTGGACACGCCATGGCCAAGGCGGCTTTTCTTCTATTGTTGGCCGACTACCGGTTCGGATCGGCCGGACCATTCAAGATCAGCCTCAACGAGGTCGCGATCGGCATGACCATGCCTGATGTCGCCATGCATCTCGCGCGCGAACGAATCCCGACCGCCTGGCTGTCCCGCTGCGCGTTGCAGGCTGAGATGCTCGACCCGGCGCAGGCCGTGGAGGCTGGGTTTCTCGACGAGCTGTGCCCGCCGGATCAGTTGATCGAGCGGGCACGGAGCAAGGTAAAGGCCTTGGCGGTTCTGGATCGTCGGGCCTACCGGGAAACGCGGCGGTTGCTGAATGCACCGCTTCGTGAGGCGATCGGGCAGTCGTTGGGAGACTGATCGGTAACGAGCCGCAGGAGTGGCTGGTTGCATCCCCTTTCGCGGTCATGCCCGCTCCTACAAGGAGAGCCGGCTTGGGTTTCTGTAGGAGCGCACCTGGGCGCGAAGGGGGTCCATGAGCCACCTCCTCGCGCTGAGGTCCCGACGACCCCGTCCGCCCCTACACGGGGTCCAGATCAGCTGCGCTGGTAGGTGCCGATCAGACGGTTCATAGCCAGTGTATGGCGCTCGACCTTGGCCAGCAGCTCCCACATGTTCATGCCTTCTGGCAGATGCAGGTCTGCATCCAGCGCCAGAATCCAGTAATAGTAATGGTGGCGGCCATGGCCTTCAGGCGGCATCGGGCCGTTGTAGCCGATCTTGCCGAAGTTGTTCTTGCCGGACGTAAAGTCGCTGGTACCTTCGGGTAGAGACTCGACTTCGGACGGAATGTTGTACAGCACCCAATGAACGAAACCGTAGGTACCGTTAGGCGAAATCAGCGGCGCATCCGGGTCATGACAGATGATCGCGAACGATTTAGTCCCCGCGGGCGGATTGGACCAGCTCAGCGCAGGAGAGGCGTCAACGCCTTCACCGGTGTGCTTGGTGGGAATGGATCCATGCTGCTCGAAAGCGGTGCTGGTCAGTTGCAGTTCGGTGGACAGTGCGAAACCCATATAACCTCCTCGGATTGGATGCGTTGTGTCGAGTGCGGAGCGTATTGACTGCCGACTCCGCCGGCCTGCCGTGGTTCCCGGCTCAGCGCACCAGGGCGCTTAGCAACCACAGCCCCAGCAGCAACCAGATGACGCCGGCAATAAAATGTCTACGCATGAACGCGCGTACACCTGCATAGAGTAGCAGTAGCCCGACGATCACCGCGGCGATACTCAGCCAGCTGCTATTGACGCCCAGCGTACGGGCGAAGCCATTGATAAAGGCCGCGCTTGCGCCACTGAGCATATCGAACAGCCAGGCGAGGCTGTCGATGATCACCCGGACAATCGAGCCGAGTACTTCTCCGAGCCATTCGAACGGATTCATTTGTGTCATTATTCCTGCGAAATCGAAGTGGCGATACCTTAGCAGAACCGCTGGTCGGCGCACATGCCAGCGAGCTGCTGCGAAGTGCAGCCCGGAAACAATGAAGCCCTGCGGGGCGGCAGGGCTTCATGGGGTCTTGCGTGTTACTTGGGCGGGTTAAACTCGCTCGATCACCGCCGCGACGCCCTGACCCAGGCCGATGCACAGGCTGACCAGGGCATAGCGGCCACCGGTACGCTCAAGCTGGCGCGTGGCAGTCAGTGCCAGACGACCGCCGGAAGCGCCCAGCGGGTGTCCGACGGCAATGGCGCCGCCGTTGGGGTTCAGACGCGGATCGTTGAAGTCCAGTTCCAACAGCTTCGCACAGCCCAGCACCTGCGAAGCGAAGGCCTCGTTGATCTCGATAACGTCCATGTCCTTGAGGGTCAGACCGGCGCGTGACAGCGCCTTCTTGCAGGCCTCGACCGGGCCGACGCCCATGATGCGCGGCGGCACGCCGGCTACCGCACCGGCCAGAATCCGCGCCCGCGGCTTGATGCCGAACTTGTTGCCCACCGCCTCCGAGCCGAGGATAAGCGCAGCAGCGCCATCATTCACGCCAGAAGCGTTGCCGGCAGTGACCACGCCGCCTTCCGACAGCGGTCTCAGTTTCGACAGGGCTTCGAGGTTACTTTCCGGACGTGGATGCTCGTCCTGATCAACCAGCTTCGGCGGCTTTTTGCGACCCTGCGGCACTTCGATACCGTGGATCTCGTCCTTGAAGAAACCGTCAACGCGGGCCTTTTCGTACAGTTCCTGACTGCGCGCGGCATAGGTATCAGCCTGCTCGCGGCTGATGTTCAGCTCTTCGGCGACGTTATCCGCAGTCTGCGGCATGGTGTCGGCGCCATGTGCCTGTTCGACCTTGGGATTAGGGAAGCGCGCACCGATGGTGCTGTCGAAGGCGCGGAATTCGCGCGAGTAGGGCGACTCGCTCTTGGCGATGACGAAAGGCGCACGGCTCATGCTCTCAGCGCCTCCGGCAATGATCAGGTCGCCTTCGCCAGCGCGGATCATCCGGTGGCCGTCGAGTACCGCGGCGAGGCCGGAACCGCACAGGCGGTTGACGGTTATGCCCGGCACGTTGTGCGGCAGCCCGGACAGCAGGGCTGCATGGCGTGCCAGGTTACGGGCATCTTCGCCAGCCTGATTGGTACAGCCCATCACCACGTCTTCATAGGCCATGGTGTCAAAGCCGTTGCGTTCGATCAGCGCACGCATGACTTCGGCGAGCAGGTCATCCGGCCGCACGCTGGCCAGAGCACCGGCGTGGCGACCGAAAGGGGAACGCAGACCATCGTAAATGTAGGCAATGCTCATGGATTACTCCTGGTTGTCCGGGGTGGTCAGTGGCAGATCGAGTTGGGCGCGACGGCGCAGCCAGGGGCTGGGCCGGTAACGCGGCTCGCCATACACCGCCTGTAGATTGCACAGCACAGTCAACACGCGCTGCTTGCCGAAGTGTTCGCCGAAGGCCAGCGGGCCCTTGGGGTAACCGAGTGCAAGCTGGATAGCGCGATCCAATGTTTCCGGAGTGGCGATGCCTTTTTGCGCGATGTCACAACCGAGGTTGGTCACGCTGGCGATCAGGCGCTGGATGACGAAGCCGGGCGAGTCGTTGATGACCTCTACCGGAACCCCATCGGCGCCGAGTGCCTGGCGAGCCTGGGCAACGATGTCGGCGGCGACCGCAGGGTTGCGCATCAGGATTCGGCGCTTGTCCCAGTTGGCGAAAACATCGATCGCCACGGTACGCTCGGCGGGCAGGCCCAGGTGCAGCAGGGCGGTTGTGCAATCTTCGCCAAGCGGGGTCACCAGGCAAATGGCTTCTTCGCTTGGCTGGTTGCCGGTTTCCAGGGTCGCGCCGGCAGCAGACAAGGCAGCATGCACATCGCTGCGCACGGCGGCGTCGTCGCAATGCAGCCAGAACGGGCGAGTGACCATGACGGTCTCAGGGACCTGCTCCGGCTCCTCGATCTTCTGGCCGTCCTCATAGCGGTAGAAGCCCTGCCCGGTCTTGCGCCCCAGCAGGCCGGCCGCCACACGCTGCGCTGCGATGAAGGACGGGGTGTAGCGCGGGTCATGATAGAACTGCTCGTACACCGACTCCATCACCGCGTGGGAAACGTCGAGGCCGGTCAGGTCGAACAGCTCGAACGGACCCATGCGAAAGCCGGGGCCGTCACGCAGGATACGATCGATCTGTTGCGGCGTGGCGACGCCCTCGCTGAGCATGCGCAGCGCTTCGGTGCCGAAGGCACGGCCGGCATGGTTGACCAGGAAGCCGGGGGTGTCCGGGGTGATCGCCGGGAAGTGGCCGGCCTTTTCGGCCAGTTCAACCAGGCCCTGGATGTAGCGCTCATCGGTGCGCGAACCACGTACCACTTCGACAATCTTCATCAGCGGGACGGGGTTGAAGAAATGGAAGCCGGCTACGCGCTCGGGGCGCTGGCAGCCGGCAGCGATGCGGGTGACCGAGAGCGAAGACGTGTTGGTGGCGAGCAGGCAGTCCTCGCGAACGATGGCTTCCAGATCGCGGAACAGGTTCTGTTTGACCTCGAGCAGTTCGACGATGGCCTCAATAATCAGATCGCAGTCCTTCAGATCTTCCAGGCTCGATGCCGGCTGCATGCGTGCGACGGTGGCGTCGTAATCGTCCTGACTCAGCTTGCCCTTGGCGACCGAACGCTGCAACAGGTTGCGGTTGAACTCGAGTGCGTCGGCGATCGCTTCGGCGCGCGTGTCATACATTAATACCTGCTGGCCGCTGGAGGCGAACAGCTGGGCGATGCCGCGGCCCATGGCACCGGCGCCGATCACGCCAATCCGGTTGAACATGCGTACACTCCTCGTTACTCTTGTCGTTCCGCATAGCGGAATGAGGTTTCGTTGCAGGTATGCGAGATTAAATCCTGGCCTGCGCCGTTGCAAGTTCGCCCGGCCAGCAGGCCTCGCGCCGTTAGCCCGGCGGCGTGGCATACTTGTCTCACATCAGGACAGTCGAGGCTGGCTAGGGCCGGCTGGTGGCTGTAGTGTCCCGCAAGTGTAGATTAAGGTGGTGTCTAGTGGATCAGGATCAACGTCAGGCTGTCGAGCGCTCGGTCACCGGCTTCTTTCAGGATCTGGGCGTGGAGCTGGTGGAATACGGCAAGGACCGGGCGGTTATCGCTCTGACGCTGACTCAGAAGCATATGAACAATGCCAGCAACCTGCATGGCGGCGTCACTGCCAGCCTGTTGGACATCGCCATGGGCCTGTGCGGCACCTGGGCGCCGAGCGCCGAGGAGCGCCGCGTCGCCATCACGCTGTCGCTCAACGTGAATTTCTCCGCGACGGCCCCGGTGGGCACCCGGGTACGGGCCGTCGCGACCTGCCGCAATGCGGGCCACAAGGTATTCATGGCCAGCTGTGATCTGCTCGATGAGAATGACAAGCTGATCGGCTTCGGTGAAGGCGTATTCAAGAAGGGCGCGTTCCGCAAGGACCTGCCGTGAGCTGCCCGGCATGAAAGCGGCGCTGCTACCGCTGGGCGTCGGCCTGGAGTTGCTGGCTCTGCTGAGTGCCTTCAAGCCGTTGAGCTGGTTGGCGGCGCTGGTCTTTCTTGCCTATTTCGCGTTGCATTTCAACCGGCTCAATCCCTACCCACGCTGGCTGGGGATCGTCACGCTGGCGATCGTCATTGCCTCGCTGTTCAGCCACCGCACCGATGCGGCCCTGTGGCCCCGGCTGGCCTCGTCAGCTGCGTATTACACCAGCTTCCTCGGTGCCCTGGGGCTGATGCAGCTGCTCGCCAAGCGTTTGCCGCAATTGCGTGAGATGCACAAGGCGCTGCTGTCCGGGTCGAAGGTCGTGTTGTACCCCCGCTATGTGCTGGCCGCGGGCAGCATCGGCTCGATTCTCAACTTCGGCATGATGAACCTGCTCTGCGGCACGCTCACCGAACATCTCAAGCGCTACCCGCTCACTGATGATCAGCGCCGCGCCGGCCTGCGCAGTGTGATGGTGACGACCCTGCGCGGCTTCGCGCTGGTGCCTCTGCTGGCACCGACCAGCGTCACCATTGCGATCATCTCGCGTGAAATGCCCGAGCTGTCCTGGGCCAGCATGGTGCCCTACGGGGTCGTCGCGGCGGTCATGATGATCCTGGTGGGATGGCGCCGTGAGACCGGCGGCCTGCTCGCCCTGCGGGACAGCATCGGCGACAGCAGCAAAGCAGAAGGCATGATCAGTCTGTTGATTGGGAGCCTGTTGGGGTTGGGGGCGATCGGTCTGCTGGCGTGGGTTTCCGGCTTGTCGGCGTCGCAATCGGCCATGGTGCTGGTCCCTTTCGGGGTAGTGTCGTTCCTGCTCTGGCGCGATCGTTCGCCGCGCGCCGCGCTGAGCGAGGTCACCGAGAACATGAGCAGTATGCACAACGAGATGTTCATCTTCGGTTGCGCCGCGGTACTGGGCGCGGTGCTCGGCGCTGTCGCCCCGCTCGAAGAGATCGCGACCTGGTTGGCACAGGAGCCCAAATACAACCTGTTGCTGGCCATCGCCAGTCTGTTCAGCACTATCACGCTGGCGGTGATTGGCGTCGCACCAATCGTCTCGCTGTCGTTGATAGCGGGCCTGTTGGCTCAGCTGGGCTATCTTGGTGTGCCGATCATGACGCCGGCGGTGGGGCTGATGTGCGGTTTTTCGCTGGCGATGATCTTCTCGCCGTTCGGCCCATCGACTCTGATCCTGGCGCGTTACAGTGGTGAGAAGCCCTGGCGCGTAGCCTTTGGCTGGAACGGGCGCTTCGTCGTGAGTGTCATGCCGTTGTTGCTGCTGTTATTGTTCGCCACCTACTGGTTGCATAGCTGAGGTCCAGCGTTCCATGCCTGAATTGCCCGAGGTCGAGACTACCCGCCGCGGCATCGCTCCCCACGTGGAGGGCCGTCGTGTGACGCGCCTGATCGTGCGCGATCGGCGTCTGCGCTGGCCGATTCCGGAGGATCTGGCGATCCAGATCGAGGATCAGACGTTCGCGTCGGTGAAGCGTCGCGCCAAGTATCTGTTGATGGATATCGGCGGCGGTACGCTGATCAGCCATCTGGGCATGTCAGGCAATTTGCGGCTGGTGCCGGCGGGTACGCCGGTGCTCAAGCACGAGCATGTCGATATCGAACTTGATTCGGGTATGACCCTGCGCTATACCGATCCGCGTCGGTTCGGTGCCATGCTCTGGAGCACCGATCCGCTCAACCACCCGCTGCTCGCCAGCCTCGGTCCCGAGCCGCTGTCGGACGACTTCGTGGGCGAGCGGCTGTTTCGCCTGTCACGCGGGCGCAGCATGGCGGTCAAGCCCTTCATCATGGATAACATGGTGGTGGTGGGCGTGGGCAACATCTACGCGACCGAGGCACTGTTCGCTGCGGGCATCGACCCGCGGCGCGAGGCCGGACGAATCAGCCGCGCTCGCTACGACCGACTCGCCGAGGAGATTCGTCGCGTACTGGCCTACGCCATCGAGCGCGGCGGTACCACGCTTCGCGACTTCATCGGC
This sequence comes from Halopseudomonas xinjiangensis, assembly GCF_900104945.1. Lineage (NCBI taxonomy): Bacteria > Pseudomonadati > Pseudomonadota > Gammaproteobacteria > Pseudomonadales > Pseudomonadaceae > Halopseudomonas > Halopseudomonas xinjiangensis. The sequence goes on along the minus strand of NZ_LT629736.1, from coordinate 2,968,286 downwards.
GGTGACGGTCAGCCCGGATACTTCCAGCAGGAGCTGTTTGCCTACGGTCGTGGCGGGCAGCTCTGCAAGGTGTGTGGAGCCACGCTGAGCGAGGTTCGCCTGGGCCAGCGCAGTTCGGTTTTCTGTCGCCGCTGCCAGCGCTGAACCCCGGTAAACGGGACGGGTTGGCAATTTTCTGCGGTCAGATTCCGTAATGTCACGATTGGGCCTACAATGGCCAAACGGCACCCGGGACGGGCGCCGTACGTGAGAATAATTGCCTACCGGGCCACCACCAGGGATCCTATTATGCGCCTGTTACGTCACACTACCGCCGTTCTGGCCGGCCTGCTGCTCGCCGGCAGTATTCACGCCGCTGACTCCGCTGCCTTTGGTTACGAAGAACACGTCGAAAATCCTGGCATCTTCGCCATGGTTGGAGACCTGATCATCGCGCGTCCGATCGGCGCTGCCGTAACAGCTGTCGGCGCTGCCGCGTTCATCGTCAGCCTGCCGTTCACTGCGCTGGCTGGCAACACTGCCGAAGCCGGACAGGAGCTAGTGGTGCGCCCCGGTCGCGAAACCTTCCTGCGCTGCCTCGGTTGCACCAAGACCGGTTACGGTCGTAAGCAACAGCAGGAAAGCCTCTGATATAGCCTGATCGGCGAAGCGGATGCGGCGGGCCGTCGCTACGCCGTTTCGTCGCTAGCTATGCGTGCATTCTCAAGGCCGGGCTGGCTCAGCGCGGCCCTGCTCACCCTCGTTGGTGTGTTCATCTGGAAGCCGGAGCTGGCCACCTTCGCTCAGTCTGCCTTCAGCGCCCGCCTGGCCAGCGCCTTGCCTTCGCCGCGAGGATCGCTGGCAGCGGACAGCTCACCGTTGCGCTTGTCCCAGTTCACCGCCTGCATGTCACCGTAATCGCGACCGACCGGCTTGATACGATGCCCTAGTCGCTCCAGTGCTGCGCGCTCGGCAGGCGAGAACGCATCGTCCTCCACCTGAATGTGGTCTGGCAGGTACTGGTGGTGGAAGCGCGGGCGCGAGACCCATTGCTCCACCGGTTGCCCCTCGATGGCTTCGAGGCTGCCCAGCAGGACCATGCTGATGATGCGACTACCGCCGGGTGTGCCCAGTACGGCCAGCTGCTGATCGTTCTCGAGCATGGTCGGGGTCATGCTCGACAAAGGCCGTTTGCCCGGCGCGATCGCATTCGCTTCGCTGCCGGCCAGCCCGTAGGCGTTGCTGCCGGCCGGGTCCGCGGCGAAATCGTCCATCTCGTTGTTCAGCAGCACGCCAGTGCCAGGCACGGTGAACGCGGCGCCAAAGGGCAGATTGACGCTCAGCGTGGCGGCGACGGCGTTACCATGGCGGTCAATCAACGAAAAATGCGTGGTATTGGTACCTTCGTTGAAGGCACGCGGAGCACCGAGCTCACTACTTGGCGTAGCGCGATCGGCAGATATGCTATCAGCCAAGGTCTTCGCATAATCTGCCGACACCAGCCGTGCGACGGGCACCTCGACCTGGTCGGCGTCGCCCAGCAGAGCAGTGCGGTCGCGGTACACCCGGCGCATCAGCTCGACCAGATAGTGGGTGCGCTGCACTGAGCCACGCTCGGTTTCCGGTAGCGACTCCAGCCCCTGCAGAATCCCCGCCAGCGCAATTCCGCCTGCGGAGGGCAGCGGCGCACTGATGATCTGGTGGCCCTGGCTGTGCCAGCGGACGGGTTCGCGCTCGACTACCTGATACGCGTCGAGGTCGGCCTGTTGCCAGATGCCTCCGGCTCCCCGCACGGCTTCGACCAAACGTTGAGCAGTCTGGCCGGCATAGAACCCATCGTGGCCATGCTGAGCCAGGGCGCGCAGGGTGGCGGCAAGCTCGGGCTGCTTGATCAGCGTGCCTTCGGCCGGTAACTCGCCATCGCGAAGGTAGATTCTTGCGGTCTCGGTATCGGCGCGCATCGCGTCCAGGCGGAAGCCACCGAGTGTGCGGTAACGGTCGCTGACCTGGAACCCTTTTTCCGCTGCCTCGATGGCGGACGCCAGGCTGGCCGCAAGCGGTAGCTCGCCGTAGCGTTCAGCCAGATGCACCAGAGCTGCCGGCAAGCCCGGTATGCCGGCAGCCAAGGGGCCATTCAGCGAGGCACTGCGAGATACCTTCCCGTCGGCGTCGCGATACATGTCCCGGTGCGCCGCCAGGGGCGCGGTTTCGCGCGCATCGAGGAAGCGGTAGTCCACGCCATCGTCCTGCTGGAGCCGCAGCAGAAAGAAGCCGCCCCCGCCGAGGCCGGAGCCCTGCGGTTCGACCACAGCCAGCGTCGCGGCCGCTGCAATGGCGGCGTCAAAGGCATTGCCGCCCTGGTCAAGGATCTGATGCGCGGCGTCGGTAGCGAAAGGATGGGCAGTGGCGACTGCCTGCTGATCGGGGACGGCGGCCTGGAGCGCACCGCTGATCAGCAGGCCAAGAGATAGCAGGGTACAGCGCAGGCGACTCATGCGGCGCCGGTAAGGATCTTGTACTTCTCCATCAATTCGTCCTTGCTCTCGACGTTGTTCGCGTCCAGAGGGATGCAGTCGACCGGGCACACCTGTTGGCACTGCGGCTCGTCGAAGTGACCGACGCACTCGGTGCACAGGTTGGGGTCGATCACGTAGATCTCCTCGCCCTGCGAGATGGCGCCATTTGGGCATTCCGGCTCACATACATCGCAGTTGATGCAGTCATCGGTAATGATCAGTGACATGGTGCTGGATACTCCGCTTACGCCTGATCGGGCCGAAAGCGCTTGATCAGGGCGTCGTTGACCTTGGGGTGAACGAACTTGGTGACATCACCATTCAACGCGGCGATCTCCCGCACCAGCGTTGAAGAAATATAGGAATACTTTTCCGATGGCGTCAGGAACAGGCTTTCGACATCCGGAGCCAGCACGCGGTTCATGTTCGCCAGCTGGAACTCGTATTCGAAGTCCGACACCGCCCGCAGCCCACGCAGCAACACGTTGGCATTCACTTCCTTGACGAAATGCGCCAGCAGCGAGGAGAAGCCCACGACCTCGACATTGGGCAGATGCGAGAGGACTTCGCGGGCCATCTCGACACGCTGCTCGAGTGGGAACGCGGGGTTCTTCTTCGGGCTCGCGGCCACCGCCACAACCACCCGGTCAAACAGCTTCGAAGCCCGCTCAACCAGATCGGTATGGCCTTTGGTAATGGGGTCGAAGGTGCCAGGGTAGAGAACCGTATTCATCGATCGGATGATCCTGCGCAGGAGGTGGGGAAGCGAATGGTAGCGCAATGCGCCGGCGGGACCAAGCCAGGAGCGGCGTGACCGCTCCGGTGAGGTCAGGCGAGTTCGCTGGCCAGGTCAGTGGCCAGACGCGCGACTATGCCGTAAATCGACAGCTGCGGGTTGGCTCCGACGCTGGTGGGGAATAGCGAGCCGTCCAGCACCGAGAGGTTGCCAAGTTGATGATGCCGGCCGCGGCTGTCGACCACCGACTGGCGCGGGTCTTCGCCCATGGCGCAGCCGCCCATGACGTGAGCGCTGGCCAGGCGGACGTCGTGAATGCGATAGCTGAGCGCCTCGACCTGGCTGCGGAAATCCTTCCAGCTGTGGCTGAACTGGCCGTGACTGTGGGTGGGTGATACGGCGCGCGCACCAGCGGCGAACTGGATTTCACCCATCGACAGGAAAGCCCGGCGAGCACCATCCATCAGATAGTCGTTAAGCGGATAATCCAGCACCGGCGTGCCATCGTCGCGCAACATCACCGAGCCGCCCTGGCTCTGCTCGTCGAACCCATCGCGCATCAGCGCAATCATCACATTGCTGTGCGACAGCTTGCGCACCCGTTGGAGGTTCTCGCTGCCGTGCCCGCCCAGCAAGGCGGAGGTAATGCTTGGCTGCATCGGCGGCACTTCCAGCTTGAAGCTCATCGGTCCGCTTGCGCCGTGCTGCCACTGGAAGTGGTCGGAGTAGATCGACTGAGGCGCCCCATAGAACCCGTTGATCGGCTCGTCGAATTGCGCCACGGTGAAATTGACCGGATGCAGGGAGGTACGCTTGCCGGTGCGGCCATGCGGGTCCGGCGCCTTCGAGCGCAGCAACAACGCCGGGCTGTTGATACCGCCACCGGCCAGCACCACATGGCGCGCCCGCAGCCGGACCAGTTGGCCATCGGCGCGCGTCAGCTGTGCATTCATCCCCCGACAGCGCACCTCGATGACCCGGTCGCCTTCGAATACCAGCTCCTCGGCGCGGGCGCGGTGAATCAGCAGGGCGCCCTTTTCCAGCGCTGCGGGTATGGTAGTCACCAGCATTGATTGCTTGGCATTGGTCGGGCAGCCGGTTCCGCAGTAACCGAGATTCCAGCAGCCGCGAACGTTGCGCGGAATGACTGCCCAATGCCAGCCAAGTGATTCGCAGCCAGCACGCAGCACGTCGTTGTTGGCGTTCGGGGCCACTGCCCAGGGCGACACGCCCAGCCGTTCTTCCATATGCGCAAACCACGGAGCCATGCTTGTCTCATCGAGCCCCTTGACGCCATGTTCTGCGGCCCAGTGCTCCAGCGTAGGTGTCGGGGTCCGAAAGCTGCTGGTCCAGTTCACCGTCGTCGTGCCGCCAACGGTGCGGCCCTGAAGGATACCGATGCCACCGTCGCGTGTGGCGCGGGCAGCCCCTTCCTGATACAGCTCGGCGTACGCCTTGGCCTCGTCATTCTTGAAATCGCTGGAAGTCTTCAGCGAGCCTTCTTCGACCAGCACCACGCGCAGCCCGGCATTGGCGAGGATCTCGGCTGTCGTGCCGCCGCCAGCGCCGGTGCCAATGATGGCTACATCGGCGTCAATGGTTCGCTCACTGTCGAATTCGCCGGCGTCGAGTACCTGCCAGCCGCGTGCGACACCTTCCATGAATAAATCGGGTACGGGCATATGGGATTCTCTCGAAGCGATCAGACGGTTGGCGGGCCGGGATAGCCCGCGTCCGCCCAGGATTGCGGTAATGCGTACCAGCTCATCAACAGCAGCTGGCCGAGCGCCTTGTACCCTTGGCGCAGCATGTCCAGGCGGCTGTTTTTCCAACGATCGAGAAAGCTCTGCAGCGCTTCGGGCGACGCCTTCTCCCAGCTACCCCAGATGCCGGTCAGCGGGCCGCGCGTGAGCGGCAGGCTGAGCATGCCCAGCAGGTCGAGGACGTCGCTTTGCACGGCCGGCGAGGTGCTGTCGAGTGTGGTATCGAGCTGACGGATGGCCCGTTCCAGAGCCGCGCTATCTTCGCGCAGGGCCGGGTGCTCGCCGACGACTGCGGGAAACAGCGCCCTTAGCACCGGCAGGTCGGACTCGCGCAGTACGGCGTAGTCACTCGCCGCCTGGCTCGATGAACAGCCGGTCAGCGTAGCGGTCATGCCGACGGTGGTCAGCGCCAGGCTGGCGCCAGCGCCGAGCTTCAGGAGCTCGCGCCGGGACAGATCGAAGGAACGAGTGGCCATGCTGATGCCTTTTTATGCTTATTTTATGAACAGCTTGTAGATCATCTTCAGCAGTGCGCCGCCATAGGGCGGGTAGATCGGGCGGGCGCCGTTGTACCGCTGCTTGATGTATACGCCCTTGGCCTTGCTGAAGGTGAGAAAACCTTCGTGGCCGTGGTAATGCCCCATGCCGGACGGGCCGACGCCACCAAAGGGCATGTCGTCCTGCGCCACATGGAACACCGTGTCATTGATGCACATGCCGCCAGCGTGGGTTTGTTCCATCAAGCGCTGCTGCTCGGCCTTGTCATAGCCAAAATAATACAGCGCCAGCGGTCGCGGACGATCGGCGATGTAATCCAGCGCCTCGCTGAGGCTGTTGTAGGGCACGATTGGCAGCAGCGGACCGAAGATCTCTTCCTGCATCACTTTCATGTCATCGTTGACGTTGAGCAGCAGGGTCGGCGGCAAAACGCGCGTCTGGGTCAGATCTTCGCCGGCCGGGTTGATCTCGATGACCCGTGCGCCGCGGTTGATGGCGTCGCCGAGGTAGTCGAGCAACCGCTTGTACTGGCGCGGATTGATGATTTGCGTGTAGTCGCGATTGTCCGCAAGGGTCGGGTAGAAGCTACTGAACTGGCGGCGCAAAGCCTCGACGAGCGCATCGACGCGTGCCGCCGGGCACAGGACGTAATCCGGCGCCACGCAGGTCTGCCCGGCGTTAAGGCCCTTGCCGAAGGCGATGCGCTCGGCGGCGTCCTTGATGGGCACATCAGCCGAGACGATGGCCGGGGACTTGCCGCCCAGCTCCAGCGTGACCGGTGTCAGGTTGTCGGCCGCCGCGCGCATGACGTGTCGGCCGATACCGGTTCCTCCGGTGAACAGCAGATGATCGAACGGCAGCTGTGAAAACGCCTGGCCAACTTCCGCCTCGCCGGTGATCACTGCGACCTGCTCATCCTCGAAGACGGTAGCAAGCATGCTGGCGAACACTTCAGCCGTGGCCGGCGTCGACTCGCTCATCTTGATCATCGCGCGGTTGCCAGCAGCCAGGGCGGTGGTGAGCGGGCCCATGGCCAGATACAGCGGATAGTTCCAGGGAACGATAATGCCGACCACGCCGAGCGGCTGGTAGATCACCCGCGCCTTGCCTGGCTGAAAAGCCATGCCGACACGGCGCCGGGAGGGCTTCATCCAGCTACGCAGGTTCTTCAGCGCATAATTGATGCCTTCGATGGCGGGCAGGATTTCGGCGAGTCGTGTTTCATCGGCCGAGCGACGACCGAAGTCTGTGTCGATCGCCTCGATAAGCTGGGATTGATGAGCAAGCAAGGCAGCTTTCAGGGCCTTGAGCTGGCGGATGCGTTGGTCCGCATCAGGCATGGGCGCGCCACGAAAGGCGGCGCGCTGGCGACCGAAAACCTCCCGCATGTTGGAAAGAGATGCTTGCTGATCCTGCAGATAAGCGATATCGGCTACCATGGGGGCCTCGGTCAGGTCGGTGGCGACTCTTGTTGTTGCCGGTATTGTTAGAGCAAATGCTCTAAAGTGTCAAACGGACTCCAAGCCAAGGCGATATGAAAACCCGCGAGCGCATTCTCCAAGCCAGCCTTCAGTTATTCAATGAACAGGGCGAGCGGGCCGTGACCACCAATCACATCGCCGCCCACCTGGACATGTCGCCAGGCAATCTCTATTACCACTTCCGCAACAAGCAGCAGATCATCGCCGAACTGTTTGCGCGCTATGAAGCACAGGTCGATGATTATCTGAGGGTGCCTGAAGGGCGAGCGCTGACATTGACCGATAAAAGCGCCTATCTCGAATCAGCTTTCCACGGTTTGTGGGATTACCGCTTCCTGCTGCGTGATCTGGAGCATCTGCTCGACTGCGACGACCAACTGGCGGAGCGTTACCGTGCCTTCTCCAGACGCTGCGTGGATGGCGCGCGGGCGATCTATCAGGGGCTGGTCGACGCCGGGATACTTCACCATGAGTTGACCGATCCGGACGTGCTGGCGGTCAATAGCTGGCTGCTGATGACCGGCTGGGTGAGCTACCTCTGTACCTCGGTGCTCGAGTCCGGGCAGGCGCTTACGCCGGAACAGTTGCGTCGTGGCGTGTATCAGGTGCTGGCGCAGGAATGGCCGTTGCTATCCGACGAGGCCCGTCCGGCCGTTGCCGAGTTGCTTAAGGCCTATCATTCACCGCTGCGTTGAGCGCGGTCGACGCGCCGATCTGCTCGGCCAACCATTGCGGCAAGCGTCGCTCGAGATAAAAGCGCGGCCGCCAGGGCGAGCCCTCGACAAATCCGACGTGACCGCCCCTGGCATGCAACTCGAAGGTGACCGCCTTGGACAGCTCAGCCGGCTCCGGTAGGCTGTGCGGATAGACGAAGGGATCGTCGCTGCTCTGGACGATCAGCGTCGGCGTGACGATGTCGCCCAGAAAGTACCGGCTACTGCAGCGCTTGTAGTAATCCGCGGCACTGGCGTAACCGTGCAGCGGAGCAGTGACCCGCTCATCGAACTCCCAGAACGTCGACATGCCTTCCAGTGAGCCGAGGGCCACCAGGCGCGCATGCTCCTGTTCGCGCGCGCTGCGGGCAAAAGCGAGCTGCTTGTTGGCTACGTAGGCGACCATCTCGCGCATGAATCGCGCCTGGTAGACGCGTGAAAATCCTTGCCCCAGGCGATCGGCACACTGGTCCAGCCGAAAGGGCACCGAGACCGCCGCCGCAGCGCAAAGGTCGCTGGCGCTGCCGCGTTCACCCAGATACTTGAGCAGAACATTCGCACCCAGCGAATAGCCTACTGCGGCGAGCGAGCGCTGCGGGCCTGCCATGCCGCGAACCTGCTTCACCACCTCGGCGAGATCATCGCTGGCGCCGGAGTGGTAACCCCGGGGCAAGTGGTTGGGCTCGCCCGAACAACCTCGCCAGTTGACTGCCACGCTGCGCCAACCGATTCGGGCGAGCGCCTGCTGCTGCCCCAGTACGTATAGCGAGTCGGAGCTGCCGGTCAGCCCATGCAGCAGAATGACACAGGGGGCGTGCGGCTGATCGGGGCCGTACCAGTCGAGGTCGATAAAGTCACCGTCCGCCAGGGAAAACCGCTGGCGCTCACGGTGCAGCTTCGGCGCGCCACGGAAAAACGGGCTGAACAGGGTTTGCAGATGCCCACCGGGCAGCCAGGCGGCCGGCCGGAACGGCATCAGCCCTGGCGGCGCCACAGGCTGTACCAGACCTGGCCGGCGCGTTTTTCCCGGTAGAGTTGCCAGTTCGCTGGATGCGCGAGAGTGGCAGGGGCTGCCTCGCTCTCGGTGTAGATCCAGGCGTAACGGGTCAGCCAACCGTGGTCTTCAAGGGCCTGGCAGGTCGGTTCGAGCAGTCCCTGGCGAAACGGTGGGTCGAGGAAGACGACGTCGAACGGCTGTTCCGGCGCGGTGGCGAGCAGGCCCAGCGCGTCCTGCTGGCGTATGTCGGCATGCTCGCAGCCTAGCGTAGTCAGGTGACCTCGCAGCGTCTGCACCACGTCGCGACTGCTATCGCAGGCCAGGGCATAGGCAGCACCACGTGACAGAGCCTCGAGCGTCAGCGCGCCGCTACCAGCGAACGGATCGAGACATCGGGCGCCCTCGAGTTCACCGCTAAGCCAGTTGAACAATGTCTCGCGCACCCGGTCCGGCGTCGGCCTCAGCCCGGGCTGCTCGGTAAATCCGAAACGCCGGCTGCGCCATTGTCCGCCGATGATTCGCAACTGGCTTTGTGCCGCCTGGGGGCGCCTGCTCATGGCTGCTCCGTTTCGGTTGCTTCGGGCTCGGATGTCTCGCCGGGCTGTTGGGCTGCGTCTTCGCCTTCCGTCGTTTCCGCTTCCGGTTCCGGTGGCGGCCCAACGGTGACGATCAGTTGCTGATCGAGGCTTATGTGTCGGGCGAATGCGTCGCGCACCTGCTCGACTGTGAGAGCTTGGACCTGATCCATGAACAGCTGCAGATGATTCAGCGGCAAGTCGTAGAAACCGATCATGCCCAGTTGGCCGACGATCGCCGCGTTGCTCGCCGTACTCAGCGGAAACGCGCCCATCAACTGACGCTTGGTGCGTTTGAGCTCTGCCTCGGTCGGCCCGTTCTCGATGAAACTGCGCAACGAATCGTTCAGCACGCTCAACGCCAGCTCTGCCTGGTCGGCACGGGTCTGCATCCTGATGATGAACGGACCGGCAACCTGCATAGGCGAAAAGCCGCTGCTGACTGAATACGACAGGCCGCGCCTTTCGCGGATTTCTTCCATCAGGCGCGAGCCGAAGCCGGAGCCTCCGAGTATTTCGTTGGCGACATACAGGGCTGCGTAATCAGGGTCGCCGCGGTTGATGCCAAGTTGTCCCATGAGAATGTGCACCTGCTGGCCATGGAACTCGACATGCTTGCGGCCCGTTTCCACGGGCGCCTGTTCCGGCGGCGGGAGTGGATCCGCCGCAGGACCTTGTGGCAGCGCATCGGCGAGCCGCTGGGCGATGCGCTCGGCCTGCCTGCGATCGATGGCGCCGACGATCGACACAACCGCATTGCCGGCGCTGTAGAAACGCTGATGGAAGGCTTCCAACTCCTGCGGCGTCAACGCGCTGAGGCTTTCCGGCGTGCCCTGGGGTAGGTGACCATAGGGGTGATCGCCATACAGGCCATTCCAGAAGGTTTCGCTGGCCAGGGCCGACGGTTGCTGAAGGCGAAACTGCAGGCTCGCCAGCAGCTGGTTGCGCAAGCGCTCGAAGGCATCGGCAGGGAAGCTGGGGCGGGTTACTACTTCAGCGAACAGGTTGATTGCCGGGTCCAGCTTGTCGGGCGCCGCCAGGCTGCGCAGGCTGGCCGACGCCATGTCGCGATGGGAGCTGTTGCTGAACTGCGCGCCGAGACGCTCGAAGCCCGCCGCAATCTCGCCAGCGTCGCGGTTTTCGGTGCCCTCGCCGAGCATGCCATTGGTCAGCGTGGCCAGGCCGGGCTGGCCGTCGTCCCGGCTGGCGCCAGCGGAAAACAGCAATTGAACGTCGACCATCGGCAGCTCGGCAGCCGGCATGAAATAGACCCGGGTGCCCTGTTCGGTGGTCCAGTGCTGCAGATCGAGGTTGCGCCTGGCCGGTGGCTTGTCCTGATCCCAGCTGGGTAGCGAGTCGAGCACCGGCAGAGCCTCTTCGACCGAGCCGTCGGCTTCCGGCGATGGCTCTGCGCTGTCGGTTTCGGCGACCTGGCTGGCATCGGCAGGCTGATTTGTCGTTGCTTCCGGGTTGGACCGCGCCTGGAACAGCAATACCGCCAGCAGCACCACCAGCAGGGCAATCGCCCAAAGCCAGCGGAAACGATGCGTGGTGTTACTCATTGTCGCTCTCCTCGGCGGGGACGGGCAGTACGTGCGAGCGGGTCAGCCGCTCGCGGACCAGATAGCGGCGGGCAACCTCGCTGATCTGTTCCGGCGTAATCGCCTGCAGTGTCTCGATGTCATCGTCCAGCAGGGTCCAGGGCAGGCCGACTGCTTCGAGCTGGCCGATTCGGTTGGCTTGCTGGCTGATCCCGTCCTGGTCATAGACCAGCTCGGCGATCAGCTGCGCCTGGACCCGCTCCAGTTCGGACTCGGCAGGAGGCTCTTGTTTGATCAGTTCGATCTGCTCCCACAGCGCGGCCTCCAGCTGCTCCAGCGAGACATCCCTGGCCTGGTTGGGAATCCCGCTGAGCATGAACAGGGTGTCGCCTCGAGCGAAGGCATCGTAGCTGGCGGAGACCGATGTGGCGACGGCTTCGCCACGTTCCAGCCGGCTCGGTAGCCGGGCGCTGAAACCACCATCGAGCACCGCTTCGAGCAGGCGCAAGGCATGCGACTCCCATGGCTGGCTCACGGTAGTCAGGCTCGGCACGTTGAAGCCCATCATCAGGGTCGGCAGGCGGACGTCGAGGTGGAGGATCAGTTCGCGTTCACCACCGCCGGGGAGTTCCAGGGGGCGCTTGGCTTCCGGCGCGGTACCGGCCGGGATCGGCCCGAAATAGCGTTGAACCATCGTGCGGACTTCGTCGATTTCGACGTCCCCCACGATGACCAGAATCGCATTGCCGGGCTGGTAATAGATGTCGTACCACTGCCGCAGGTCTGCGACGGTCAGTCGATCGAGATCGTGCATCCAGCCGATGACCGGCTGAGCGTACGGACTTGCGAAATGCGCCTGGGTCAGAAAACGTTCGAAGGCCAGGGCGTTGGGATTGTCCTCGGTGCGCAGGCGTCGCTCTTCCTTGATCACCTCCATTTCGCGCATGACCTCGTCTTCCGGCAGGGTCAGGTTGCGCATGCGCTCGGCCTCAAGCTCCAGCGCCACAGCCAGCTGATCGCGATTGAGCACCTGATAGTAGGCGGTATAGTCGCGGCTGGTGAAAGCATTCTCCTGCGCGCCCAGACTGTTGAGGATGCGCGAAGCCTGCCCCGGCCCGAGTCGCTCGCTGCCTTTGAACATCATGTGTTCCAGCGCGTGGGACATCCCGGTCTTGCCCGGTGGCTCGTAACTGCTGCCGACCTTGTACCAGAGCTGGGATACCACCACGGGCGCGCGGTGGTCTTCGCGGACGATCACCTTCAGGCCGTTGTCCAGGGTGAATTCATGGGTTTGCTGTTGTTGTTCCAGCTCGGTAGTGGCGCCGATCACGGCCGGTGCCAAAAAAGCCAGGAAAATCGTCAAGATAGGCCGCAGCATGCTTGGATCCTTGAAAACGACTTCGTACCGCCGGCGGCGGAAGTGGGGTAGGATAACCCAACCTTCAACGCGGCAGCCAAGTGCGGCCGCCCCGAATCGATAGTGATTGTTCATGTTTGGTTCCAAAGACAAATCCAATCGCGGCGCAGACGACGAACAAAAGCCGGCCAAGCGCGGGCTATTCGGCTGGGGCCGCCGGCGCCAGGACGATACGGCTCCGGCTCAGGACGAGGCCCCTGAAGCCCGCCAGCCCACGCCCGCGGTTGAGCCTGAGCAGGTGGTCGATGCGCCGGTTGTCACTAGCCAGCCCCAGCCCAACCAGCCCCAGCCCAGCGAGCCTACTGGTCCAGTGCCGGCCGCTGCGCCCGAACCACGCCCCGCTCAACCCGATCAGGCCGCACGCGAAGTGGCCCAATCGCTGTTCGGCGAGCTGGGCCAGGCCGAGCCCGCCCCCGAACCAGCGCCTGCGCAAGAGCCGAAGGGATTCCTCGCGCGGATGCGCGCCGGTCTGTCGAAGACCAGCGCGAATCTGGGTGAGGGCATGGCCAACATGTTCCTTGGCGAGAAGGAAATCGACGACGAACTGCTCGAAGACATGGAAACACGTCTGTTGATGGCGGATGTCGGCATCGAAGCCACCACCATGATCATGGAAACGTTGCAGCAGAGCGTACGCCGCCGCGAGGTTTCCAATCGCAAGGCGCTGTATGCGGCTTTGCAGCGAGAGCTGGAGAAGCTGTTGGCAGACGTCGCCAAGCCACTCGAAATCCCGGCGGACAAGAAGCCGTTCGTGATTCTCGTGGTGGGCGTCAACGGAGTGGGCAAGACCACTACCATCGGCAAACTGGCCAAGCGCCTCCAGGGCGAGGGCAAGCAGGTCATGCTCGCCGCCGGGGATACCTTTCGCGCCGCCGCGGTGGAACAGTTGCAGGTCTGGGGCGACAGAAACCGCATCCCGGTAGTCGCCCAGCACACCGGTGCCGACTCGGCCTCGGTGACCTTCGATGCCTTGCAGGCCGCCAAGTCGCGTGGCATGGACGTGCTGATCGCCGATACCGCCGGACGTCTGCACAACAAGGATCATCTGATGGACGAGCTGAAGAAGGTCAAGCGGGTCATGGCCAAGCTCGATCCGGATGCGCCCCATGAAGTGCTGCTGGTCCTGGATGCCGGTACCGGTCAGAACGCCATCAGCCAGACGCGCCTGTTCAACGAGGCTGTGGACCTGACCGGTCTGGTACTGACCAAGCTCGATGGCACCGCCAAGGGTGGCGTCATCTTTGCCTTGGCCAAGCAGTTCGGACTGCCGATTCGCTATATCGGCGTCGGCGAAAAGATCGATGACCTGCGCCCGTTTACCGCGCCGGAATTCGTGAAGGCCTTGTTTGGACGCGAGTGATCGATGATTCGCTTCGAGCAGGTCAGCAAGCGCTACCCCAACGGCCACAAGGGTCTCGAAAACCTCAATTTCCATATCCGTACCGGCGAGATGGTGTTCATCACCGGTCACTCCGGTGCAGGGAAGAGTACGTTGCTGAAGCTGATCATGTGCATGGAAAGGCCGAGCTCCGGCCAGGTGCATGTCGGCGGGCAGGATCTGCGCCAGCTCAGTAGCGACGATATCCCTTACCTGCGCCGACAGATCGGCGTGGTATTCCAGAACCACCAGTTGCTGTTCGACCGCACGGTGTTCGACAACGTCGCGCTGCCGCTGATCATCAACGGCACGCCGCGCGACGAAATCGGCCGGCGGGTACGCGCTGCGCTGGACAAGGTGGGGCTCCTGAGCAAGGAAAACGTCTACCCCATCGCGCTGTCGGGTGGGGAGCAGCAGCGTGTCGGTATTGCCCGCGCCGTGGTGCACAAGCCCGCGCTACTGCTGGCCGACGAGCCTACCGGTAACCTGGACCCGGCGTTGTCGGCGGAGATCATGGAGCTGTTCGAGGATTTCAACCGGGTGGGTGTGACGGTGCTCATCGCCAGTCACGACCTGTCCCTGATCGCTCGGCTCGATCATCGCATGCTGACCCTCGGTGAGGGGCGGCTGCTGCATGACGGGGATCAGCCATGAGCGCGCGCCAGCCTGACCGCAAACCGACCGACAAGCGCTCACGCCCGGCCGGCGCCGCGCGCTCCGGTCAGGACTGGCGGCAGCCGCTTCGTGGTTGGCTCGGCAGTCATCGAGATAGCGCGCGCCAGGCGCTCGCGCGTATTCGCCAGCAGCCCTACAGCAGCGCGCTGACGGTACTGGTCATGACCATCGTGCTTGCCTTGCCGATGGGCCTTGCGGTACTGATCGATCAGGTCGAACGGCTGGGGGTCGATTGGCAGCGCGCCGCGCAGCTCTCGGTCTATCTCGATGATGATGTTGTCGCCGCGCAGGGCCGCGAACTGCGCGACGAGATTCTTCAGCTCGATGAAGTCGCCGAGGCTCAGCTGCTCGACAAGGAGCTGGCCCTCGCCGAATTCCAGCAGCATTCCGGGCTGGGCGACGCACTCGATCAGCTGGCCTACAATCCGCTGCCCTCGGTGATTCTGGTTACCCCGCACAGTATCGACGGCGGTGCGACCGCGCTCGCTCCTCTGCGCGATCGCCTCGCCGGCTTCGACGGCGTCAATACGGTACAGATCGACCTGGAATGGGTGGAACGGCTGAGCGCGATCCTTGGTATGATCGAGCGCTTCACCGGTGGCCTGGCTCTGCTGCTGATTCTGGCGTTGCTGCTGGTGATGGCCAACACGATTCGTCTGGCGATCGAAAGCCGTCGGGAAGAAATTCAGGTCATCAAGCTGGTCGGGGGAACCGATGCCTTCGTCCGTCGTCCGTTTCTTTACGTGGGCGTAATGTATGGCCTGCTCGCCGGTTTGCTGGCATGGCTGCTGTTAGCAGCCGGGCTGGCCTGGCTGAACATCGCCGTACGTGACGTCGCCGCTCTGTATCGCAGCGACTTTGCCCTTGATGGTGTGCCGCTCGAGGACGGGCTGACGCTGGTTGGCGGGGCGATGCTGCTGGGTCTGGTCGGCGCCTGGCTGGCGGTCGGTCGGCACATTCGCGATATCGAGCCGCAGTGACCGGCCAGCCAGCCCGAACTGCCAGCGAAGCCGCATGAAACCTGGCTTGGGCTTGAACTTGCGACGCCATTCACAGTCTTATATGCCGGTGATAAACTGAGCCGTCAACTTCTCTCGGAGTTCAAACATGAGCACTGCTTTGCAGCCCATACATAGCCTGGTTCCCGGTGCGAACCTGGAAGCCTATGTGCAGACCGTAAGCAGCATTCCCGTCCTGAGTGTCGAGGAAGAGCGGGAGCTGGCTGATCGTTTGTACTACCAACAGGATCTTGAGGCGGCCCGCCAACTGGTCATGTCGCACCTGCGTTTCGTGGTGCACATTGCCCGCAGCTACTCGGGTTATGGTCTGGCACAGTCTGACCTGGTCCAGGAAGGCAACGTCGGCCTGATGAAGGCGGTCAAGCGCTTCAACCCCGAAATGGGCGTGCGACTGGTGTCGTTCGCCGTGCACTGGATCCGTGCGGAGATCCACGAGTTCATCCTGCGCAACTGGCGTATCGTCAAGATCGCCACCACCAAGGCCCAGCGCAAGCTGTTCTTCAATCTGCGCAGCGCCAAGAAGAAACTGACCTGGCTGTCGCATGACGAGGTCAACGCGGTAGCTGGCGATCTTGGCGTCGCGGCGCGCGAAGTACGTGAGATGGAAAGTCGATTGTACGGTCAGGATCTGGGCTTCGATGGCGCCCAGGACGACGACGATGACAGCGCCGCCTACGCGCCGGTGCATTACCTCGAGGACAAGCGCTACGACCCGGCAACGCAGCTGGAGTCGGCTGACTGGTCCGATAGCTCGGTCAACCTGCTACAGCAGGGGCTGGAGCAGCTCGACGAGCGCAGTCGCGACATTCTCTACCAGCGCTGGCTGGCCGAAGAGAAGGCGACGCTGCACGAGCTCGCGGCGAAATACCAGGTATCTGCCGAGCGTATCCGCCAGCTGGAAAAGAACGCCATGAACAAACTGAAGAAGAACCTAGAGGTCGAAGTCGAGGCCTGATCAGCGGCAGTCAATGCAGGGCACCTCAGGGTGCCCTTTTTATTGCGCCGATACGCCACCTACGGAGAATAACAATGAGTCCACGCACGGGCGTTCGCCTCGTCACCATTTTCAGCGCTGTGGTCCTGGCGTTTTTCCTGTTCGGCGACTGGCTGGCGCGGCGTGACGCGCCCGAGCCGCTAGCCTGGTACGAGACCTATCGGGAGTCACTCTGGCAGCCGATACAAGATCGCAGCCTCACACTCCTGCAGGCTGATCAGGCGCTCGGTCGTGGTCACCTGTGGATGATCAGTGCGGATGGGGAACCGGCTCTGGTCAGCCGCTACAACCTGGAAAGCGACGATCGGCTGTGGCAGGCACAGGCGGTGATCGGTCTGGGTGCCGAGGAAATGGAAAGCCTGGTCGAGGCGCAGGCGTGGGAGCCGGGTATTCGCGACCAGCCGGTATCTCCCGCGGTGGGAGAAGCCCTGGGAGACCGGCAGATTCTGCGGATGAGCATGATTCCGGTCGAGCCGCTGGAACTGAACAGGATCGAGGGCACCTTCGGTAGTCCCGATGTGCGCATGCCGGTCAGCGAAGGCGAAGCCTGGGTCTACCCTCGGGCCGGCGCGGTTGTCGCGGTGGGTGAGGAAGAGGCGTTTTCGATCATGTTCGGACTGCGCGACGAGTCCTGATCGACCGCTCAGATACGGTCACGCCAGTAAGCCACGCTCATCCAGTCAGGCAGCTCGCGGCCTGACTCCATCTGATCGAGATAATGCCGACCGCCGAGTTGGCGCGACTGGCGCTGAATCCAGTTGACGCGCTGCTGCACGTGCGCCGGCGGGCGGCTGGCACTCCAGCGCAGCGGACTCGGCAGCACCGCGGCAAGCTGCGCGGCCTGCCGGTTCGAGAGCACGCTGGCGCTGACGCCGAAGTGATGCCGGGCGGCCGCCTCGACGCCGAACACGCCTTCGTCCCATTCGGCCAGATTCAGATACAGTTCCAGAATGCGCTGCTTTGGCCAGAGAATCTCTATCCATAGGGTGAACCAGGCCTCTACACCCTTGCGCAGCCAGCTGCGGCCCGACCAGAGGAACTGATTCTTCGCCACCTGCTGGGTGAGCGTGCTGGCACCACGGACACTGCCGCCCTGGCGATTGTGTTCGATGGCGGCGCGAATCGCCTTGAGATCGAAGCCGAAATGCTCGGCAAAGCGCTGATCTTCGGCGGCGATCACCGCCATTTTCATGTTGTCGGGTATCCTGTCGTAGGCAATCCAGTCATGGCGAATGTCGAGCCCGCCGTTGCCACGCGCCTCGGCCCAGCGTTCGATCATCAGCATGGAGCCCGGCGTAGGGACCCAGCGCAGTATGATGACCGGAACCAGGCTCAGGGCCATGACGATGAGCAGCCATTTGGCTGCCTTGGCGAGTATACGTTTGATCATGCATTCACTAGGTGCGGGATAGGCCCGCAGTATAGACCGGGGGGTTTCAGGGTGGCCAAGATATTGCTTTTGCTCGCTTCGTTAAGCGGGTTCACTGGGGTCGGTCTGGGCGCATTCGCCGCGCACGGATTGCGCAATCGGTTGCCGGACAATCTGCTGACGGCTTTCCAGACCGGCGTTCAGTACCAGCTGTGGCACACCGCGGCGCTGATCGGCGTTGCCTTGCTGCTGTTGCGCAGCCCGGACAATACGCTGCTCAAGGCCGCAGGCGTTCTCTTTGCACTGGGCATCCTGCTGTTCTCTGGCAGCCTGTATACGTTGGCGCTCAGCGGCCTGGGCAAGCTGGGTATGGTCACGCCGATTGGGGGTGTGCTGTTTCTGATCGCCTGGATCTGCTTCGGGGCGGGTGCCTGGCGCTTGAGCTGAACCATTGCCGCGCTTGCCCTCGGCAGGGCCGGCGAATAGCGGTATCATGTCGTCTTTCCCATCCGTCCTCGAGTGCAGCATGCAGATTCAGCTGAACGGCGAAGCCTATTCTGTCGAACCATCTACCACTCTGACCGATCTGGTCGAGCGACTGGGGCTCACTGGCAAGCGCCTGGCCATCGAACTGAATCTCGATATCGTGCCGCGCAGCCAGTTTGCCGAGACGCGCCTGGCCGAGGGCGACCGGGTGGAAATCGTCCACGCCATCGGCGGCGGCTAGCCCAAGCGGAGCACACCATGACTGACCTGACCCAGGACGCGCTGGAAATTGCCGGCGTACGCTATCGTTCGCGCTTGCTGGTCGGCACCGGCAAGTACAAGGATCTCGAAGAAACCCGCCAGGCTATCGAAGCCTCCGGCGCCGAGATCGTCACGGTAGCGATCCGCCGAACCAATATTGGCCAGAATCCCGGCGAGCCCAACCTGCTCGACGTCGTCCCACCGGACCGCTATACCATTCTGCCCAACACGGCCGGCTGCTACACCGCCGAGGATGCGGTGCGCACTTGCCGCCTGGCGCGGGAACTGCTCGACGGTCACAAACTGGTCAAGCTGGAAGTATTGGCGGATCAGAAGACGCTGTTTCCCAATGTGCTGGAAACCATCAAGGCCGCCGAAGTGCTGGTCAAGGACGGTTTCGATGTCATGGTCTACACCAGTGACGACCCCATTATCGCGCGCCAGTTGGCCGAGATCGGCTGCGTCGCAGTGATGCCGCTGGCCGGGCTGATCGGTTCGGGTCTGGGCATCTGCAACCCATACAACCTGCGGATTATTCTTGAGGAAGCCACGGTCCCGGTGCTCGTCGATGCCGGCGTTGGGACCGCCTCTGACGCGGCAATCGCCATGGAGCTGGGCTGCGCCGGCGTGTTGATGAACACTGCGATTGCCCATGCCCAGCAGCCGGTGTTGATGGCCGAAGCGATGAAGCATGCAGTGCTCGCCGGACGTGGCGCCTTCCTCGCCGGTCGTATGCCGCGCAAACTCTACGCCAGCGCGTCTTCGCCGCTGGCCGGTACCTTTTTCTGACCGAGCAACCGATGTCCGATAACCCGCAGAACCAACCCGACACGCCCGATCAACCGGAAGAGGCGCTGCACCGGCGCGCGATTCGTAGCTTCGTGATGCGCGCCGGTCGTATGACCGACGCGCAGAAGCGTGGGGTCGACCAGGGTTGGCCACGCTTCGGGCTGTCGCTTGATTTGGGCATGCTCGATCTCGACCACGTATTCGGCCGGGAGGCTCCGCGGACCCTGGAGATCGGCTTCGGTATGGGGCAATCGCTGCTGGAGATGGCGCAGGCCGCTCCGGAGCAGGATTTCATCGGCGTCGAGGTCCATCGCCCCGGCGTCGGTTCGCTGCTCAATGGTGTGCTCAACGCCGGAGTCGACAATATCCGTGTGTTCGATTGCGACGCCATCGAGGTACTCAACCGCTGCATCCCCGACGGCAGCCTGGATAGGGTGTTGCTGTTCTTTCCGGACCCCTGGCACAAGAAGAAGCACAACAAGCGCCGTATCGTGCAGTTGGCCTTCGCCGAGGCGCTGCGGCAGAAACTCAAGGTCGGCGGTGTGTTTCACATGGCCACCGACTGGCAACCCTACGCCGAACACATGCTCGAGGTCATGAGCGCGGCGCCGGGCTATCGCAACCTTGCGGAGGACGGCACCTACGTGCCGCGACCGGAGGAGCGGCCAGTAACCAAGTTCGAGCGTCGCGGCGAGCGGCTGGGCCATGACGTGTGGGATCTGAAGTTCGCGCGCGTCGAGTGAGCCCCGCGCATGCACGTGGGCTATGCCGCGGCATATTGAAATGCAAAGGTAATGGCCGCGTGCGGCATCGGCTCCTACACTGATCCGATCTCATTCGGACAGAACAGGAGCCAGCCGTGGACTATGAAACGCTCGACTACCAGGTCGAAGAAGGCATTCTCACCCTCACACTGAATCGCCCCGATCGCATGAACGCGTTCAACGGGGCGATGCGTCGCGAATTGATCGCCGCGTTCGACGCTGCCGACGCCGACGATGCAGTCCGGGTGATTATCGTCACGGGCGCGGGGAAGGCTTTCTGCGCCGGTGCAGACCTGGAAAAGGGCGGTGATACCTTCAATCGTCACAAGCGCCAGAGCGAGCCGGAAGGCGACGAGCTGCGCGACGGTGGCGGCACTGTTTCCCTGCGTATCTACGAGTGCACCAAGCCGGTGATTGGCGGCTTCAACGGTGCTGCGGTCGGCGTTGGCGCCACCATGACCCTGCCGATGGACATCCGCTTGGCCTCGACGAAGGCGCGCTTCGGTTTCGTATTCGCCCGTCGGGGCATCACCATGGAAGCCTGTTCCAGCTGGTTCCTGCCGCGTCTGGTAGGCGTCCAGCAGGCGGCCGAGTGGGTCCACACCGGCCGTGTATTCGACGCCGAGGAAGCCCTGCGCGGCGGACTGGTTCGCAGCCTGCACGAGCCGGACGAGTTGTTGCCCGCAGCGCGTGAATTGGCGCGCGAGATCGCCGACAACACCTCGGCCATGTCAGCGCTGCTCAACCGCCAGATGATGTGGCGCATGCTCGGTGCCGACCACCCGATGGAAGCGCACATCGTCGATTCGCGGGCGATTGCGTTCATGGGCGAATCGGAGGATGCAAAGGAGGGCGTGCAGTCATTCCTGGAAAAGCGTCAGCCGCGGTTCAAGCTGCGTCCCAGCCAGGATCGGCCGCCTTTCTATCCCTGGTGGCAGGAGCGCCCCTTCCGCTAAATAGTGGCCGGGGCGATGCTAAGCTCCCAATTTTGATCCGTACGAGAGGAACAGTGTATGAGCCGTCACTTCGAATCCGCTCCTGGTTTGTGCGAAAACCGCGACCCCTCCACCGAGGGGTTCGTGTTCAATCAGACCATGCTGCGCGTCAAGTCACCTGAGGTCAGTCTGGATTTCTACACCCGGGTGATGGGGATGACGCTGGTCAAGCGACTGGATTTCGAGGAGATGAAGTTCAGCCTGTTCTTTCTCGCCGCGATCGACCACAAGGACCTCGGCTATTGGTCACCCGAGCCCGACAAGCGACTGGTCCAGACCTTTGGCCGGCCGGCGATGCTCGAGCTCACGCACAACTGGGGCACCGAGGACGACCCCGACTTTGCCTACTACGATGGTAACGATGAGCCGAAGGGCTTCGGTCACATCGGTTTTGCCGTACCGGATCTCGATCTGGCCTGCGAGCGTTTCGAGAAGCTCGGCGTCTCCTTCGTCAAGCGTCCCCAGGATGGCAAGATGAAACACATCGCCTTCATCCGAGACCCGGATGGTTACTGGATCGAACTGTTCACGCCGGGTCGCTTGCCTGAAGTGCTCGGCTGACGCACCCGAGCACTGATTTGTGTAGGAGCGCACCTGGGCGCGAAAGCGAAGCCCGAGCTGTTTTCTTCGCGGTTACAGGCCCGCTCCGCCAGAGGGCCGTCCAGGCATGCGCGCGAAAACAGGTGCTGTAGGCTCCTCGACTTCCCGGATCCTATCCGCGGACCAGCCGTTCCAGAGCGGCCCTGGGGCCCGGCGGAATGGGACATGGTCGATTGCTCTTGCGCTCGACAAAAACGTGCACGAAACGTCCGGCGGCGCAGGGCTCGTCACTGCCTTGCTTGAACACGCCTAACTCATACTGCACCGAACTATTACCCAGCTTCGCAACGCGCACGCCAACTTCGACCTTCTCCGGGAAGGCAATCGGCTGGAAATAATCGCAGGCCGAGCTGACGACGAACGCCACCTGCTCGCCCTGATGGATATCCAGCCCGCCCTGTTCGATCAACCAGGCGTTCACCGCGCTGTCGAAGTAGGCGTAGTAGGTCACGTTGTTGACGTGGCCATACACGTCGTTGTCGTGCCAGCGGGTGAGAATTTGATGCAAGTAGTTGAAGTCCTCGCGGCGGGGCTTTTGCGTCTCGGTCATATCGGTTCCGTACGGTAAACAGGCTGCCGGGCCGCAGGGCCCGGCGCGGAAGGGTATCAGTAGGCTTTCTGGTAGATCGCCAGCGCATCGGCTTCGGTCAGCTCGCGCGGATTGTTGATCAGCAGGCGCTGCTGCAGCATCGCGTCGCGCGCTAGCATGGGCAGGGCATCTTCCGGCACGCCGGCGTCGCGCAGACGGTTCGGCAGGCCCGAACGTGGGCTCAACTGGCATAGCGCTTCCACCAATTGCGCGGTGAGGCTCTGATCGTCACCGGGCTTGAGGTCCGGCACCACCAGCGGCGCCAGCTCTGCATAGAGTGGCGCTGCATGAGACGCGTTGAATTCGATGACCGCTGGCAGCACCAGCGAATTGGACAGGCCATGGGGGATGTGGAAATGGCCTCCCAGGGGGTAGGCCAGCGCGTGCACTGCCGCGACGGGCGCGTTGGCGAACGCCTGACCAGCGAGCAAGGCCCCGAGTAGCATGGCTTGGCGCGCCTCACGGTTGCTGCCGTTGTGCACCGCCTCGTCAAGATTGGCCGCGAGCAGACGCAGCGCCTCGCGGGCGAGCATGTCCGAGAGGGGATTCTTCTTTACCTTACTGGTGTAAGCCTCGATCGCATGCACCATGGCATCGATTCCGGTGGCCGCAGTGACTGCTGGCGGCAAGCCGACGGTGAGCTCGGCATCCAGTACGGCCAGATCAGGCAGCAGAACCGGAGATACCACGCCCATCTTGGTGGTTTCGCCAGTGGTGATGATAGCGATCTGCGTGACTTCCGAGCCGGTGCCGGCGGTGGTCGGCACCTGAATCAGCGGCAGCCGCAGACCCTTGGCGTTGCCGACGCCATATATGTCGCTCAGTTGCTGAGTGCACTGCGGGTGGGCAAGAAAAGCCACCAGCTTGGCTACATCCATTGAGCTGCCGCCCCCGAACCCGATAATTAGATCAGCCTGCAACTGGCGGCCCTGCTCGACCGCAGTCATCACTACCGCCTCGGGCGGATCAGCCTCGACCTGGTCGAAGATTTCGTACGCGACCTCTGTCGCGGCGAAACCCGGGAGCACCGATTCGAGTAGCCCCAGTTTGGTAATGCCGGGATCGGTGACGATCAGTACGCGTCGGGCGCCGCGCTCGCGGCAGAGCTCACCCAGCCGAGCGGCAGAGCCGGATTCGCAGAGGATCTGGGCAGTGGTAGCAAAGCTGAACGGGTTCAAGAGAACCTCCTCGGTCGAGACAGTTTGCGTAACTGTACGGGCCGCCAGCGGCGCCCTGCAAGTTCGCAGCGGGAATATGGATGATTGGACATCGCCCGTCGGGTTTTGACAGCACAACGCAGGGACGGGTTAAAGAAACATTTCCAACAGGTCGTTGAGAAACAGGCGGCCGCGTTCGGTGGGCTTCAGCCGCTCGTGCCAGGGTTCAAGCAGGCCTCGCTCCACCGCGTGGTCGAGCGTCGGTGCGATGGTATCGATCCGCTGGCCGGTGCGCTCGGCGTATAGATGACTGGGCACACCGTCGACCAGGCGTAGCGCGTTCATCAGGAAGTCGAAACCCAGTTCGTCCGGGCCGAGCTGCTTGTTGCCAGCGAGGAATGCCTTGTCGGAATCGAGGTAGTCACGCGGCAGCCGGGTCTTCCAGTATCGCTCTACCACCCCATCCGTATGGGTTCGCTTGCCGTGCGCGCCAGCGCCTATGCCGAGAAAATCACCGTATTGCCAGTAGTTGAGATTGTGCCGCGCGCGCAGGCCATCACGCGCATAGGCAGATATCTCGTACTGCCGATACCCGGCCTCGGCGAGTCGCGCTTGCCCGGCTTCCTGGATATCCCAGAGGGTATCGTCTTCGGGCAGTACCGGCGGTTTGCTGTAAAAGACGGTGTTGGGCTCGAGCGTCAGCTGATACCACGACAGGTGCTCGGGGCTGAGCTCAATGGCCTGTTCTATGTCGGCTAGTGCCTGTTCCAGCGTCTGGCCTGGCAGGCCGTGCATGAGGTCGAGGTTGAGGTTGTCGAAGCCGGCGCGGCGGGCCATGTCCACTGCGCGCAGCGCTTCCGCATCGTCATGGATACGACCGAGCGCCTTCAGATGCGCCGCGTTGAAGCTTTGAATGCCGATTGAAAGCCGGTTGATCCCGGCGGCACGGTACCCGGCAAATTTCGCCTGCTCGAATGTCCCCGGGTTGGCCTCCAGGGTGATCTCGATATCCGTGGCAAACGACAGACGCGTCTCCATAGCCTGGAGAATGCGTTCCAGGCTGGCTGCGGAAAACAGGCTGGGCGTGCCGCCGCCAAAGAAGATGGAGGTCAGCGGCTGGTCGGCACCGCTGGCCAGCTCCTGATCAAGGTCGGCAATCAGCGCATCGACATACTCGGTCTCGGGCAGGCCGTTGGCCGAGGTATGTGAATTGAAGTCGCAGTAGGGACATTTCTTCACGCACCAGGGAATATGCACATACGCCGCGAGAGGCGGCGGAGAGCGCTTCACCGAAGCCCTAGCCGCTCGCGCAGCAATTGCATGGCGCGAGCGCGATGGCTCATGCTGTTCTTCTCTGCAGCGGTCAGTTCGGCGCTGGCTTTGCCGGCCTCCGGTACCCAGAACAGCGGGTCGTAACCAAAGCCATTGGTTCCGCGGGGCTCGAGCAGGATGCGGCCTTCCCAGACGCCCTCGCAGATGATCGGGGTCGGGTCGTCGGCGTGGCGAAGCAGCGCGAGCACGCAGATGAACCGTGCGGTGCGCTTGCCATCCTCGACACCGCGCAGCTCGTCGATGAGCTTCACGTTGTTGGCTGCATCGCCTCCAAAGGCGTAGCGCGCGGAATGGATGCCCGGGGCGCCGTCCAGGGCGTCCACTGCCAGTCCGGAATCGTCGGCCAGGGCCGGCAGGCCCGAAGCGCGGGCGGCGTGTCGCGCCTTGATCAGGGCGTTCTCGACAAAGCTCGATCCGGTCTCTTCGGCTTCTTCCTTGATGAACTGGCTTTGCGGAAGCACCTCGACCGAACTGCCGAGCATCGCTTGCAATTCGGCCAGCTTGCCGGCGTTGCCGCTCGCCAGAACCAGCTTGTCAAAGGGCAGAACCGGATCACTCATCGGGATGAAACTCCTGCTGGAAGCGCAATGTATGGACGGTGGCGCCTTCCTCGGCCTGGACGTTCACTTCGAATCGCAGCACGCCGCGCTGAGCGGCAGTGTAGTTAGCAACGAAGTAGATCGCCTCGTCTTCCTGTATACGGATGAATTCGATCGGTTGGCTCTGCTGCAGCAGGTTGCTCACGGTGCCGCTTACGCGAGCGTCGACCGGTACTTTGCCTTCGGGGGTGTCCCGTTGAACGAGCAGGGTCAGCACACCATGGGTCGGGCCCCGAGCCAGGCCGGCATTGGCGGCGATCTCCGGATCGAGATAGCTGCTATTGAGCAGATTGTAGTGCACCAGCAGATCGCCGAAGCGCTGCGGTTGGGTTTGCACCTGTCCGACCGCGGCGGCGGATGCGAGCAACAGCAGAGAGCAAATCATCTTTTGCAACATGGCGCTTTCCCTCTAACGAGTGACCCGGTAGATCGCGACTTCACCGAGCAGGTTCGGCCACAGCGTGGTGATCCGGCTGCTGCGATGAGTCTGGTCGACCACCAGGCGATCAAGAATCTGAATGTTCCGGCTGCGACACAGGTCTTCGAAGTCCTGAAAGGTGCAGAAGTGAATGTTCGGTGTGTTGTACCAGGTATAAGGCATGAACTCGGATACCGGCATCCGCCCCTTGGTTCCCAGATACCAGCGACAGCGCCAGTGCGCAAAGTTGGGGAACGTGAGGATACCTTCGTGGCCGATGCGCAGCATCTCTTCCAGCACCCGATCGGGGTAATGCAACGCCTGCAGCGACTGGGTCATGACCACGGTGTCGAAGCTGCCGTCCGCGAAGTTGTCGAGGCTGTGATCGAGGTTCTGTTCGATCACGCTTAGCCCGGTTTCGATGCAGCGATTGATCTTGTCAGGGTCGATTTCCAGGCCGTAGCCCTGCACGGATTTCTCGTCACGCAGGTAGCGCAGCAATTCGCCCTCACCACAGCCAAGGTCGAGCACCCGGCTGCCCGGCTGGATCCACTGCTGGATGATCTGCAGATCGGCACGCAAACTCATCGGTCCACCTCGATCTGGTTCATGTAGCGACTCAGCGCCGCGACGTAACGCGGAATCGGCAGCAGAAAGGCGTCATGTCCCTGCGGCGCCTCTATCTCCACGTAGCTGACTTCCTTGCGCGCCGCGAGCAAGCCGTTGACCAGCTCGCGCGAGCGCGCCGGCGAGAAGCGCCAGTCGGTCGTGAAGGACACCACCAGGAAGCGGGCCTGCACCGGCTCCAGGGTTTGCGCCAGATTGCCGCCGTTGACCTCGGCCGGGTCGAAATAATCCAGCGCCTTGGTCATCAACAGATAGGTGTTGGCATCGAAACGCGCCGAAAACTCCTGGCCCTGATAGCGCAGATAGCTTTCCACCTGGAACTCGACGCTGGTGAAGTCGTAATTGAGCCGGTCGGTACGCAGCTCACGACCGAATTTCTCTCCCATCGAATCATCCGACAGGTAGGTAATATGTCCGACCATGCGCGCAAGCATCAGGCCGCGCTTGGGGATGACGCCGAAGGCGGCGTAATCGCCATTATGAAAGTCGGGGTCGGTGATGATCGCTTGCCTTGCGACTTCGTTGAATGCGATGTTCTGGGCGGACAGCTTGGGTGCGGTGGCGATGGCGATGCAGTGACGGACCCGGTGCGGGTAGCTGATCGTCCATTGCAGCGCCTGCATGCCGCCCAGACTGCCCCCGACCACGGCGGCCCATGTATCGATTCCAAGCACGTCGGCCAGGCATGCCTGACTGTTCACCCAGTCTTCCACGGTCAGTATCGGAAAGCTTGCGCCGTAGCTCTTGCCGGTTTCAGGGTTGGTGCTGCAGGGCCCGGTGGAGCCGTGGCAGCCGCCCAGGTTATTCAAGGCGACGACGAAGAACCGGTTGGTATCGATGGCCTTGCCGGGTCCGATGCAGGCGTCCCACCAGCCGGGCTTGCGCTCGTCTTCGCTGTGAAAGCCTGCGGCATGGTGGTGACCCGACAGTGCATGACAAATCAGCACAGCGTTGCTGCGCCTTGCGTTCAATTCGCCGTAGGTTTCATAGACCAGATCGTACCCGGCAAGCATCCTGCCACATGCCAGGCGCAACGGCTCGGCGAAGGTCTGGTACTGCGGCGTCACCAGGCCGACTGAATCAGCGGGAAATCGGGACATCGGGAAGCTGTTCCTTATTGGGTTGGCCGGCAGGATCAGGGCAGGAAAATGCGGCCAACGATCGAGGCGTCAGTCTAAAGAGCGAGACGGGGCGACGCAATATTCCTGGCGGCTGATCCCCAGTTCGACGGGCAGAGTGGCCGGTGCGGTAACGGCTACGCGTTTCTGGCGGCTTCGCTCGCCGCGAAGCAGTCTTACCTGCGTGCGCGGCACATCGAATGCGCCCGCCAGAAAAGCCAGCAAGCGGTCGTTGGCCTTGCCATCCACCGGCGGCGCGGCGATGCGAATCTTCAGGCGCTCCCCGTGCACGCCGGCGAATCCCTCCTGCCGTGCACCGGGTTGCAAATGACATTCGAGAACGAGCTCGTCGCCTTCCCAGCGATAAAACATCAGAGTAGTTCTGCTGATGAACATGGCGCTCGAGCGAGCGCCGCATCCGTCACAAAGCGAGTGTCAGGCCGCGCGGCATGCCGGTGGCCTGGGCCAGGTTGGCGATGAGTAGCATGTCGATCAGACGCAGGGCGATGAAAGCGAAGATCGGCGACAGATCCAGGCCTCCCAGGGAAGGTAGTATCTTGCGGATCGGTGCCAGCACCGGTTCACAGAGCTGATGCACCAGCTGCGCTGCCGGGTTTTGGCTGGCAGGCGCGACCCAGGACAGGATCACGCTGATGATCAACGCAAAAAAGAAGATCTTCAGGAACAGCGCGGTTACGCCAATCAGCGACCACACCAGCAATTGCAGCATGCCGGGCAGGGCATAGCCCATCAGCTTGACGATGATCGCCATCAACACGATCTGCACGATGATCGCCAGAACCAGCGAGGCGAAATCGACGCCGCGGAAGCCAGGAATCACCTTGCGCAGCGGCACTACCAGCGGCTGAGTCGCCCGTACGATGAACTGCGACAGCGGATTGTAGAAGTCCGCGCGCACCAACTGGAAAATGAAACGCAGCAGTACGATCAGCAGGTAGAGGCTACCAAGTGTCTGCACGACGTAAACGCCGGCCATGCTCAGATTGTTCATGTTGTCTCCTTACGCGAGTTCCCGTGACAATTCGGCGCCGCGGGACGCAGCAGCCTGCATGCCCCTGGCGATGATCTCCGGGAAGCCGTCCCGGGCAAAACTGTTGATAGCCTGTTCGGTGGTGCCACCGGGCGAACTGACCCGGCGCCGCAGTTCTGCCGCATCGACGTCACTGTGTACCGCCATGTCGGCTGCGCCGAGCGCGGTGAATAGCGTCAGCCGCTCCGCGGTCTCGCGGGGCAAGCCGAGCTGTTCGCCAGCGGCGGTCATGGCTTCGATCAGGTAGAAGAAATAAGCCGGACCGCTGCCGGAGACAGCGGTCACCGCGTCGATCTGCGCTTCTTCGCTGAGCCACAGGCTGATGCCCACGGCGTTAAGGATGCTTTCCGCCAGCTGTTTCTGCCCCTCGTTGACCTGTTCGGTCGCGAACAGGCCGGAGACACCCTGACGGCGCAGCGATGGCGTATTGGGCATGCAACGGACCAGCGCGGTACCTTCTCCGAGCCATTGCCCCAGACTTTGGCAGGAAATGCCGGCGGCGATGGATATGACCAGTTGGCCGTCCTTGCGCTCACTCGGCAGAGCGCGGCAGACCGCCTGCATGCCCTGCGGCTTGACCGCGAGGACCAGCACATCACACTCGCGCGCAAGTTCGGTGTTGTCTGCGCTGGTGCGAATGCCGAATTGCCGGGCGAGCTTGTCGCGCTGTTCGACGCTGTGGTCGCTGGCCATGATCCGCGAGGCCTTGAAGTTCTGCTGCAACATGCCGCCGATCAGGCTGGTGGCCATGTTGCCAGCGCCGATGAAACCGATGGTCGGAGCGCTCATGAAACTATCCTTGCTCGTGTGTGGTGGTGGGGTAGTCGCGCTCGCCGAACAGGGCGGTGCCGATCCGCACGATGGTGGCGCCTTCCTGTACGGCTTCGGTGAGGTCGTCGCTCATCCCCATCGACAGCGTGTCGAGCGGCAGGTCGATGCTGACCATGAGCTCGCGCAAGACGGCCAGCGGTGCACGTCTGCTGTCGCTGTCCTGCGCCGGGGCAGGGATTGCCATCAGGCCGCGCAGCGCCAGGTTGGGTAGTGCCGCAACCTCGCCGGCGAGATCGGCGACATCCTCGGGAAGCACGCCTGACTTGCTCGCCTCGCGGCTGATGTTGACCTGCAGGCATATGTTCAGCGGAGGAAGGTGCGAAGGGCGCTGCTCCGAAAGACGCCGGGCCACCTTTATACGGTCCACGCTATGCACCCAGTCGAAGTGTTCGGCGATGGGTTTGGTCTTGTTCGACTGGATCGGACCGATGAAATGCCAGGTCAGCGGCAGCTCGTCGAGCTGAGCTATCTTGTCGAGCGCTTCCTGAAGATAATTCTCGCCGAAATCGCGCACGCCAGAGGCCCAGGCGTCGCGTATCGCGCTGGCCGGACGGGTCTTGCTGACGGCCATCAAAGTCACCGAATCAGCTGGCCGGTCAGACGCGACAACAGCACGGTGAATCCGTTCACGAACGTTTGCAATATTCTCTGCTATCGTGGACATTACTGTCGTTAGACACCTTGCCAATCGAATGTAACCTGCCCCGCATTCTACATGCTCGCAGGGCGCAATGGGGAACCCAATGGATATTACCGAGTTGTTGGCCTTCAGCGCCAAGCAGGGCGCGTCGGACTTGCATCTTTCGGCAGGATTGCCGCCCATGATTCGTGTGGATGGCGATGTGCGTCGGATCAACGTGCCGGCGATGGAGCACAAGCAGGTCCATGCGCTGATCTACGACATCATGAATGATAAGCAGCGCAAGGATTACGAAGAGTTCCTCGAAACCGACTTCTCCTTCGAAGTGCCCGGTGTCGCTCGCTTCCGTGTCAACGCGTTCAATCAGAACCGTGGCGCTGGCGCCGTGTTTCGTACCATTCCGTCCAAGGTCCTGACCATGGAAGACCTCGGCATGGGCGACGTGTTCAAGAAGATCTCCGACGTGCCGCGCGGTCTGGTACTGGTAACGGGCCCCACCGGCTCCGGCAAGTCGACAACGCTAGCCGCCATGCTCGACTATATCAACAGCACCAAATACCACCATATCCTGACCATCGAAGACCCCATCGAGTTCGTTCACGAATCGAAGAAGTGTCTGGTCAATCAGCGCGAAGTGCACAAGGATACTCTTGGTTTTGCCGAAGCGCTGCGCTCGGCCCTGCGTGAAGACCCGGACATCATCCTGGTGGGCGAGATGCGTGACCTTGAGACCATTCGGCTGGCCCTGACGGCAGCGGAAACCGGTCACCTGGTATTCGGCACCCTGCACACCACGTCGGCCGCCAAGACCATCGACCGTGTTGTCGACGTGTTCCCTGGCGACGAAAAGTCGATGGTTCGTTCGATGCTTTCAGAATCATTGCAGGCCGTCGTCTCGCAGACGCTGCTGAAGAAGATCGGTGGCGGCCGTGTGGCTGCCCATGAAATCATGATTGGCACCCCGGCGATCCGTAACCTGATCCGCGAAGACAAGGTCGCGCAGATGTACTCGGCGATCCAGACCGGTGGCAACATCGGCATGCAGACCCTCGACATGTGCCTGAAAAGCCTGGTGGCCAAGGGGCTGGTCAGCAAAGATGCCGCGCGCGAGAAAGCCAAAAGCGCGGATAGCCTGTAATTCAACACAGCACAGCTGAGTCGGCACGGGACTGTGCCGACGCAGAAGCAGAGGGATAGCATGGAGTTCGAGAAACTGTTGCGCCTGATGGTCGAGAAGGGTGCATCCGATCTGTTCATCACCGCTGGCGTCGCGCCGAGCATGAAGGTCAACGGCAAGATTCTGCCCGTGACCAAGACTCCGCTTTCTCCCGAACAGACCCGAGAAACCGTCCTCGGCGTCATGACCGAGGCACAGCGCCGCGAGTTTGCCGACAAGCGTGAGTGCAACTTTGCGATCAGTGCACGTGGCATCGGTCGTTTCCGTGTCAGCGCGTTTTACCAGCGCAACCTCGTGGGCATGGTACTGCGTCGTATCGAGGTCAACATTCCGACGCTGGAAGATCTACGGCTTCCGGAAGTGCTGAAGAAGCTGGCCATGACCAAGCGTGGTCTGGTGATCTTCGTCGGCGCCACCGGCACCGGCAAATCCACCTCGCTGGCCTCGATGATCGGCTACCGCAATCGCAACTCCAGCGGGCACATCATCACCATCGAAGACCCGATCGAATTCATTCATCAACACCAGAACTGCATTGTCACTCAGCGTGAGGTCGGGATCGATACCGACTCGTTCGAGGTGGCGCTGAAGAACACGCTGCGCCAGGCACCGGACGTCATCCTCATCGGCGAGGTGCGGACCAGAGAGACCATGGACCATGCCGTGGCGTTCGCCGAAACGGGTCACCTGTGTCTCGCCACTCTGCACGCCAACAACGCCAACCAGGCGCTGGACCGGATCATCCATTTCTTCCCCACCGAGATGCACCAGCAGGTGTGGATGGATCTATCGCTCAACCTGAAAGCCATCGTCGCCCAGCAGCTGATCCCGACGCCGGACGGCAAGGGGCGCCGTGCAGCGATCGAAGTGTTGCTCAACACGCCGCTCGCAGCCGATCTGATCCGCAAGGGTGAGGTGCACGAGCTGAAATCGCTGATGGCGCGCTCTAACGAACTGGGCATGCAAACCTTCGACCAGGCACTCTACAAGCTATACAGCCAGGGTGAAGTGACTTACGAAGATGCATTGGCTCATGCCGATTCGGCGAACGACCTGCGTCTGATGATCAAGCTGGGGTCGGAAACCGATGGCAAGCATCTGATGGGTAACGCCAACAGCGGTTTCGCGCTGGAAGAGGACGACGACATCCGCCGGCGTTGATCGTCTTGTGATCTAACTGGGCTGCTCGAAGCGGTTGCCCCGCCGCTTCGTGATATCAGCATGGTAGACGATGTGGAACAGCGGACGCCCGCAAGGACTGTCTCATCTCCTGATCCGGAGGTCGTTTGCTCTAGACGACCTGTTGCGACTGGTACACCAGCTTCCCCTGACTGAACGTGTGGGTTACGACGCCTGGGGCGCCTTCGTGCAGGAACGGGCAATTGGCGCCCCGTGACAGCCAATTGTGGCCGATGAGGCTGGTCTGTACCGGGTCGAAGAGGACGATGTCGGCGATGTCACCAGGCGCCAGCCGGCCAGCAGGAAGCCCCAGGGCCGCTGCAGGACCGCAGGTGAGCCGTGCAAGCACTGCCGGGAGTTCCAGCACACCATCGGCGACGAGATTCATCGCCAGCGGCAGCAAAATCTCCACGCTACTGATACCCGGTGCCGAAGCGGCGAACGGCACGCGCTTGGCCTCTGGCTCATGTGGACGGTGGTGCGAGGCGATAGCCTGCACCAGACCTAACTTGACGGCTTCGCGCAAGGCGCTGCGATCGCTGGCGCTGCGCAGCGGAGGCTGGACGTGCAGCAGGCTGGAGAAGCCTTCGAGCTGCTCGTCGCACAGCAGCAACTGATACATGGCGACATCCGCGGTTACCGGCAACCCGCGCGCCCGGGCATCGGCGAGCATATCCATCGCGCGGGCACTGGTCAGTCCGCTGAAGTGGGCCCGCACCCCGGTCTGCTCGATAAGCAGCAGGTCACGGGCCAGAGCAACTGTTTCTGCTGCTTCAGGAATGCCCACCAGGCCCATGCGCGACGCGGTGGGGCCTTCATGGGCCATGCCGCCTTCGGCCAGATCCGGATCCTGAGGCGTAAAGATCACCGGAAGGTTGAAACCCGCTGCGTACTCCAGCGCTCGGCGCAGGATGCGATTGCTCTTCATCGGCGCCAACCCCTGGGTGAAGGCCACGCAACCGGCATCGCGCAGGGCGACCAGTTCACTCAGATGTTCGCCATCCAGGCCCCGAGTCAATGCGGCGATCGGGAACACACGTACCTGGCCAGCGCGCTCGGTTCTATCGAAGATCAGCTCGGCGACGGCCGGTGTATCGAGTACCGGGCGGGTATCGGGCGGGCAGCAGAGCGTGGTCACCCCGCCGGATGCCGCTGCGCGTGTTTCACTGGCGATGGTTCCCTTGTGCGACTGGCCAGGCTCGCGGAGGCTGGCATTGAGATCCACCAGGCCGGGGGCGGCGATCAGACCACGGGCGTCGAATACCTGCTGGGCCACGAAGCCTTCAGGGGCGAGGCCGATGGCGTGTACCAGGCCGTTGTCGATATGAATATCGGTGATCTGGTCCAGCTGGGTGGCTGGGTCGATGACCCGTGCGCCTTCGATCGTCACTCGCATTACTGGGCTTCCTGGTTGAGCTGGCGCTGGGTGTTCTGACCGGTCATCGCCATCGACATTACCGCCATGCGCACCGCGATGCCGTAGGTTACCTGGTTGAGGATCACCGACTGGGGGCCATCTGCCACGGCCGACTCAATCTCCACGCCGCGGTTGATTGGTCCGGGGTGCATGACCAGAGCATCTGGACGAGCCAGCGCCAGGCTTTCCGACGTCAAGCCGTAGAGGCGGTAAAATTCGCCCTCGCTGGGTAACAGCCCGCTTTGCATCCG
Organism: Halopseudomonas xinjiangensis; assembly: GCF_900104945.1. Classification (NCBI taxonomy): domain Bacteria; kingdom Pseudomonadati; phylum Pseudomonadota; class Gammaproteobacteria; order Pseudomonadales; family Pseudomonadaceae; genus Halopseudomonas; species Halopseudomonas xinjiangensis. Next base: position 2,934,354 of record NZ_LT629736.1, on the reverse strand, counting down.
TTCTTTCTGCAGCCGCAGCATGATCACCACGTCGACATCGCGAAGGCCCACGCGCATGTCGTTGTAAACGGTAACGCCGTATTGCTCGATCCCCACCGGCAACAGCGTACGCGGAGCGATGACGCGAATGTCCGGGCAACCCAGGGCCTTCAGTGCCAGCATGTTCGAGCGAGCCACCCGCGAATGCAGGATGTCACCGACGATCGCCACCGACAGGCCGGTAAAGTCACCGCGATGACGGCGGATGGTCAACATGTCGAGCATCGCCTGGGTCGGATGGGCATGGTTGCCGTCGCCAGCGTTGATGATCGCCACGTCAGGGCATACCCGTTCGGCGATAAAATGTGCCGCACCGGAATCGCCATGGCGCACGATGAACATGTCGGCAGCCATTGCCTCGAGGTTGCGCAAGGTGTCGTACAGCGTCTCGCCCTTGCTGGTCGACGAGGTCGAGATGTTCAGGTTGAGCACGTCTGCCGACAATCGCTTGGCCGCCAGTTCGAAGGTGGTACGGGTGCGGGTGGAGTTTTCGAAGAATACGTTGCACACGGTCTTGCCGCGTAGCAGCGGAACCTTCTTTACAGCCCGCTCGCCGACCTCCAGAAACGAGTCAGCGGTATCGAGGAGCTCGGTGAGAAGCTCGCCCGAAAGCCCTTCGATAGACAGGAAATGCCTGAGTTGACCCTGGGCATTGAGTTGCAGCTGGCTGGGCTTGGCGATCATGTGAATCTCATTGGGTCGGGTTCAGAGTCAGCTTCAGTGGCTCGGGGCCGGTCAATTTTATCCGCTGTCCGGACGGGAGGGCCAGGCTGGCGCCAAGCACGTCGGCACGAATCGGTAACTGGCGTGCCTCGATGTCGAGCAGTGTTACCAGGGTAACCGAGGCCGGCCGGCCGTAATCGAACAGCTCGTTGAGGGCCGCGCGGATGGTGCGCCCGGTCATCAGAACATCATCGACCAGGACCAGATGACGGTCCTCGACGCTGAAAGGCAGTTCCGACGGACGCACGCGCTGCGGCAGTCCGTGTTGCTCGAAGTCGTCCCTGTAGAACGCGATGTCCAGTGTGCCCATTGGCGCGTCGGGCAGACAGCGCTGGCGCAGCCGCTCGGCTATCCACGCGCCGCCGGTATGGATGCCGACGAAAGCCGCGTCGTCGCGGCCGTTCCGGGACAAGTGTGCGCTCAGCTTCTGCGCCATGTCATCGAGCAGAGTCTCGACGTTGGGAAGTTCGGTCATGGTTGCTCCATGGGTTGTTCGCCCAACCAGGTCTGTAACAGTAGCGCTGCAGCCAGCGCATCGACCGGATCGTCACGATAGCTGCTCGGCGTGCGTCGAGAGTCGCGCAGGCTTTGCTTGGCCTCGAAGGTCGACAGCCGTTCATCCACACAATGGACTTTCAGCTGGTATCGGCCTTCCAGGCGACGTGCAAATTTCTCGGCCCGTGCACTCATGGCGCTGGGCGTGCCGTCCATGTTCAATGGCAATCCCACCACCAGGGCGTCAGGCTTCCACTCGCCGACCAGTGCGGCGATCTGCTGCCAGTCCGGCACGCCGTCCCGTGCGCGCAAGACGCAGAGCGGCTGCGCGCTACCGGTCAGGGTCTGGCCGACCGCGACGCCGATCTGTCGAGTGCCGTAATCGAAGCCCAGCAGCCGCTGCGGTCGTGACATCAGGCGTGTCCGGCCTGGCTGGTGAGCAGATTGAGATCGATACCCAGGCTTTGCGCCGCCGCGGCAAGGCGTTGATCGCTGGGTACCTGAAACAGGATATGGTTCTCGGCCGGTACGCTCAGCCAGCAGTTATCGCTCAACTCCTGGTCAAGCTGTCCCGCGTCCCATCCCGCGTAACCCAGGGCGACCAGTGAATGCTCGGGTCCGAGGCCGCGAGCCATGTCAACGAGAATGTCGCGCGAGGTGGTCAGGCGCAGGGGGCCGAGGTCCAAGCTGGCTTCCCAGGCCGCATCACCGCTGTGCAACACGAAACCGCGCTCGGCCTGTATCGGTCCGCCGTTATAGACGGGGCGCAGCCCAACCGGTGGCGGTACGTCCAGATCCGGTGCGGTCTGCTCGATGACGTCGGACAGGTTGAGCCCGCTGATCTGGTTGACGACGATGCCCATGGCTCCGTCTTCGCTGTGCTCGCACAGGTAAACCAGGCTATGAATGAAACGCGGATCGGCCATGTGCGGCATGGCGATGAGAAAGTGGTGCGTGAGATAGGTCGGTGTGCTTTGGCTCATGCCCATAGTATTGGGGCGAAGGGCGGGCAGGGCAAGAGCGGGATGAGAGCCGGCCACGTGGCTGAGCGGCGTGTCTCAGAAGCTCGAGACCCGATCACCTCGCTCGAAGCGCCAGGTGCGGATGATCTCCAGCACGTCGACGTCGATCAGGTCGCCGGTAAAGGGAGCATAGGGCGCAGCCAGGCGCACGATGCGCAGGGCGGCGTTATCCAGGATAGTGTGGCCGGAGCTTTCCAGAATACGTACCTCGCGCAGCGTGCCGTCGCGATTGATCGCTACCAGCATGCGCAGGCTACCGTAGATTCTCTGGTCACGGGCTTCGGCTGGATAGTTCTGGTTGCCTACGCGTTCGACTTTGCGGCGCCAGGCGTCCTTATAGTATGCGCCCTTGTCCTGCATGGTCGAGGCGGCGTTGAGGCGATGCACGCGCGGCCGCTTGGCATAGAGCTGGCGCTCCTCAGCCAGCTGGGCCTCAAGGCTGGCAATCTCTTCTGACAATCGCGACATGTCGAAGCGCTGGGCCGGGCGAGGCGCCTGCACTGGATCGGGGATTTCCGGAGCGTGGCGCACCCGGTCCGGTGCCGGGGCGCTGGTGGTGACCACCTGCTTGGGCTGAATCGGCTCGGGTGGCGGTGCGCTGGCTTGCTGGGCAGGCGTTACCTGGTTGATTTCGCTGTCCTGCAGCTCCGCTTCTTCGGTAGTGCTTGGGGCGGCTTTCTCGTCCAGGGTGCCGCTGCCTTCCTGATTCACCTGGGCCAGGTAGTCCGCCTGCTCCGGTATCTGCTCGCTAGGCTGCGTGGCGAGAGTGATTTCCAATGCGCGAGACAGTTCGCTGGGGGTAGGCAGATCGAAGGTCACGCCGAGAATCAGCAGCGCATGCAGTACGGCCGCCAGGAACAGGGTGAATCCAAGGCGGTCGCGGGGCTTCACGGTAGGTGGGGCAGGTGCTGCGGTGACTGTTGCTGCTGTGTTCATGCTATCCGTAGGCTTTAGCGAGCGGCCGATTGCTGCGCAGTCTGCCGCTCCCGTTGGCAAAAGTCTATGCGCCAGGTCTCGCTTCCAGCTTTCTGGCGATGGCGTCCATCAGTTGGCCGCCTATGTCGGTCTGGTACGCTGCGTCGATCTCGCGAATACAGGTCGGGCTGGTCACGTTTATCTCGGTCAGATAGTCGCCGATCACGTCCAGACCCACGAACATCAAGCCGCGCTCACGTAGCGCGGGCCCCACTTCGGCAGCGATCCAGCGATCGCGATCGCTGAGTGGTCGCGCCTCGCCACGCCCGCCTGCAGCGAGATTGCCGCGCGTTTCGCCCAGCTGCGGAATACGCGCCAGACAGTAGGGCACCGGCTCGCCTTCGATCATCAGTATGCGTTTGTCGCCATCCGCTATCTCGGGCAGGTACCGCTGAGCCATGATCTGCTGCTCCCCGTGCTGGGTCAGCGTTTCGATGATGACACTGAGGTTCGGGTCGTTCTCGCGAATGCGGAAGATCATAGACCCGCCCATGCCGTCGAGCGGTTTGAGAATGACGTCACGGTGTTTCTGTGCGAAAGCGCGCAAAATGTCGGCTCGGCGAGACACCACGTTCGGTGGCGTACACTGCGGAAATTGCGTGGCGTAAAGCTTTTCGTTGCAATCGCGGAGGCTGGCTGGCCGGTTGACGATCAGCACCCCGGCGCGTTCGGCGGCTTCGAGAATGTGTGTGGCGTAGAGGAATTCGTTATCGAAGGGCGGATCCTTGCGCATCAGCACCACGTCAAGCGAGTCCAGCCCGTCGGATCGTGCTTCTCCCAGGTCATACCAGTGCGAAGGGTCGGCGTGCACGGTAAGCGGAGACATGCGAGCCATCGCACGACCGTCCTCCATGTACAGGTCGGCCGGCTCCATGTAGTGCAAATCCCAGCCGCGAGCCTGGGCGGCCAACAGCATCGCCAGCGAGCTGTCCTTTTTGTAAGAGATCCGGCTAATGGGATCCATGACGATGCCGATACAGATGCGCATAAGGGAAGACCTGACGAGGAAAGTCACCGCAGTGTAACGCCAGGTTCCTGCACTGAAAAGTTTGACTGAAATGATGCTTTGGAGCATACCAGAGCAAGCCGATGGAACGGCCTCGGAATCTATGCTAAAAGTACGCGGAAAAGGGAATGGCTGGTCTCGGGGTTGGCACCATGCCGCCTGCGAACACGACCCACATCTATAACAAGGGCTGGTCTTATGGAAGAAAATTTCGAGAGCCTCAAGGTCATGGTCATTGATGACAGCAAGACCATTCGGCGCACGGCGGAAACGCTGCTGAAAAAGGTCGGTTGCACTGTCATCACGGCCGTCGATGGCTTTGATGCGCTGGCCAAGATTGCCGACAACCACCCCGATATCATCTTCGTCGACATCATGATGCCGCGTTTGGACGGGTATCAGACGTGCGCGCTGATCAAGAACAACAGTGCGTTCCGATCGACGCCGGTGATCATGTTGTCGAGCAAGGATGGTCTGTTCGACAAGGCCAAGGGTCGTATCGTCGGTTCCGACCAATACCTGACCAAACCCTTCAGCAAGGAAGAGCTGCTGGGCGCGATTCGCGCGCACGTTCCGCAATCCGATAAAAAAATGGCAGGCGCTGCCGGGATCTGAACCGGACGCGCATTGAATTGACCGGGGGAGTATATGGCCAGAATTCTTGTAGTGGATGATTCGCCAACGGAGTTGTACAAGCTCACGGGCATGCTGGAAAAACACGGCTTCGAAGTGTTGAAAGCCGAAAATGGTGCCGATGGTGTGGCTCTGGCTCGCCAGGAAAAGCCCGACGCAGTTCTCATGGATATCGTCATGCCCGGTCTCAATGGCTTCCAGGCGACTCGTCAGTTGACCAAGGATGCCGAGACAGCGCATATCCCGGTAATCATCGTTACGACCAAGGACCAGGAAACCGACAAGGTCTGGGGCAAGCGTCAGGGTGCAAAGGACTACCTGACCAAGCCGGTCGAGGAAGCCACTCTGATCAAGACACTGAAGTCGGTGCTCGGTAGCTGATCGCTACTGGGCAATGCCGCAACAACGAGAACAGGGACGGCATGTCAAACGCTACGCATCCATTCGACCTTCTGCAGCTGCTGGTTAACCAATGCCGGCAGCAGGCTATCGGCCTGCCTGCGCAGGAAGTCGTCAGCGAAACCTGGAGTGGTGTCGGCTTCCGCCTGGCAGGCCAGCCGATGGTCGCCGCCATGGGCGAAGTCAGCGAAATTCTTCATGAGCCGCGCTATACCGCCCTGCCTCGCGTCAAATCCTGGGTCCGGGGCGTGGCCAACGTGCGTGGCCGACTGCTACCGATCGTCGATTTGAGCCGTTTCTTCGGGGCCAGTGTTTCCGCGCCACGCAAGCAACGTCGGGTACTTGTACTGGATCGTGACGAGCTGTTCGTCGGATTACTGGTAGACGAAGTGCTCGGTATGCAGCATTTTCCCGTTAGCAGCTTCACCAGCGACGCGCCCGACGTTCCTGCGGCGTTCCGACCCTATGTGGTTGGGGCCTATAGGCGGGATCCGGTTTCGCTGGTTTTCAATTTTCGGGCGTTGGCGCGAGACCAGGCTTTTCTGGACGTGGCGATTTGATCGGGAGCGGCGCCGGGGACCGGTGTCGCAACAGGGACAACACGAATAGGCGGTAGGCCAGGTAGGGGCCAACAGATGAAAAAGCTAGACACTCAATTGCTTTCCTCCATGCGCAGCAATCGACAGTTCCTCGGCTTGTTCGCCGCGCGGATCGTTTCCTTGTTGCTGCTCTTCGTCAACTTTCTGTATCTGAACGTTCAGAGTGCCTACGATACCGAATACATCGGTCACGCCGGTGAGCTGCGGGTTCTGTCGCAGGAAATCTCCAAGTCGGCGACCGAAGCCGCGACCGGTACGCCGGAAGCCTTCGCACTGCTTGCCAAAGCACGTAATGATTTCCAGACACGCTGGGGCTACATCGTAGACGGCCGCGAAGAGACCGGCCTGCCAGCCGCGCCGGCGTCGTTGCAAGAAGAGGTTGCCACGGTGCAGGCGGACTGGGATCGGGTGCGCAGTAACGCCGACGCGATCCTCGCTAGTCAGAACACCGTACTGTCGCTGCATGAAGTAGCCGCCACCTTGTCCGATACCGTGCCTCAGTTGCAGGTCGAGTACGAAGACGTGGTGGATATGCTTATCGCCAACAACGCACCGGCGCAACAGATCGCTATCGCCCAGCGTCAGTCGCTGCTGGCCGAACGTATCCTTGGCTCGGTTAACCGGGTGCTCGCTGGTGACGCTGATTCGGTGATGGCAGCTGACAGTTTCGGTCGCGACGCCAGCCTGTTCGGTCGCGTGCTGGAAGGCATGATCAACGGCGACGAAGGAATGGGTATCAGTCAGGTGACGGATCCCGACGCGGTATCGCGTCTGACAGAAATCGCCGACCTGTTCCAGTTCGTATCCGACTCGGTCGACGAGATCCTGCTCACCTCGCCTGAGTTGTATCAGGTACGTTCCGCAGCGAACGAGATCTTTACCGACTCGCAGTCATTGCTGGAAAATGCCTCGGCACTGTCCCTGGGCTTCGAAGCGCGTGCGGACGCTCGCTGGATCAATACCCTGCTCGGCGCACTTCTTGCCGTCATCGCTCTGGGCAGCATCGCCTTGATCGGTATGCAGATGACCCGCGAAACGCGTATCCGTCTGGCCGAGACCGCCGAGAAGAACAACCGTAACCAGGAAGCGATTCTTCGTCTGCTCGACGAGATTGCCGACCTTGCCGACGGCGACCTGACCGCTCAGGCGACGGTAACCGAAGACTTCACCGGTGCGATCGCCGACTCGATCAACTTCTCGATCGACCAGCTGCGTCAGTTGGTAGAAACGATCAACCATACTGCCGCCCAGGTGGCCCTGGCAGCCCAGGATACGCAAAACACCGCCATGCACCTGGCCGAAGCATCCGAACACCAGGCGCAGGAAATCGCCGGCGCCTCGGCTGCGGTTAACGAGATGGCCGTCTCCATTGACCAGGTATCGGCCAACGCCGCGGAATCGTCAGCGGTAGCGGAGCGCTCGGTAGCCATCGCCAACAAGGGTAACGAGGTGGTACAGAACACCATCGTTGGCATGGATACCATTCGCGAACAGATTCAGGATACTTCCAAGCGGATCAAGCGTCTGGGTGAGTCGTCTCAGGAGATCGGTGACATCGTGAGCCTGATCAACGACATCGCCGACCAGACCAACATCCTTGCATTGAACGCCGCGATCCAGGCGTCCATGGCCGGTGACGCCGGTCGAGGCTTCGCGGTGGTCGCGGACGAAGTACAGCGACTCGCGGAACGCTCCTCGGGCGCTACCAAGCAGATCGAGGCGCTGGTAAAAACCATTCAGACCGATACCAACGAAGCGGTTATCTCCATGGAGCAGACCACTTCGGAAGTAGTACGCGGTGCGCGCCTGGCGCAGGATGCGGGTGTGGCGCTGGAGGAGATCGAAAAGGTATCGACCAGCCTCGCGGCGTTGATTCAGAACATCTCCAACGCAGCGCGGCAACAGGCTTCCTCTGCGGGCCATATCTCCAACACCATGAACGTGATTCAGGAGATCACCTCACAGACGTCTACCGGTACTACCGCCACTGCTCGCAGCATCGGTGAGCTGGCGACGCTGGCGGAAACCATGCGTCAGTCGGTCGACGGCTTCACGCTGCCACAGCAGGACAGCTGAGCATTTCAGGAAAAGGGGTGACCGCCAGGCACCCCGATCGCCGGCTCGAGCAAGGGACACATTGTGCAAAGAACGCCGAACTGGTCATTGCAGCAGCTGCCGGACATGGATATCAGCCAGTTTCGTCAGTGGCAGGCCCTGCTTGAAGAGCGTACCGGCGTCTGCGTCAGCGACCAGCGCAAGACGTTTCTCCAAACCAGCCTGCATGCTCGTATGCGCGAGCAGCAGATGGACGACTATCAAGCCTACTACGACTACGTCACCCGCGGCCCGCTGGGTGCGATAGAGTGGTCGGCATTGATCGAGCGACTGACCGTCCGCGAAACCAGCTTCATGCGCCACCGGCAGTCCTTCGACTGCGTTTCCAGCCATATCCGTGATGTACTCAGTCGTCCGGGCAAGGCCGCTCCTTTACAACTGTGGAGCGTCGGCTGCGCCAGCGGAGAAGAAGCCTACTCCCTGGCAATCATCGTCGAACAGGCTCTGCGAGAGCTCCGCATCGACAAGCGCGACTATGGAATATGGGCAACCGATATCAGCCTGAAAGCGCTGGAGCAGGGTCGTACCGGTCGATACCCGACAGGTCGACTCGGTGGTCTGTCCCCGGCCGAGCGTAAAACCTGGCTGACGGACCTGGAGGAGGGGCATCACGAAGTGCTGCCCAGCCTGCGGGAGCGCGTGTGCTTCAGCCGAATGAACATTCTTGAACTGGCCCAGGCTCCGCTACGGGACCTGGATATCATCTTCTGCCAGAACCTTCTCATCTATTTCCGCCGATGGCGCCGTCGTGATCTGCTCAGTCTGCTTGCCAAGCGGTTGGCGCCGGGCGGCATGCTGGTCATCGGGCTAGGTGAAATTGTGGACTGGAACAACCCTTTGCTCGAGCGTGTACCCGATGACCGGGTGCAGGCCTACGTGCGCCGGGACAGCAGCGAGAGTCTGGAGTGACTATGGGTGATCGGCATGATTATGTCGCCCTCGATTGGGTAAAAGGCGAGATTTCCGAAACGCTCGGGCAGGCACGTCAGGCCCTGGAAGCCTTCGTCGAACACCCCGAGGATTCGACGCGACTGCGGTTCTGTCTGACCTATATCCATCAGGTCCACGGTACCCTGCAAATGGTCGAGTTCTACGGCGCTGCGTTGCTCGCCGAAGAAATGGAAAAGCTTGCTCAAGCGCTGATGCACGGCACGGTTGGCCGCGAAGGCGAAGCGCTGGAAGTGCTCATGCAGGCCGTCCTGCAGATGCCGGCCTACCTTGATCGGGTGCAATCCGGCCGGCGAGACCTGCCACTGGTGCTGCTGCCGCTGTTGAACGACATGCGCTCGGCACGGGGGGAAAAGCTCCTGTCGGAGAATGCGCTGTTCAGCCCGCAGATTGCCGAGCAGGATAGCGCGGCTGCCAGCGCCGAACAGCAAGCCAGCTTTGCCGGCCCGGATATCGCACGTCAGTTACGCAAGCTGCGCCAGGCGATGCAGATCGCCCAGGCTGGCATTGTGCGCGAACATAATGTGCAGGCCAACGCACACCAACTGTTGCGGGTTTTCGGTTACCTGGAGAAGATCTTCCGGGGCGCGCCTTCGGCCAATCTCTGGTCGGTGTTCGCAGGCATTGCCGAAGGCCTGGAGGCCGGAAGCATCGAGCCGGGTGCGGCGGTCAAGCAACTGCTGCGTCAAGCCGATCGCGAGTTGAGGCAATTGCTCGAGGCTGGTTCGGAAGCGCTTACCGCGAAGCCCGCTCCTGAGCTTTTGCGCAATTTATTGTTCTACGTTGCCAAGAGTTCCGGTAGCACTCCGCGGCTCGACGCGCTCAAAGAGCGCTACCAACTTACCGGCGCCTGGGATCAGGCCGAGCAGGAAGACGATCGCAGCAGCCGCTTGGTCGGCCCCGATCGTAGCGCCATGCAGTCGGTCGTCATTGCGTTGGGCGAGGAGCTTAATCAGGTCAAGGACCGTCTCGATCTCTTCGTGCGTAGCGACCGTCGTCAGCCGGAGGACTTGGCTGATATGTTGCCGACGCTCAAACAGATCGCCGACACACTGGCCATGCTGGGTCTTGGCCAGCCAAGACGGGTGCTGCTCGAGCAGATCGAGCAGGTCGACCGTCTGGCTCACGCGAATTCGCCGATTGGTGACGGTGCCTTGATGGACATCGCCGGCGGCCTGCTGTTCGTAGAAGCCAGTTTGCAGGGCATCTCCGGTCAGGAGCGCGACGACGGTACCCGCAAAGCGGAGTCGGAAGAGGCTAAGCGGCTCGCAGCCGCTCGCGACATGCAGGCCGTTCACCGCCAAGTCGTGCATGAATCCCGGAACGATCTTGAGCTGACCCGCGAAGCGATCAATGCATTCATTGCCCACCAGTGGGATCATCAGTATCTCGAGCCCGTGGACGGCCTCCTCAACAGCGTACGCGGCAGCCTGGCCATGCTTGGGCTGGAGCGGGCGTCTGCGGTCGTCGGGACGTGCCGGCGCTGCGTCAATGATCTGTTGATGGCACCGCGTGCAGTACCCGGCTGGGATTCTCTGGACGCGTTGGCCGACGTGATTACCAGCGCCGATTACTACCTCGAGCGGTTGGCCGAGGACGATGCGGACCGTGGGGATGGCATTCTCGCCGTGGCCGAAGAGCGTCTGGCCTCGCTCGGCTACGATGCCGACACCGTGCAGAGCTTTGCTGCCGAAGCGCCCGCTTCGGCAGCGGACATTGAGCTCGATGCCACCCCGAGCGAATCGACAGGTCTTGAGCCGCTCGACTCTTCTCTGGTCGCGGGAGACGATGAGCTGGCCGAAGTCGACGAACCGGAAGAGGTCATCGAGCCGCAGCCGGTCGCCGCTATCGAAGACGCGCTCGAACGCCAGTCCGAGCCGGGAGAAGACTTTGCGCCGGACACGACAACGTCCGCTGATGCCACGCCGCTAAATGCTCCGACCGTAGCCGAAGAAGACGAGCTCGATGAAGAACTGATCGAAATCTTCATCGAAGAGGTGGGCGAGGTTCTCGAAACGCTTCAGGAATTTGTGCCCGCCTGGCAGGAAAATCCAGAGGATCACAAGGCGCGTGCCGAGGTTCGCCGTGGTTTTCATACCCTCAAGGGTAGTGGCAGGATGGTCCGGGCCGGGGTGCTTGCGGAGCTGGCATGGTCTGTCGAGAACATGCTCAACCGCGTTATAGACGGAAACATTGCCACCAGCACCGAGCTGTTCGAAGTCGTCAACGATGTTAGGGCACTCATGCCGCGGCTGGTGGATGACTTCGCTGCCCATCAGCAACAGATGCTACCTGAGGTGCAATATCTCTCGGCGTGTGCCGACGCGCTGGGCAAGGGCCACCCGCTGCCGACGCCATTGGCTGACGTTGACGAGACGGCCGAAGCGTCCCTCGACGATACACCCTTGCCGCAACCGGAACCGATCGACGATGTGGCCGCTGCCGAGGCCCAGGCCGAGCCGCAAGCAGTCGGTGAGGCGGTCGATGAAGCCGACGGCGCTGGCGATGCTGCGTTGTCGGACGAAACAGAAGCGTCCGAGCCCGAGCAGATCCTTGCCGAGGCAGTGCCCCAACAGGGACCGGAAGAGCTTGATGAAGTTTTCGCGATCGACGCCTCGTCTTTGCCTGAAGAGCACGAGCCGGCCGATACGATTGAATTCCCGACTGAAGGCCTCCCTCTGGAAGCCGAGCCGGTCGAGCCCGAACAGGTCGCGCCAGAGGAAATTGAGCTGGCCGGCATCAGTGACGATCAGCTTTCTGATGGCGAGCAAGCGTTTGGCCTGGAAGAAGAGTCGCTGGACGAGCGTAGCGAAACCAGCGGGTCCGCCGCGGATGCGTTCGAACCGACACCAGCCGCCTCGGTCGAGCAGGCCGACGAACCGGAACTCAACGGCCTGGACCCGGTTCTCCTGGAAATCTTCTGGAACGAAACCCAGGCACATATCGAAGAGATCCGAGCGTTCCTGACGCTGTGTGAGCAAAGCGTGCCGCGCAGTATCAGTGATTCCCTTCAGCGAGCACTGCACACGCTGAAGGGCAGCGCACACATGGCCGGCATCAAGCCGATCGCAGCACTCGCCACGCCGTTGGAGAGGCTGGCCAAGGAGCTGAAGACCAATCTGATCGCTGCCGACCGTGAATTTGCCAGCCTGCTGGGCGAGGCGGTGGAGATGATCGAAAGCGGCTTGTCGCGGCTCGAAGTCAACGCCGAAGAGCCGATCGAAGGCACGGACGACTTCCTTGATCGCCTGCAGCAGATGCATGCCAAGGCGCTCGCGGCGCGGGACAAGCGTCGTAGCGAAACGGATGATAGCGCTGCCGGTGAGGCGGGTCTGCTGTCGATCTTCCTTACCGAAGGTCTCGATCTACTGCTGGACGCAGCCGATCAGCTGCTTGCCTGGCAACCCGGCGAGCCCGAGCCAGTCGACAGCGCCGGGCTGGTCTCCAGCCTGCGGGCGCTTGGTGAGGTAGCTGGCGACGTCGAGTTGCACGATCTCGAGTCCCTGTGCCAGGCATTGGAGGACGTTCACGGAGCGCTGGCCGAGCAACGTGTCGATCTGGACGAGACGGCGGCTTCGGCGCTGGTCGCAGGCCACGAGCGGTTGATCACCATGATGGACCAGGTCGCGGCGCACCAGCACGTCGCAGCGCCGGTGAGCGAGATCGCTGCGCTCGAAGCCGTGTTGCAGCACAGCGGAGCCGATGCTCCGAAGGTGGCGGAGCCGCAGTCTGAGCTTGGTGTCGAATCGCTTGATGAACCAGCCGAGCTGGACGAGCCCGGGGCACCCGCGCCGGCTGCCACCGACGACCTGTGGGACCCGGCCGCTTCGGCTACCGATGCCGAGCTGGTGGATATATTCCTCGAAGAAGCACAGGAAATTATCGAAAGCTCCAGCGAAAGCCTGCGGTTGTGGTTGGAAGACACCGGCAACGGTATTGCCGTGGCGTCGCTTCAGCGTGATCTGCATACGCTCAAGGGCGGCGCGCGCATGGCCGAGATTACCCCCGTCGGCGATCTGGCCCATGAACTGGAATTCTTGTATGAAGGTCTGGGCGAAATGCGTTACCAGCCCAGCGAACCGCTGTTTGCACTGCTCCACGCCTGCCATGACGCTTTAGCGGAAATGATTGAGGGGATCGTACGCCGCCGCCCGGTGCGCGACGGTCGCGGACTCATCGCCGCCATTCGTCAGTATCGAGCGAATCCGGACGCTCCGGTCGTTCTGCCCGGCCAGCCACAGCCTGCCCCAGTGGCGCCGTTGGTCGAGGCTGTCGAGGCGAGTTCGCCCGCGGCCCGGCTGGTCAGCCAGCCGCTCAAGGGCATGCTCGGCATGTTCGTCGAGGAAGCGCGGGAGCTACTCGCACCCTGCAGCAGCCTGCTCGATGCGCGACGCAGCGATGCAGCTGCTGCTCACGAGCTGCTGCACCGCATCCAGACACTCAAAGGCAGCGCCAGACTGGCGAGCCAGCATGTGCTGGCTGAACAGGCGAAACGACTCGAGTCCGCACTGCACGAAGCCAGTGAAGAGCATGACGAAGCGCTCCAGGCGGCGATCGATGGGTTGCGTCAGGCTATCGAACAGATTGCCGCGGGTGGCGAGCTGGAAGCTGCCGACTGGACGCTCTCGGAAAGTTGGATCACTTCGACACGCAATGCTGAGCCTGTCGAAATGCTTGAGCCTGCCCAGCCGAGCCAGACGCTGGCGAACGTCAAGGCGGTACTGGAGCAGGCCATGGAGGCCGGTCAGGGTTCCCAGCAGCGCCTCAGCCGAACCAGTGGCCAGGAAACCGTCAAGGTGCCTGCCGCATTGCTTGAAGAACTGGTCAACCTGGCAGGCGAGACATCCATCTTCCGTGGCCGGGTCGAACAGCAGGTGAGCGATCTCAGCCAGACCCTGACCGATGTCGAAACAACCATCGAGCGGGTACGCGACCAGTTGCGCCGGCTTGATATGGAAACCCAGGCGCAGATTCTGTCGCGCCACCAGGAAGAGATCGAACAGGGTTACGAGGATTTCGACCCGCTCGAAATGGACCGTTACTCGCAGCTGCAACAGCTCTCGCGGTCGTTGTTCGAGTCGGCCTCTGACTTGCTGGATCTGAAGGAAACCCTGGCAGCAAAAAGCCGGGATGCCGAGACGCTGCTGGTTCAGCAGGCCCGGGTCAATACCGAACTGCAGGAAGGCCTGATGCGTACACGCATGGTGCCCTTCGAAAGACTGCTGCCGCGTATGCGTCGAGTAGTGCGGCAGGTGGCTACGGAACTGGGCAAGCAGGTCGAGCTGACGGTAGGCAATGCTGAAGGCGAAATGGATCGTAGCGTGCTCGAACGCATGATCGGTCCGCTGGAGCACATGCTGCGCAACGCCGTGGACCACGGCATCGAGATGCCTGCACGGCGTATCGATAACGGCAAGCCGGAGCAGGGCAACATCACCCTCGACCTGCGTCGTGAAGGCGGAGAGATCGTGTTGCAGCTCGCCGACGACGGGGCAGGCATCAATCTGGATGCGGTCCGTCGCAAGGCGGTCGAACGCGGGTTGATGGACGCATCGGCCGAGCTGACCGATCAGGAAATCCTCCAGTTCATTCTGGAAGCGGGTTTCTCCACGGCGGAAAAGGTCACGCAGATCTCAGGTCGTGGGGTCGGGATGGACGTGGTCAATGCCGAGGTCAAACAGCTCGGCGGCAGCATGACACTGACCACCGAGCCTGGACAGGGCTCGGCATTTACCATCCGCCTGCCGTTTACCGTGTCGGTCAACCGCGCGCTGATGGTGTATTCCGGTGAAGACCTCTACGCCATTCCGTTGAATACCATCGAGGGTATCGTGCGGGTCTCCGGCTACGAACTCGAAGCCTATTACGCGCCTGATGCTCCGGCGTTCCAGTACGCAGGGAAGACCTATGACCTGCGCTACCTTGGCGACCTGCTGGTCACTGGTCAGCAGCCGAAGCTGAGCGGGCACAGTCTGCCGCTGCCGGTGATCCTGGTACGGGGGACCGAGCACAGCGTCGCGGTTCAGGTCGATGCGCTGGCCGGCTCGCGGGAAATCGTCGTGAAAGGTCTCGGCAAGCAGTTTGCTGTGGTGCCCGGTATTTCCGGCGCGACCATTCTGGGCGACGGTCGGGTGGTGGTGATTCTTGATCTGCTGGCAGTTATCCGCGCGCAGCAGGCGCTGCATTCACAACAGCGTCTGGCTGCCGAGCGCCAACAGATTGCACAGGTACAGAGCGAAGAGCGGCCGACGCTGGTCATGGTAGTGGACGACTCCATCACCGTGCGCAAGGTGACCAGTCGCCTGCTCGAGCGGCACGGAATGGAAGTTGTCACGGCAAAAGACGGAGTCGAGGCGATCGCCAAGCTGCAGGATATCCAGCCGGATATCATGCTGCTGGATATCGAAATGCCTCGCATGGACGGCTTCGAAGTGGCAACCCTGGTGCGTCACGACGAGCGGCTGCATGACTTGCCAATCGTCATGATCACCTCACGCACCGGCGAGAAGCATCGGGACCGGGCGCGCGGTATCGGGGTCAACGAGTATCTGGGCAAGCCGTATCAGGAAGGTCAACTACTGGAAGTGATTGGCCGCCTGGTTGCGCTCAGTGACTGATCAGCTGGCGCCTGCCATCGCCTTGCTGGCAAGCAGGCGATCCAGGCGCGACAGCCTCGCCGAGGTGCTTACCGCGTTCGGCTACAGATTGGTGTTCGTTGACGGTCCCCAAGCGATGGTGCCGGCGGACCTGGCTTCGGTCGAGACCGATTTATGGCTGCTCGATGTCGCCGAAGACTGCGAGTCGATCGACTGGCTTCTGGGACAAAGCGACGTACCGGTACTTATCGGCGTGGGCGATACGCCAGCCATCGATAGTGAGGACTACCCGCGCTGGCAGCGGCAGCTGTATAACAAGTTGCTGCCACTGCTAGGCTCTCCTCCGACGGGTGTAGCGCCTACGTTTGCGGCTGCCAAGGCGCCGGGTCTGGCGGGTTGCGTGTGGGTGCTGGCCGCATCGTTGGGCGGGCCGAACGCGGTGAAGGCGTTCCTCGACCTGCTGCCGACTACCCTGCCGGTGGCCTTCGTCTATGCCCAGCACATTGATGCAGCGTTCGAAGCCCAGCTGCCGCAGATCATCGGCCGCCACAACGATTGGCGGGTGGTGAACTGTGTGGCGGGGGCGAGACTAGCACCCGGCGAAGTGATGGTTGCGCCGATCGAGCGCAGCATGCGGTTCGGCCCGGACGGAGACGTCCGTCTGAGCGACGCTCCATGGCCCGGCCCTTACCAGCCGGCAATCGAGTCGGTGATCGACGAGGTAATGCGTAGCTTCGCTCCGGCATGCGGAGCGATCATATTCAGCGGGATGGGCGAAGATGGCGTTGCGGCCTGCGGGCGAATGCGTCAGAGCGGCATGGAGGTGTGGACGCAGACAGCGGAAAGCGCCACCTGTGCAATCATGCCGCAGGCGGTACAGGACGCCGGCCACAGTAGCCGGCAGGGATCTCCCGAGCAGCTCGCCGGCGCTTTACGTGACTGGCTGGAGCAGGAGTGGGCAGTGGCGCCCTAGCGCGCCGCGTATAGAGAGGCAGGTCGATGGCAGACGCATTGGATAGCTTGAATGGACTCATCGTGCCGTTGGGCGGGCAGCCTCTGCTGCTGCCCAACGTCGCGGTCGCCGAGTTGGTGGGTTACCGACTGAGCCAGCCCGCAGTAAAGGGCCCGGATTGGTTCCTCGGCTGGTCCACCTGGCGGGACCAGAAGGTTCCGCTGATCGACCCCGAACGGTTGCTGGGACAGCCGAGCGGCCAGCCTGGCGATGCAGCCCCGCGAACGCTGGTGCTCAACGCGCTGGGTGGGCGCAAAGGCCTGAACTTCATCGGGCTTCGTATCTGGGGTATTCCCCGCTCGCGGAAGGTCCTGCGCGGTGAGATCGAGCCGGCCGGCGAGGGTGCCGAGTACGTCAGTCAGCCGGTAAGGCTGGCTGACGAGGCGACCGTCATGCTGATACCGGATCTGCTGTCAATCGAGCAAGCACTGGCTGACGCCGGCTTGCTCGACTGATCACAAGGGGAAACTCAACCGCGCCTCGGTACCGCCGCCGGTACGGTTGAGCAGCTGCACGGTCGCCCCATGGCCGTCAGCGATGCGCTTGACGATCGCCAGCCCCAGACCGGTCCCCTTGGTCGAGCGAGCGCGATCGCCCCGAGTGAATGGCGTGAACAGCGCCTCACACTCGGTAGGATCGATGCCCGGCCCGCGATCCAGCACACTCACCACCAAGTATGAGTTCGTCGCGGCGCGGGTCACGTGAGTGCAGACTTCGACCCCCGACCCGCCATGATTCAGGGCGTTCTCCACCAGGTTGGTCATGACGCGTTTGATCGATAGCCGGCGCAGCGGGATCTCCGGCACCGGCTCCAGGCACAGCCTCACCTTTTCCTCTCCGGTATTGAGCGGCGCCACCACTTCCCGAATGAGCTCGTTGATGTCATCCGGGTGAATCGGTTCGGCACTTCCGTCGCGGATGAAAGCCATGAACTGGTCAAGGATGGCGTCCATGTCTTCGATGTCGCGAATCATCCCATCGGTCAGTTCAGGCTCAGCGCTGGAAAGCAGTTCGGTGGACAGGCGCATGCGTGTGAGCGGGGTGCGCAGGTCGTGCGAGACACCGGCGAGCAGGAGCGCGCGGTCGCGGTTGGCCTGTTCTACGTCCTGCGCCATCTGGTTGAATGCCCGGTACACCTCGGCAATCTCGGCTGGCCCGCCTGTGTCGAGCAGGCGAATGCTGTGACCTTGACCGACGCGCCGTGCAGCCAGTTCCAGGACTTTCAGAGGGCGGTTGAGCTGGCGGACGAAAATCCAGGCCGCCGCGGTGGAGAGCATGCCGATCAGCAACATCCAGCTGAACACCATCCAGATTCGCTGGCCGCGCAGCGGATGCGCGTAGATAGGCACCTTCAACCATTGCCCGCGATAGGCTGGCTGAGTCACCCAGAGCGCAGGCTCGTCCTGGATACGTACCCGCACCTGCGTACGATCGCCCAGTTCGTTGCGCAGCTGGTTGGTGAATACGCCGGAATAGGGCCAGTGTACTTCCCCGGGCGGAACCTCGTTCTCCGGCACCAGTTCGACGCCGGTCATGGCTTCGATATCCTGGCGCGCGTCGGCACCGCTGGCCCAGTAGGCACGGATCAGCATGGCCGTGCCATGGCTGTACTGGCGATCGACCAGCAGATCCTCGTTACTCAGCAGGTAGACCATGGTTAGGAGCTTTGAAAACAGCGTCACCACGAGAACCAGCAGGATGGTACGGGCAAAAAAGCTGCGCGGCAGCAGGGGGTGCCAACCCGGACCGCCTTTCACGTCGCCTGGCCGTCCGGTACGAATACGTAGCCTACGCCCCAGACAGTCTGGATGTACCGCGGCTTGGAGGGATCGGGTTCGAGCATTCGGCGCAGCCGGGAAATCTGCACGTCGATGGAGCGTTCCAGCGCGTCCCACTCGCGACCGCGGGCAAGTTGCATCAGCTTGTCACGGGTCAGCGGCTCGCGCGGATGACGAACCAGCGCTTTGAGCACGGCAAATTCGCCGGTAGTGAGCATGTTCACTTCATCGCCGCGCTTGAGTTCGCGAGTGGCCAGATTGAGCACGAAGTCGCCGAAGGTGACCTGGTCGTCCTCAGCGCTGGGAGCACCGGGCACCTGTGGCGATTGACGGCGCAGCACGGCCTTGATGCGTGCCACCAGTTCGCGTGGGTTGAATGGCTTGGGCAGGTAGTCGTCCGCGCCGAGCTCAAGGCCCTGGATCCGGCTGGTTTCGTCGCCCTTGGCGGTCAGCATGATGATCGGCGTAGTGTTCTGCTGTTCACGTAGACGCTTGCAGGCGCTGAGGCCGTCCTCGCCCGGCAGCATGAGATCGAGCACGATCAGTGAGTACAGTTCACGAGCCAACAGCCGGTCCATTTGTTCGGTGTTTTCGACAGCCCGGACGCGGTACCCCTGCTCGGTCAGGAAACGCTCGAGCAAGCGCCGCAGTCTCACGTCGTCATCGACAATCAGAATCTTCTCGCCTTCGCTGTTCATCCGTTCCCGCCTCGTTATCGCTTGCAGTTATTGTCGCAGATGCCGGTTTTATTCCTTTGACCCCATCGTTACAAGAGGTTTCTTTTGTACAGGGTATGCGTCGCCGCGCCAATAGCGCGATCACCGCGGGTGCCGTATAGGCTGGTCAGTCAGCTATACTGCGCGGCTTGTGAAAACGACCGGATCCTCATCCATGGATAGTATTGCCTCGCGCATCGCCAGCGAACTGGCGGTTCGTCCCGAGCAGGTTGCTGCAACCGTAGGCCTTCTCGACGAGGGCGCCAGCGTGCCCTTCATCGCCCGCTACCGAAAGGAAGTCACTGGCAGCCTGGACGATACCCAGCTGCGCTACCTTGAAGAGCGACTGCGCTACCTTCGCGAGCTGGAAGACCGACGCAAGTCGATCCTTGCCAGCATCGACGAGCAAGGCAAGCTGACGCCCGAACTGGCGCGCGACATCAATCAGGCCGATACCAAGACCCGGCTTGAAGATCTTTACCTTCCATACAAGCCCAAGCGGCGCACCAAGGGCCAGATCGCCCTGGAAGCAGGTCTTGGGCCGTTGGCTGAGCAGCTGTACGCCGATCCCCAGCTCGATCCAGAGGTTTTGGCCCGCGATTACGTCGATGCAGAGAAAGGCGTAGCGGATACCAAGGCCGCCCTCGATGGTGCCAAGTACATCCTCATGGAGCGCTTCAGCGAAGACGCCTCGCTGATCGAGCGGCTGCGCCAGGCGCTGCGTCAGGATGGTCGCGTGGTGTCGCGTCTGGTGCCCGGCAAAGAGGAAGAGGGCGCCAAGTTCCGCGATTATTTCGAATATGACGAGCCGTTGAAGACGGTCCCCTCACACCGTGCGCTGGCCATTCTGCGTGGGCGCAACGAAGGGGTGCTGAGCATCGCTCTCGAGCTCGGCGACGGCGAAGCGGCGCCGGGCAGTATGCATCCCTGCGAGGCGATCATCGCCAAGTCGGTGGGGGTCGAGCAACAGGGCCGGGCGGCAGACAAATGGCTGGGCGAAGTGGTGCGCTGGACCTGGCGCGTCAAGCTGCTGGGCCATCTTGAGACCGAGCTTCTAGGGGATCTGCGTGAAGCCGCCGAAGATGAAGCGATCCGCGTCTTCGCCAGCAACCTGAAGGATCTGTTGCTGTCGGCCCCGGCTGGCCCGCGCGTCACCCTGGCATTGGACCCTGGGCTGCGCACCGGCTGCAAGCTGGTCGTGGTGGACGCGACGGGCAAGCTGGTGGATACCGCCACCATTTTCCCCCATGCGCCGCGCAATCAATGGGACCAGTCGCTCGCTGTGTTGGCGTCGCTGTGCAACAAGCACCAGGTTAATCTGGTTGCCATCGGCAACGGTACCGCCTCGCGCGAGAGCGACAGGCTCGCAGCCGACCTGCTCAAGCTCTGCGCGTCACTGAAGATGCAGAAGATCGTCGTGTCCGAGGCGGGAGCCTCGGTCTATTCCGCCTCGGAACTGGCGGCCCGCGAATTCCCCGACCTGGACGTCACCTACCGCGGGGCGGTCTCCATCGCGCGTCGGCTGCAGGACCCGCTCGCCGAGCTGGTTAAGATCGAGCCGAAATCGATCGGGGTCGGGCAGTATCAGCACGACGTCTCGCAGGTGAAGCTCGCTCGTAGTCTCGATGCGGTGGTCGAGGACTGTGTGAACGCCGTCGGGGTGGATCTCAATACTGCTTCGGTGCCCCTGTTGACCCGGGTGTCCGGGCTCAATCCCTCGATAGCACAGAACATCGTCGACTATCGCGACCAGCACGGCGCGTTCAAGAGTCGCCGGGAGCTGCTCAAGGTCAGTCGTCTGGGTGACAAGACCTTCGAACAGGCAGCGGGCTTTTTAAGGGTGATGCACGGCGACAATCCGCTGGATGCCTCGGCCGTGCACCCCGAGGCCTATCGGCTGGTAGAGCGGATTGCCGGTGAGACCGGACGCGATATACGCAGCCTGATCGGCGACTCGACGTTCCTGAAAAAACTCGACCCGGCGAAGTTCACTGACGAGCATTTCGGTGTGCCGACGATCAGCGATATCCTCAAGGAGCTGGACAAGCCCGGCCGTGATCCGCGCCCCGAATTCAAGGCAGCCACCTTCCAGGAAGGCGTCGAGAAGCTCAGTGACCTCAAGCCCGGGATGGTCCTTGAGGGCGTGGTCACCAACGTGGCCAACTTCGGCGCTTTCGTCGATATTGGCGTGCATCAGGATGGTCTGGTACACATCTCCATGCTGTCGAACCAGTTCGTCAAGGATCCCCGCGAGGTCGTCAAGGCTGGCGACATCGTCAAGGTCAAGGTGCTTGACGTGGATATTCCGCGCCAACGCATCGGGTTGACCATGCGCATGAGCGACGAGCCCGGCGCAGGCAGCTCGCCCCAGGCACGCCGCGAATCCGCTGGCGCCGGACAGGGTGATCGCGCCAAAGGACGGAATAGCGGCCGAGGCAAGCCAGCCGGGGCTGGTGCGCCGGCGGAAGCCGGTGGTACGTTTGCCAGCCTGTTTGCCAATGCCAAAGACCTGAAGAAGCGCTGACCATGAGCCAACACCCATCACTGACCGAGTTTGCCCGCAATCGTATGAGTCCTTTTACCCAGATGCTCGGGCTGGAGTTCGACTCGCTCGATCGCGGTCTCTGTGTGCTCAAGCTGGCTATCCGAGAAGAGCATTTCAATTCCACACAACGGGTCCACGGCGGAGTGATATTCTCGCTGCTGGATTCGGCGATGGGCGCGGCGGCCTTCAGCGTGCTCGAGGCTCACGAGACTACCGCAACGGTCGAATGCAAGATCAACTACACGCGCGCCGTGACTGGCGGAGAACTGCAGTGCACCGGCAAGGTGGTGCATGCCGGAACGCGCACTGTCGTCGTCGATGGCGAGGTTTGGCAGGACGGTGCCCTGGTGGCAAAAAGTCTGGGAACCTTCGCCCGTATCTGACCGCTCCTATACTCAACGAGCTCGACTGCTGGCACACGTAGCTGTAGCCGGCGAATTGCCTAAGGAGTGACGAATTGTCACCAACGCTCAGCGACAGCCTTGAATTGCTCCATCAGCCGAAGCACCGCGAGCTGCTACGTGGTTGCCTGCACGGTATCGAAAAGGAAAGCCTGCGCATCAGCGCCGACGGCGCGCTGGCGCACACGCCCCACCCGCTGGGGTTGGGCTCGGCGCTGACCCACCCGACCATCACCACCGACTATTCCGAAGCGCTGCTCGAGTTGATCACGCCGGTGAGCGCCTATCTTGGCGGATTGTTCGATAGCCTCGATCGCATTCATCGTTTCACCTACGCCCAGCTCGGTGACGAGCGTTTGTGGACCGAATCGATGCCGTGCCTGCTTCCGGCAGCAGACGTGGATATTCCCATCGGTTGGTACGGAACCTCCAACATCGGCATGCTCAAGCATGTCTACCGGCGCGGCCTGGCGATACGCTACGGCAAGGCCATGCAGTGCATTGCCGGCATTCATTACAACTTCTCGCTGCCACCGCAACTGTGGGCGACACTGCAGCAACGCAGCGGGGATACGGCAACAGCGCAGGACTACCAGTCCGAGCGCTACGTGGCGCTGATTCGCAACTTCCGCCGCTACGCCTGGCTGCTGATGTACCTGTTCGGTGCCTCGCCTGCGGTGTGCGCGAGCTTCCTGCAAGGACGCGATCACAAGCTCGAGCGGCTCGGCGAGCGCAGTCTCTACTTGCCGTACGCCACCAGCCTGCGCATGAGCGACCTGGGCTACAACAACAATGCCCAGTCCGGTCTGAACGTCTGCTACAACAGCCTGGACAACTACATCGCCAGCATGCGCGAAGCCACCAGCATTCCGTACGCCCCGTATGCCGCGATGGGAACGCATGATGCCGACGGGCAGTGGCAGCAGCTCAATACCAATCTGCTGCAGATCGAGAACGAATTTTACAGCCCGATTCGACCCAAGCGGGTGACTCGCAGTGGCGAGAAGCCCGTACATGCCTTGGCTTCGCGCGGCGTGGAATACATCGAAGTACGCTGCATGGACATCGATCCCTTCTCGCCCATGGGCATCGAGCCGGAGACAGCGCGGTTTCTCGACAGCTTCCTGTTGTACTGTGCGCTGGAAGATAGCCCGGCGCATACCCCGCAAAGCTGTGCGGAGCTGGCCGAGAACTTCGCGTTATCAGTCAAGCGCGGGCGCGAGCCTGGCCTGAGTCTGAGCGATTCGGGCCAGCAACGGTCGCTGCAGGAGTGGGGGCTGAGCCTGCTTGATGACATCGCCAGCTGCGCCCGGGTGCTCGACGAAACGCAACAGACCAGCGCCTACAGCGAGAGTCTCGCGCTGCAACGCAGCAAGCTGGAGGACGCAGCGCTGACGCCGTCGGCGCGAGTGCTGGCGGACATCGAGCGACACGGCAACAGCTTCTTCCGCTTCGCGCTCACGCAGTCCGAAGCACACCGCAAGCATTTCACAGAGCGCCCGCTGGATGCCGAGAGCATGCGGGCGTTCCGCATTCAGGCGGATGCCTCGCTCGCCGAGCAGGCGGCCATCGAGGCGGCGGACGAAGTGGACTTCGATACGTTCGTAGAGCGGTATCTCAGCCAGGAAGGCTAACCAGGACGCCGGCCTGCGCGGGCAGATCCGCGTGGACCGGCGTTTTTCAAGCGGTGTTACTGGGTAATAAGGTTGGTGAACAGCAGATCATCGACCAGCGGCTGGCCTTCCTCTTCCTCAAGCACCGTACGAACTGCAGTCAGCGCTTCTGCACGCAACTGCTCCTTGCCCTCCAGCGTAGCCAGTGCCTCGCGTGACTGACGGGCAAACAGCCCGACCAGAGCATTGCGAATCAGCGGATCGTGATACTTGACCTTGTCCACGGCGGCCGGATCGTTGACGCGTAATGCCACGTCCACCTTCAGATACTGGATCTTCGGGCCGGGGCCGATGGTGCCAACAAAGGCGGGTTTGAGTTCGACGTATTGCGGCTCGGCTGCGGCAGGCTCCTGAGCCTGCAGCGGGGTACTCATGACGGCCAGACACAACAGGGCAAGCAGTAAACGAATGGGGCGATGCACGGTGGGTACTCCAGTGATTTGGCACAGGATAGCCGAGCGCCCCGTTGCAGCCAAATCGCAGCGCTGTTATGGATCGCGATCACCCCCGGGCATGGTGATTGACCGCTTTGCCGGGAGACCGACTAGACTGTGCCAAAACCTCAACAAGGGAGCGAACATGAAAGCCGTACTGTGCAAAGAATTCGGACCAGCCAGCAGCCTGGTTCTCGAGGAAACCGCTGATCCGGTTGCCAAGAAAAACGAAGTGGTCATCGACATCCACGCAGCCGGCGTCAACTTCCCTGACACGCTGATCATCGAAGGCAAGTATCAGCTCAAGCCACCGTTCCCATTCTCCCCGGGCGGCGAAGCGGCTGGCGTCATTTCCAGCGTTGGCGAGAACGTCAAGCATGTGAAATCCGGTGATCGCGTCATGGCTCTGACCGGTTTCGGCAGCTATGCCGAGAAGATAGCTGTCGACGGCACCCGCGTACTGCCCATGCCGCAGGACATGGACTACGTCACTGCTGCGGGCTTCAGCATGACCTATGGCACGTCCATGCACGCGCTCAAGCAGCGCGGCGAGCTCAAGCCGGGCGAGACCCTGCTGGTGCTTGGTGCTTCCGGCGGTGTGGGTCTGGCTGCAGTGGAGATTGGCAAGGCGATGGGCGCGCGAGTCATTGCTGCGGCGTCCAGCGCGGAGAAGCTCGAAGTGGCAAAGAATGCCGGCGCCGACGAGCTGATCAACTACAGCGAAGACAGCCTCAAGGACAAGGTCAAGGAACTCACCGGCGGCAAGGGCGCCGACGTGATTTATGATCCGGTCGGTGGCGATCTGTTCGACCAGGCCGTGCGTTCGATCAACTGGAAGGGCCGTCTGCTGGTCATCGGCTTCGCCAGCGGCCGCATTCCGGAATTCCCGGTCAACCTGGCGTTGCTCAAGGGTTCGTCGATCGTCGGCGTATTCTGGGGCTCGTTCGCTGCCCGCGAACCGCAGGCCAACCTGGAGAACTTCCAGCAGCTGTTCGCCTGGTATAGCGAAGGCAAGCTCAAGCCGCTGGTATCGCAGACTTACAACCTCGACGAGTACGAGCAGGCGCTCGACGTGCTGAGCTCGCGAAAGGCCGTAGGCAAGGTCGTGGTCAAGGTGCGCTAACCGCGCTCTGTCAGACCCAACAAAGCCGGCCTCGCGCCGGCTTTGTTGTGTAAGGTCACGGACTATTGGCGGGACGGCGGCGCAGGAGAGACAAGCCGCTGTTCGCGCCCAGGTGCGCTCCTACAGAACCCCTCCAAGCCCCCGCGGATTCGAAGTCCTGTAGGAGCGGGCATGACCGCGAAGGGATTTACGCCGCAGTTCGCGCCCGGGTGCGCTTACACAAACCACGGTTCGCAGGGCTACCCGCCACCTGTGAAATCGTGCTGGCGCCAGGCTTCGAAGATCAATATCGCTGCGCTGTTCGACAGATTCAGGCTGCGGCTATCGGGCCGCATCGGGATCCGCAGTACCTGCTCGGCCGGCAGGCTCTCACGTACCTCGACCGGCAGGCCGCGACTCTCCGGTCCGAACAAGAACAGGTCACCCGGCTGGTAGGCCACCTCGGTGAAGTTGCGTGAGCCTTTGGTGCTCAAGGCAAACACCCGAGGCGGCGCGACGGCCGCCAGGCAGCATTGGAGCGACGGGTAGGTCTTTACTGCAGCGAACTCGTGATAATCGAGTCCGGCTCGGCGCAGACGTTTGTCGTCAAGTTCGAAGCCCAGCGGTTCGATCAGATGGAGCTGGCAACCGGTGTTCGCGCACAAGCGGATGATGTTGCCGGTATTCGGAGGGATCTCAGGTTCGAGCAGGGCGACGTGAAACATGCGCGGGTATCGTCAGGCAGGGCGGCCTGCGAGTTTAGCCAGACGTTGGGCCTGCTACAAGAAGCGGATAGCTGCCCGGGGAGAGGAGAGCGGGGCTGCCGGCTCACGAGGCAGCATTGCCTCGCTTCGGGCAAAAAAAAAGGCGGCTCCAGCCTGCCTGAACCGGAGCCACCCCAATACACCCGATATTGATAAAGCATCAAGCGTGCCAAATGACCAAGATCTCGGATTACTCGCTTTCGTCCTCATCGTGGCCGTCGATATTCATGCCCAGTTCTTTGATCTTCCGGGTCAGCGTGTTGCGTCCCCAGCCCAGCAACTGCGCGGCATCGCGGCGTCTTCCAGCGGTGTGCTTGAGCGCTGTCTCGATCATGATGCGCTCGAATGCCGGGACTGCTACGTCCAGCAGATTGGTCACGCCGCGGGCCAGTTCCTGATCAGCCCAGGTGCGCAAACTGTGCTCCCAGTGCCCGTCCGGTGCACTTTCCTGGTGCTGAGTGAGTAGTTCCGGGGGCAAATCCTCGACCAGCACCTCTCGGCTCGAAGCCATCACAGTGATCCAGCGACAGGTGTTTTCCAGCTGGCGCACGTTTCCCGGCCACGGCAGGCTGCGCATATAGTCCTGGGTCTGCGGTTTGAGTACTTTCGGCTCGACTGCCAGCTCCTGCGCGGCGCGGGCTAGAAAGTGCTGGGCCAGGGCCGGAATATCCTCGCGGCGCTCGGCCAGCTTGGGAATGTGGATGCGGATGACATTCAACCGATGGAACAGGTCTTCGCGGAACTTGCCTGACTGGACCAGCCCTTCCAGATCCTGGTGCGTTGCGGCAATGATCCGCACATCGACCTTGATCGGCGTATGCCCGCCGACGCGGTAGAATTCGCCATCGGCCAATACTCTCAGCAGACGCGTCTGGGTCTCCGCCGGCATATCGCCGATCTCGTCGAGAAACAGCGTGCCGCCGTCGGCCTGCTCGAACCGGCCGCGGCGCTGCACGGCGGCACCGGTGAAAGCGCCTTTCTCATGGCCGAAGAGTTCCGATTCCATCAGATCCTTCGGGATCGCAGCCATATTCAGGGCGATGAACGGATTCCGCGCGCGCGGACTGTGGCGGTGCAGGGCATGGGCAACCAGCTCCTTGCCGGTACCGGACTCGCCGTTGATCAGCACGGTGATGTTGGAGTGCGACAGGCGGCCTATCGCGCGAAAGACTTCCTGCATCGCCGGCGCCTCGCCGATGATCTCCGGGGTGCGGGTCGCCGCGCTCTCCGGCGCATGACCTTCCTGTTCATGACTGTGTGCCAATGCCCGACGTACCAGCGCCACGGCCTCGTCGACGTCGAACGGCTTGGGCAGATACTCGAAGGCGCCGCCCTGATAGGACGCCACGGCGCTATCGAGATCGGAGTGCGCGGTCATGATGATTACCGGCAGCTTCGGATGCTGCTCGCGAATCTGCGCCAGCAACTCCAGCCCGCTGGTCCCTGGCATGCGGATATCGCTGATCAGTACATCGGGATGCTGGCGCTGGAGGCGAGCCAGAGCGCTATCGGCACTGTCGAAGCAGACCGGTTCCATGCCTTCCTGCTGTAGCGCCTTTTCCAGCACCCAGCGGATGGAGCGATCGTCATCGACAATCCAGACATTTTCGGCTCGGCTCATGGATTCACTCTCCGGGGCTGTGTTCCAGTGGCAGGAACAGGGTAAACAGGGTGCGGCCGGGTGCACTTTCGCATTCGATCAAGCCCTGGTGCTGGCTGACAATGTTCTGCGTGATGGACAGACCCAGTCCGGTGCCTTCGGCACGGCCGCTGACCATGGGATAAAAGATGCTTTCAACGATGTTGTCGGGGATGCCGGGACCGTTGTCGATGACCTGAATCCGGCAGACCAGGCGATGGCGCGCCTGTCCGATGGTGAACTGGCGCAGGGCTCTGGTCTCCAGAGTGATCTCGCCGTTTTCCAGACCTTGTGCTGCTTCGATCGCCTGCATGGCGTTGCGCACGATATTGAGCACCGCCTGG
This sequence comes from Halopseudomonas xinjiangensis, assembly GCF_900104945.1. Lineage (NCBI taxonomy): Bacteria > Pseudomonadati > Pseudomonadota > Gammaproteobacteria > Pseudomonadales > Pseudomonadaceae > Halopseudomonas > Halopseudomonas xinjiangensis. The sequence continues at coordinate 2,906,396 of NZ_LT629736.1, read as the reverse complement.
ATCAGCTGTTCGCGGTCGCCGAGGATGTCGGGAATGCTCGGATCGTAATCACGCTGCAGCGTCAGCAGACCCTGGGTTTCGGCTTGCAGCAGGCTGATCACGCGCTCGGTGATCTCATGCACGTTCAGGGGCTGAAGATTCGGTGGGCGATACGGGCCGAGCATGCGGTCGACGAGATTTCGCAACCGGTCGGCCTCGGCGATGATCACGTCGGTGTAATCCTTGAGCGACTGGTCAGGAAGTTCGCGAGCCAGTAATTGAGCTGCCCCGCGAATGCCCCCCAATGGGTTCTTGATTTCGTGGGCTAACCCCCGCACCAGAACCTTGGTGACTTCCTGCTTGGACAGTTGCGCCTCTTCCTTGGTGATACGCAACAGGCGGTCACGGGGATACAGTTCCATCAACACCCAGTTGCGCTCGCCTGTCGTGATTGGCGTCACCGAATAATCGACCATCAATGCCTGGCCGTTGGCGAGATTCAACTGCGCCTCGCGCTTGGTAAAGGGGTCTCCGGTACGCAACGAGTTGCCCAACGAGGCCAGGGTTGCACTGGTATCGCTGAAAAGCTCGCCCATCGGCTGGCGTAGCACACGTTGCCCGCTGACCGCCAGTAGTACTTCCGCGGCCGGGTTCAGGTAGGTCAGACAAAGCTCGCCGTCGAGCAGCATCACAGCTGTGGTGAGGTTGTCGAGAATCTGTCGAAGGTAACGGTCAGGCAGCATAGCGGCATCCATAGTGTGATGCATGGAAATGCAAGAAGCGAACCAATACGGGGCGTTGTGCGATTTACTTTGCACCGCGCCGCGCCGGCACACCTAGCATGTGAGGTGCCGGGACGCCGGTAGGGCAGACACGGCGCCGTGCGGCGCACGCGGACAGGGTCAAGGAGCATCGCTCCGGGCTGGCGCACCGCGTCAAGGCGGATCGCTCGCAGGCTCGAGCCTTGATGCAGGGCGCCAGGATGCTCGGACGCACAAAGAATGACACCCATAAACGAAAAGCGCACCAAAAAGGTGCGCCTGATCGCTGGGCCGAGAAGCGTCTCAGGTACCGCTCGCCCTCGGAGCGGGTACGTTCGGGGCCCGCGGCGCTGCGGGAGCGGTCGGCGCCTGATTGGCCCCGCCACGTCCGGGCTGGTTGAGCGAAGTGCGTTGTACATGGAGCAGTACCGGTTCGCTGCGCTGCAGCGTCTCGCCGCGGGCGTTGACTACCGCTACAGAGACTGCGTGGCTGCCCCGATCTACATTCGGCAAGACGAGCTGATAGGTCGATTGTCCGATGCCCGGGGTGCTGACATCGGTTGGCTCGCCATCCATCTCGACACGTAGCAGGTGATTGCTGCTCAGGGGCGGATCGGTTTCGACGGTAAGCATGACACTCCCGTCGTTGGCGCGGACGGGCTCGTCAGTGGATGGGCTGGTGATCGCCAGTCGGCGGTAACTGGCCTGTTGCGAGCCCGATCCGCTGTTCCCGGAGTCGGAGCTAGAGCGGTCCAGGTCCGGCCGGTCCGGGGGTGGTTCAATGGTATTGACCTTCGGTACCTCGACCGTCTTGCCCTGGCCATCCGCCGGCTGCTGATCCGAATAGTGGCGATTACCTTGGGCGTCGGTCCAAGTATAGACCTCGGCCTGGACCGGCAGGGCGAGTAACGCTGAGATCAGCGAGAGGACAGCAACTCGGGTTGTGCAAAGCATCTGTTTCACTCCTTTGACGATGGGCCAAGCGTCGCATCGGATCGCAATACTGGCAAGAGCACGGCAGCGCCCGTCGGACAGGCGAAAAAAAAGGGCGCCCGAAGGGCACCCTTTTTCGACTGCAGTGGCTGAACCAGGTTCAGACGCTGTAGTACAGGTCGTATTCCAGCGGGTGAACGAAGGTGCGCACCTTGATTTCCTCGGCCGCCTTCAGCTCGATGTAGGCATCGATGAACTCGTCAGTGAATACGCCGCCCTTGGTCAGGAAGCCGCGATCGGCGTCCAGCGATTCCAGAGCTTCCTTCAGGCTGCCGCAAACCTGTGGGATCTTGTCCGCTTCTTCCGGCGGCAGGTCATACAGGTTCTTGTCAGCAGCATCGCCAGGGTGAATCTTGTTCTGGATGCCATCCAGGCCAGCCATCAACAGCGCGGCGAAGCACAGGTAGGGGTTGGCAGCCGGATCCGGGAAGCGGGCTTCGATACGGCGCGCCTTCGGGCTGGATACGTACGGAATACGGATCGAGGCCGAACGGTTGCGCGCAGAGTAGGCCAGCATGACCGGTGCTTCGAAACCGGGGACCAGACGCTTGTACGAGTTGGTCGACGGGTTGGTGAAGCCGTTCAGTGCCTTGCCGTGCTTGATGATGCCGCCAATGAAGTACAAAGCGGTATCGGACAGGCCGGAGTAGCCTTCGCCAGCGAAGGTGTTCTTGCCATCCTTGGAGATGGACATGTGCACGTGCATACCGGAACCATTGTCGCCGTAAAGCGGCTTGGGCATGAAGGTCGCGGTCTTGCCGTACGCGTCGGCAACGTTGTGCACGCAATACTTCAGCGTCTGTACTTCGTCAGCCTTCTTGGTCAGCGTGTTGAACAGCACGCCGATTTCGTTCTGGCCGGCAGTTGCCACTTCGTGGTGGTGAACTTCGACCTGCAGGCCCATTTCTTCCAGGGCGTTGCACATGGCAGTACGGATTTCGTGATCGTGATCGACCGGCGGAACCGGGAAATAGCCACCCTTGACGCCCGGACGGTGACCCTTGTTGCCGGTTTCGATGTCGGCGTCGGTATTCCAGGAAGCCTGCTCGGAGAAGATCTTGAACATGGAGCCGGAGATGTCGGACTTGAACTTCACTTCGTCAAAGACGAAGAATTCAGGCTCTGGACCAACGAATACGGTATCACCGATGCCGGTGGACTTCAGATACTCTTCGGCGCGGTGAGCGATGCCGCGTGGATCGCGGTCATAACCCTGCATGGTCGAGGGCTCGATGATGTCGCAGACGATAATCAGTGTCGGCTCTTCGGTGAACGGATCGAGTACGGACGTGCTGTCATCGGGCATCAGAATCATGTCGGAAGCTTCGATGCCTTTCCAGCCAGCGATCGAAGAGCCGTCGAACATCTTGCCTTCTTCGAAGAAGTCTTCGTTGACGTCGCGAGCAGGCATGGTGACGTGCTGCTGCTTACCCTTGGTGTCGGTGAAGCGCAGGTCAACCCACTTCACTTCGAACTCTTTGATCAGTTGAATCGCTTTCGACATGTTTTCCTCCAACAGGAATCATATGCCGGGCTTCTGGCCCGGCGCCTCAAATTTTGAGCGGGACTTACCGTTGATCCGCTTGCATTACAACAGAGCAAAAGATGTGCCATTTCGGAGCATGCTCTGAAAGGCCCGCTCTACAGCTATGACGCCGGCTCCGCGGGTGTGGCGCACCATTGTTGTGCACTCTATGAGTGCATTTCAGGTGCCAGATGCACAACTATAGTGCATGGTCAGCGTGCGCAAGGTTTAGCCGACCAGCGTTAGCAGGCGTATAATGCGCCGCTTTTGCGCACCTTACATCAGCTAATGAAACTCATCATAAAGTTTTTCCCCGAAATCACCATCAAGACGCGTCCTGTGCGCAAGCGCTTCATTCAGCAGCTCAAGGGGAATCTGAAAGCCGTCCTCAGGGCAATCGACAGCGATGCGCGGGTCAGTGGCAATTGGGATTTCCTTGAAGTCAGCCTGGGTGCCGACCCGACGCTGCAGCAATGCTGTATCGAGCGGCTGCGCAATACGCCCGGCATCGCGCACTTCGTTGAAGTGCACGAGTATGAGTTGGATACGCTGGAGCAGCTTGCCGACCTCTGCGTGGAAAACGTGGGTGAGCAGATCCGAGGCAAGACCTTTGCGGTACGCTGCCGTCGCGTCGGTACGCATCCATTCAGCTCGCCCGAGGCGGCTGCCTTCCTGGGCTCGGAGCTGTTCGAGCGCTGCGGCGCAGCAGGCGTATCGCTGAAGAATCCGCAGGTATGGGTTAACGTCGAGATTCGCGACCAGCGCGTGTTGCTCATTCAGAAGCGGCACGAGGGCATGGGCGGCTTTCCGCTCGGAACGCAGGAGCCGGTGTTGTGCCTGCTCTCTGGCGGCTTCGACTCGACCGTCGCCGCCTATCAGATGCTTCAGCGTGGCCTGCTGCCGCATTTCATCTTCTTCAATATGGGCGGCCGTGCGCACGAACTGGGCGTGCGCCAGGTTGCTCACTACATGTGGGAACGCTACGCGAGCAGCCATCGCTTGCGCTTTATCAGCGTGCCCTTCGAAGGCGTGGTCGCCGAGCTGCTGACGAACATCGACAACCCGTTGATGGGCGTGGTGCTCAAGCGCATGATGCTGCGCGCAGCGAACCGGGTCGCCTGGCGGCTGGGGCTCGATGCGCTGGTGACCGGCGAGGCCATTGCGCAGGTCGCCAGCCAGACGCTGCCCAATCTGCGCGTGATTGACAAGGCCAGTGACCTGCTGGTGCTGCGACCGCTGATTACCACCAGCAAGACCGACATCATCCGGACCGCGCGCGAGATCGGCACCGAAGGCTTTGCCAGCAGCATGCCCGAGTATTGCGGGATCATCTCGGTGAGCCCGGCGATCCGCAGTACGCCGAATCAGGTCGAGACGGCCGAAGCCAACTTCGACTTCGAGATACTCGACGCGGCGATCGCCGCGGCCGGCTATCATGAATGCGAAGAGCTGGAGCAGCCGATGGAGGGTATGAGTGACGTGGAAGTCGTTGACCAGGCGCTGACCGGGCAGGTGGTAATCGACATTCGCCATCCGGACGAGCGGGAGCAGGCACCGTTTGTCATCGAGGGCGTGGAAGTCAAGCCGATACCGTTCTATGAACTATCGATCCGCTTCAAGGAGCTCGACCCGGCACGCAACTATCTGCTGTATTGCCAGAAAGGCATCATGAGTCAGATGCACGCTCAGACCCTGGCGGATGCCGGGCATGGCCACGTCAGAGTCCTGCGGCCACGGGCTGCTATTTAATCGCGCGAGGAGCTGGCTTTGAGTCCGCTTTCGCGCCCAGGTGCGCTCCTACAAGCGCGGCCGATGACGCACCTCTTGTAGGAGCGGGCATGACCGCGAACAAAGCGGCAAGGACTCGCGCCTGATCAGGCCGCCTTCAATAGGCCTGATGCTTGGAATCGGCTTCTGCGTCGCCGTCCGGCGAAAAACCCTGTGTTGTCACACCGACCTCTGTATAATGCACCCTCATTTTTATCTAGCCGGTTTATCGCCGCGCCATCAGGAAGTCCATAGTGATCGAGAATCTCCGCAACATCGCCATCATCGCCCACGTTGACCACGGTAAGACCACGCTGGTTGATGCATTGCTGCGCCAGTCCGGCACGCTCGATCGCAAGGAGCTCGATTCCGAGCGCATCATGGACTCCAACGATCAGGAAAAAGAGCGCGGCATTACCATTCTGGCGAAGAACACCGCCATCAACTGGAACGGCTACCACATCAACATCGTCGACACCCCCGGCCACGCCGACTTCGGTGGCGAGGTAGAGCGTGTGATGAGCATGGTCGACTCCGTACTGCTGCTGGTCGACGCCGTCGACGGCCCGATGCCGCAGACCCGCTTCGTGACCCAGAAGGCCTTCCAGGCCGGCTTGCGCCCGATCGTCGTGGTCAACAAGATTGACCGTCCGGGCGCACGTCCGGACTGGGTGATCGATCAGGTGTTCGACCTGTTCGACAGCCTCGGCGCATCCGAGGAGCAGCTCGACTTCCCCTTCGTCTACGCCTCGGCCATTAACGGTATCGCCGGCCTCGACCCGGAAGACATGGCAGAAGACCTGGTGCCGTTGTTCCAGACCATCGTTGACCGCGTTCCGACGCCGGAAGTCGATCTGGACGGCCCATTCCAGATGCAGATCTCCGCACTGGACTACAACAGCTTCCTCGGCGTGATCGGCATCGGCCGTATCCGTCGCGGCAAGATCAAGGCCAACAGCCCGGTCATCGCCATCGATGCCGAAGGCAAGAAGCGCAACGGCCGTATCCTCAAGATCATGGGTCATCATGGTCTGCAGCGTGTCGAAGTGGCAGACGCCCAAGCCGGCGACATCATCTGCATCAGCGGTTTCGACCCGCTGTTCATTTCCGACACCTTGTGTGATCCGCAGAACGTCGAAGCGATGACCCCGCTGACCGTTGACGAGCCCACCGTAAGCATGACCTTCCAGGTCAACGACTCGCCGTTCGCGGGCAAGGAAGGCAAGTTCGTCACCAGCCGCAACATCAAGGAGCGTCTGGAAAAGGAACTGCTGCACAACGTGGCCCTGCGCGTCGAAGAAGGCGACAGCGCGGACAAGTTCAAGGTCTCCGGCCGTGGCGAGCTGCATTTGTCCGTACTGATCGAAACCATGCGCCGTGAAGGCTTCGAGCTGGGCATTTCCCGTCCGGAAGTGGTGATCAAGGAAATCAACGGCGAGAAGCAGGAGCCGTACGAGAACGTCACCATCGACATCGAAGAGACCCACCAGGGTCCGATCATGGAGCAGATGGGTCTGCGCAAGGGTGACCTGTCGAATATGGTGCCGGACGGCAAGGGCCGTGTACGCCTGGAATACACCATTCCGGCGCGGGGGCTGATCGGCTTCCGTAACTCGTTCCTGACCATGACCTCCGGGTCGGGCATCATGACCAGCACCTTCAGCCACTATGGGCCGATCAAGGCCGGTGAAGTAGGCCAGCGTCAGAACGGCGTACTGGTCTCGATGGCGACCGGGAAGGCGCTGACCTACTCGCTGGAAACCTTGCAGGACCGCGGCAAGCTGTTCCTCGAGCCCGGCCAGGAAATCTATGAAGGCCAGCTGGCCGGTATCCACAGCCGCGACAATGACCTGGTGATCAACCCTACCAAGGGCAAGAAGCTGGATAACATGCGCGCTTCCGGCAAGGACGAAACCATCCAATTGGTTCCGCCGGTCAAATTCACGCTCGAGCAGGCGCTGGAGTTCATCGATGACGACGAGCTGGTGGAAGTGACGCCCAAGTCGATTCGACTGCGCAAGAAAGTGCTCAACGAAAACGAGCGCAAGCGCGCCAGCAAGAACTAAGCGTGCGCTGACCTGCGAAACCCGCCCGGGCGACCTGGCGGGTTTTTGCTTGTTTAATGGTTCTACAAAACGGTAATGCAGATGAGCGGTTTAGGGATCAATTGCAAGCTTTTGCGCGGGTGGTGCTTCGCCATGCTGTGCTTGCTGGTACCTGCCGTTTCAGCCCAGGCACAATCCTCGCCCAGCGAGCCGGCTTCCGTCGAGACGCTGGAATGGACGGTGTGGCCGCTACCTGGCGTGATCAACATTGGCGATGGCAAGCCTACCGACGGCGCCGCGATGGATCTGCTTCGCCTGATCATGTCGGAGCTCCCGGCATTCGCGCCCAACTACCGGCTGGGGAATCGTTTCCGGCAGCAACAGGACATGCAGCAGGGACAGAACTTCTGCTCTGCCCCGTTATTCCGGCGCGCCGATAGCGACGAATACGGATATTTCGTCCCGTTCATGGCGAGCACGCCCATCCAGTTGGTGATTCGCCGTAGCGCAGCCGACGAGTTTCCCATCGAAAATGGCACCATTTCGCTCGCACGACTGGCCGAGCGCGATGACCTGCGCGGTGGCTATTCAGGCTTTCGCACCTACCCGCCAGCGGTCTCCCATTGGCTGGAGCAGGCTCGCGAGGATGGGCGCGTCGAAAAAGCCACGGGTACGCCCAGTGGCGAAAATATCCTGCGCATGGTCAGTCTGGAACGGATCGACTACGCATTCGAATTTTCGATTCTCATCAACACGGTAAACAAGCACTTTCGCAGCGGCGAGCCTTTGCGCGGTGTCCCCATCAAAGGACACCGGGCCTTGGTCGAAGCGGGTATCTATTGCTCGCGCACGCCCTGGGGTAAACGTGTCGCGGGAGAGCTGGACCGGGTCATCCGCGAACTGGCCAGCGATCCGGAAACCCTGCTGGCGCTATATCGCCCCTGGGTACCGGAAGAGACCTATGGATTGTACAAGGCCGATCTGCAGGCCTATTACCGGCAGCGAGCCTCGCGTCCTGCTGTGCTGGAGTAAACAGCGATGCGGGCCAACTATCGGCAGCGGCGGCCAGTTGCACCTTGCCGCCCGTCTGAAGCAGCAAGCATCATTCACTCTTCGTGACCTTCTTCCCAAATCCTGCCGCTCGAATTGGAGCGGCAGTTCTGGTGCGGTGATAATCCGGACCGGCAGTGCTCGGTTCAAAAGACCGGGCGCACTGGGAAGGCCCGGAAGCAAGCTGCATCCGACGTACGAAACGCAATATATCTTCTGACGGTCCTCCTCCTGAATCTCGCCAATGTCCGGAGCGCAGGGTATGCTTGGCCACCCTACCGTTTCTTTTTTTCAACTCGTCGCCGCGTGTGAATGGACTCTCTCATGAAGTTTTACGACCTTGGACGCAATCGTCAAACGTTTCGCTTTGCAAGCCGTATTTGTTGGGCTCTGGCTTTAGCAAGTTTCAGTGGGCTTGCATCCGCTAGCCCCCTCTACGTCGAGCCGTATGCTCCGCCGCGGATTAGTCATAAGATCGAGCGAGTAGATGTCGACACCTCTTCGATCCGGCTGTCTGCGCCCGTAGTGCGGCTGCCAGCGCAAACAGTCTTGGAAGAACAAGCGCAACTGAAAAACCAGACAAGCGTGGTTAGCTCGGTTCGGCAGCCCTTGCAAGTGGGGAGGGGGCGTGCAATGTCGCAGACCGACGCCCTTGACGATCTCTCCGCTCTTTTGACATGGTCGGAGTTGCCGACGGGACAGTTCGCTGCGGCTATTCGGATCGTCTCGCCAGGGGCGAAGGGCATCCGCCTCGCCCTCAGAGCGGAAAAGCTCCACCCTTACGCTCGCTTCAATTTCGTTTCAGCAGACGGTGAACAGGTGAGAACCGTCCTTGCCATGAGCATGATCGATACCTTGTTCAGGACCCGCGCAGCAACTCCCGAAAGCCCTCAGGATGCGCTGTACATGGGCCCTTTGACCGAGGGCGACGAGGTAACGCTTGAGATCCTTCTGCCTGTTGGAGTAAGTCCTCAGGCGGTATCGTTTTCGATCCCTCGGCTTTCACACGTGGAAGTCCTCCCTTACCAGGAAAAGCTACTGTTCAAGCAGGCACAGAGCGGCGCCTGCAACATCGACGTTAGTTGTCGCCCTGAGTGGGAAAGTGTCGCACAAGGAGTGGCGCGGATGTTGTACACGGATACCGCTACCGCTCAGTCATACGTATGTACCGGAACTCTCCTCAATAACACTCGTAGCACTGGGACTCCGTATTTCCTGACTGCGAACCACTGTCTGTCCACAGAGTCCGTCGCTGCAACGTTAGAAACGTATTGGTTTTATCAAACGGATACTTGTGGGGGAGGCATAAGCGCTGAAGCGCAGCCGCGGTTCGGTTCCACGCTCCTCTACACCGACGCAAGTACCGACACCACTCTACTCCGCTTGACCCAGCAGCCCCCTGCAGGGGTGATTTACCAGGGCTGGGCGACCGGCTTGATTGGCATCGGCGAAACCATCGGAGGGGTTCATCACCCAGCGGGAGATCTTCAGAAAGTCTCTGTCGGTCAAGCTCAAGGCTACGCCTACTGTCAGACGAATCGGTGCCTCGGGGCTGATCCCACCATCGCTACACATATAGCCACGAACTGGTCTTTGGGTGTCACGGAGCCAGGCAGTAGCGGATCGGGACTGTTCCTCCCTTACGACGGGCGCTATTTTCTCGCGGGCCAACTAACGGGAGGGACTTCCTCCTGCGATACCCCCTCCGGCGTCGACTTCTACGGTCGTTTCGATACCGCGTATGACCGCGCGCTGGCTCGTTGGTTGGATCCTGATCCTATTGACCAAGCCAGATCGGCCATCTACCGGTTTTACAACACGCAAAGCGGCACTCATTTCATGACCGCTAACACGTTCGAACGCGACTCCATCATCAGGACTGCACCGCATTTCCGCTATGAAGGCATCGCCTTTTACGCCTATGCCTCCGGCACGACTGGCTTGTCCCCGGTATACCGGTTCTATAACCGGCTGGCGGATGCCCATTTTTACACCATCAGTCAGGCCGAACGCGATCATGTAATCGCTACCCAGCCAAACTTCAGTTATGAGGGAGCCGCTTGGTACGCCAAGATCGCTACCGGTGGTGAGTCTTCTCCCTTGTACCGCTTTTACAACCTCATCAGTGGTACGCACTTCTATACCACTAGCGAGGCGGAGAAAAACCACATACGAAGCAATCTACCTTCCTATCGCTATGAAGGAGTTGGTTACTACACGTGGGTTTCAAACTGAGATAAAGCTACCATAGGCGCGCGACACGTACGGGGAATCCAGGCCAACTAATCGTTTGGCCTGGTTGAGCATCCTGAGCTTTGCGCATCAAGCTGATTAGCACGCTCAAGGTAGCCAGCGCAATTTCGACTGGAGAGGCCCGTTGAAGCAGATCATTTTACTGAGCTTCGTTATCTTATCGCTCTCCGGCTGCTCGGTCCTCGAGCAGCTGCAATCTGCCGGCAAACAGTCGCATGCTTCCCATGCGATGCAGCTCATGCAGGGCGCGAATCAGGCCGAGGGCCTGGCTGATCTGGCTGTGCACCGCTCGGCGCTGGATGATCGGGCTGCGCTGGTCACAGCCGCTGAGGTTTCGCTGATTCGTGAGCTGACACCGGCCAACGCCGGGCGAGCCGAGCCGGTGGTGTATCCGGTGCAGGCCGCGTTCATGTCGTTCAAGGGTCGCACCGATCCGACGCTGCCGTTGCGGGATGATCTGCGGTTCATTTCCTGGCTGCCGGCGAGTCAGGCTGCGGATGAGCAGGCTGCGCAGCTCCGATGGTCGGAAGTGCTGGAGCAGGCGGTGGCCCGTGCGCTGCCGCAGGGCTATCACACCGAGCCGTTCGAGTGGGTCAATACCTCGGCGGATGGGGTGGAATCCACCCACCGCGTGCTGCGGGTCGATGGGCCGCTTTGTAGCGAGTGGTCTTGCGTGCTTGAAGGCGGCTTTACCAGCCGCGAAAATCCCGACCTGAGCGCTGAAATCCCCATGCAGCGCGTGACAACGCCACCTGTCGCGGGGCATAGCGAGGCCGAATCCTTCACCCAGACCAAAGCTGCCCACATGACGTTCAGTCAGGTGACCTCTCAGTATCTGGAAGTCGGCCGCGGCGCACAGTGGCGTATGGAAAAGCAGCTGGTGCCCGGGTTCGACCATAACGCATTCTATCAACGGCTTAGCGCCGAGCTGCCGGCGTGGACGTTTATCTATGCCGGTCCGGAGAACCCTGTTTACCAAACGCAGATTCCGGTCGTACTGCATGAGGGGCAAGAACACTTCTTTGCGGTACCAGGCGGGCGTCGCTGAAGTCGGGAGTCGGCCTGGCCAGGCTGCAACCCTGTCTTCTGGTCGCGCTCGGCGGTGGTCTGCAGCAGACCAGGCGACCACAGTGGCCGCCTGGCTATGCTGCCTACCAGTTCTTGTACTGCGTCTCGTAGCCCGGGCCGCAGAACTCACAGCTCGGGTCAATGAACATGGTCCGGCGCTCTGTTTCGCCGGCCAGCTGCCAGCGCAGCCAGGCGACGATCATCGGTAGGCCATCCCGCGCAGCGCTCGTATGGCTGGCGCCATCCATCACGGTAAACCACACCGGTACGTCCGTATTGGCGTAATCGCGGCGGCAGTTGGGCGTGGCGAGCGGGTCTTCTTCGGCGCAGATATACGCAGCCGGATTACGCAGGTTATCCGAACCATTGCCGTCGAATGAGCCGCCGGCCACGTGGATCGTTGTGGTCAGTCGGGGATCGTCGGCTATCGCGAAGCTGGCGACCGAACCACGCGAGTGACCGCCAGCACCAATGTTGCCGGTGTCCAGGGTCTGGTAGTAAGGGCTGCGCGAGCGCTGGTTCTCGCTGATCAACCAATCGATGGCGTCAGTCATCTCGTCACCGGAACTGGTGGAGGTCTGCGAGTACACGACGAACCCGTGCGAGGCGATACGGCGAAGGTGGAACTCGTAGTTGCTCGGCCCGGTGCCGGCGCCCGGCCCCCAGACGAATACCGGATGGATCACTCCGTTCTGCCCCAGGTTGGTCGGACGCACGACCCAGCCCGAGCGTGATGGGCCGACGTTACGCTCGATGGTGACGGCGTAAGGGCCATCGGCGTCCACGCGGCTGACAGGCGGAATGGAGTTGCCCGCTGGAGGCTCGGGCGTAGGCGGTGGAGTGGGGTTGGCGGCAGTGGCATGCAGGGGAAGCAGGCTGACGAGCAGCGCGGTCAGCGCGCCTCGCTTGAACGCAGTAAGCAGGGACATGGGAGTCCTCCTGTTGTTAAGGTCAGACCGCTACAGGAGCGTAGCAATTCTAAAAGCTAGTCCGTATCGGATACGAGTCAATATCGAGTTATGACTCATTTGGGTGAGTTCGACGGATTGCTTGGCGTCGCTGTGCGGCGGTTGGCATTTCTGACATAGCCTTCAGAACGAAACGCTGCGGCTATACTGCCGGAGCCATTGAAAGAGGTCGGGACTGCCGATGCCGGAACTGAAAACGCTTGTCCTATTTTTCATCACCGCTGTTGCGGAGATAATCGGCTGCTACCTGCCATACCTATGGCTACGTGAAGGCAAATCCGTCTGGCTGCTGTTTCCGGCTGCGCTGAGCCTGGCCTTGTTCGCCTGGCTGCTGTCACTGCACCCCACCGCTGCAGGACGGGTATATGCAGCCTACGGCGGCGTTTACATCTGCGTGGCCATTCTCTGGTTGTGGAGCGTCGACGGCATCCGGCCGACGTACTGGGACCTGCTCGGTTCAGTGGTTGCCTTGTCGGGTATGGCGATCATCATGTTCGGGCCACGGCATACCTGAGGGAATGCTCGACCTCCGGTGCAGTCCCAACCTGTAGACGACTAGCAAGGGGGACACATGCTGCGCATCGGATTGATCTCGGACACCCATAACCTGTTGCGGCCAGAGGCTGTGGACTTCCTGCGTGGCTGCGATCACATCCTGCACGGTGGCGATATTGGCGATGAGGGCATCCTTGAGCGGCTGGGCGAGCTGGCTCCGCTAAGCGTGGTGCGCGGCAATAACGATCGGGAAAGCTGGGCCGAACGAGTGCCGCACAGCCTTCGGCTACAATTCGAGGGCGTAGTGATTCACGCGGTACACGACATTGCCGAGCTCGATATCGATCCGGTCGCAGAAGGGGTGCAGATAGTAGTCAGCGGGCATTCGCACAAACCACTGATCCGTGAGCGCGACGGCGTGATCTATGTCAACCCTGGAAGCGCCGGCCGGCGTAGATTCAGCTTGCCGATTGCGCTCGGCGAGTTGATCATAGACGGCTCCCAGGTGACACCGAGAATCGTCGAGTTGTCACCTCGATAGACAGGACTCTATCTGACGCGCCGCTGGCGCAAACAAGGCAAATGGAATGCTCAAATCGTTTTTCGAAGAAAAGCTGTACGTGAGAGTGGGTGTCAATCAGTTCGAGATCGACAATCTCTCCACCGGCAAGTCCACCATTGTCACCGCTGCGGACCCCTTCACCACTCGGCGCCTGTTGGTCGGTGAGTTCAGCTCGGCCGAGTCGCAACTTCGCGACGGTATTCGCCGCGCGCAGAAGCCAGGACTGTTCCGACGCAGCCCGGCTGTTGTGATTCATCCACTCGACATGATCGAAGACGGCTTGTGCCAAGTCGAGAGCCGGTTGTTCATGGAGCTGGCCGCAGGCGCCGGCGCCCACCGTTTCGTGCTCTGGACTGGCAGTCGGTTGTCGCCGCGCCAGGCCCTGGAAAAGCTCGATCAGGTGTAGCGCTCAGCGGCCCGAGCGCTGCCCCCGCCACTGCCATAACCAGTAGACTCCGCCCAACAGCGCGGCCAGTAGCCCAGCGGGCAGCTGGTCCGGGTAGATCAGCGTACGCCCTGCCCAGTCCGCGAGAATCATCAACCAGGCGCCGAACAGTCCCGCTGCAAGCAAATGCATGCCCGCCTGGCGGCCGCTCCAGCGATGAGCCATATGCGGTGCCATGAGGCCGACGAAGCTGAGCGGACCAACCACCATGGTTGCGCCCGCCGCAGCCAGGCAGGCCACCAGCAGTACGCCGGCACGAGCCGCGGCCATCGGCACGCCCAGGCTTTGCGGCATTTCGCCGCCCAGGCCGAGCAAGCGAATCCAGCGCAGCATCAACGCGGCGGCCATTGCGCAGGCGAGCGCCCAGGCCAGTAGCCACTGGTGCTCATTCACGATGTTCTGATAGGTCGAGCCCGAAAGCCAGGTCAACAGCGCCAGCGCCTGCGCATCACCGCCCGACAACAATAGCCGCACGAGGGCATCCGCAGCGGCGCCCAGGCCAATGCCCGTCAACAACAGCCGATGGGGCCCCATATGCTGCTGGCGACTCAACCACAACAGCAAGGCTAGTGCTGCCGCGGACCCGGCTCCGGCAGCGCCGAGCTGGGCAAGCCGGGGCGCCAGCGGCCAGAACAGTAGCAGGGCGACCAGGCACATGGCCGCGCCTGAGCTGATGCCTAATATCTCGGGGCTGGCCATCGGGTTGTGGGTCAGACGCTGGATGATCGTTCCGGCGAGCGCCAGCAGCGCGCCGGCGAGCGCCGCGCTGAACACCCGCGGCGCTCGCCATTGCCATACCGGCTCCAGCTCAGACCACGGTGTCCAGTGCCAGCCTTGCGCGGCAGGCCCCCAACTCAGAGCTAGCCAGACCGTTGCGCCGAACAACACGAGCACCACTGACCAGGACAGCCAATTGGCATGTCGCCCGGGCTGCAGCCCTTCTCGGGTGGCGCCGAAGGCACTGCTGTGACGGCGCAACAGCCACACCAGGACTGGGGCGCCGATCAAAGCGGTCATCGCCCCGGTAGGAATCAGCCGTGCCCCGAGCCAGGGGGTGAGGAGCTGGGCAGCGGTATCGGCGATCAGCAGCAACAGGGCACCGACCGGAATGCACCAGAGCAGGCGCGCTAGAAATGTCCGCGGGCCCAGCAGACGCACCAGTGACGGCGTGACCAGACCGACGAACCCGATCAGGCCGACCTCGCCTACCACCAACGCGGTGATCAGCACCGCGGCGCCGAGCGCGCCAAGGCGAATCCATTGAGTAGGTACGCCCAGGCTGGCTGCTCCGTTGCTGCCCAGTTCGAGCATCGCCAAGGGTCTGCGCAGAGCCAGGGCAACCACACCGCACGCGGCGAGAAGCGGCCAGAGACGCGCCAATCCCTGCCAGCCATACTGATCGAGATTTCCCGCGCCCCAGAGGAACATGCTGGCCAGACGTTGTTCATTGAGTAACATCAGCGCATGGCTCAGGGCGCCACAGTAAAGCGTAACCAGCATGCCGGAGAGCGCCACGCTGACCGGGGCCAGGCGATCCTTCATGCTCAGCAGCAGTACCACGGCAGTTGCAAGAACGGCGCCGCCCAGGGCGACCAGTGTGCGGCCCTGTTCCAGTGTCGAGGGCATCAGCAGCATGGCAACGGTCAGCGCCAACTGTGCGCCAGCGGCCGTCCCCATTGTCGTCGGCGAGGCCAGCGGATTACGCAGTACTTGTTGCATCAGGCAGCCGGCGATACCCAGGCCGGCCCCAAGCAGAATGGCCATCAGCGTGCGCGGTGCCCAGGCCTGCCACGCCAACACCCGGGTGAAGCTGCCTGCATCGAGTAACTCGGGCAGTGACTGCCAGCCGAGCAACTGACCCAATTGCAGCAGGCTCAGGGCGAAGGCGGCCAGTCCGACCAGCGCCAGCGCCCCGAAGCCGGTCAGCCGTGAGTCATGTGTATTACTAATCAAGCCAGGTCTCGGTCAGTACCTGGCCCATGCGCGCTTTGGTCAGTACGCTGCCGAAGGTCCAGACAGGCGGCAGCTCGGTGACCCGTCCGGCTTTCACAGGCTGCAATGCCTGCCACACAGGGTTCCGCTCCAACGCTTGGTGCAGTCCCGGTGGTGTTGGTTTGATTATCAGGAAGTGAGCACCCGGATACTTGCCAAGCTGCGCCAGATTGATGGTGGCAAAGCCCCAGAAATTACTCTCGCCTTCCCAGGCGTTGTCCAATCCCAGTTCTTCCAGAGCGGTGGACAAGAGCGCATTGGGCGCATGGACGCGCAGGCTGCGCTCATCCAGAAAGCTCATCAGCAGGACCGGCGTGTCAGTACGACCGGCAGCGCGTAGCCGCTCGGCGTTCTGCGCCTGCAGTTCGGCAACGCGATCGAGCAGGGCCGTGCCCTGTTCTTCGCGGCCGAGGCCGATGGCAATCTGTTGCACGACTTCGGCTGCCCGATGCGCAGGGTCCTGCCCCGGCTTGAACAACGTGTATACCGCGGTCGGTGCGATGGCCTCGAATGCCGGAAGCATGCCGTGCAGATCGCCGCTGACCAGAATCAGGTCAGGCCGCGCCTGGCTGATTGCCTCAAGGTTTGGCTCGCGCCGATTGCCGACATCCAGCGCTCCGTCGGGCAGCGGCGGGTGATTGGCCCAGGTGCGATAGCCTTCCGGCTCGGCTACTGCGGCAGGCATCACGCCCAGACCGAGCAGCGTTTCGACCATTGCCCAGTTCAACGCGACAATGCGCTGCGGGGGGCCTTCAAAGCGAATTTCGCCCGTTTCATGGACCAGCACGGTTGCGGCATGAACGTGCGCGCCAAACACTATGGCGAGAAGGGCGATGAAACGGGTCATGGCGTTATTCCTGTAGGCAGGCTCGGTTGCGCGACCACGGCGATTATCGGGCACCGGGCGCGGGATGCCAATCCGGCTGACGGGCCCGGGCCATTCGCATGAAAAGCCGCCCGGCAGGGCGGCTTTTCGGATCGCCGGTGCTTAGAACGCGACGTTGTAGCTGACGCTGTAGGTGGTGCCGCGGCCGCGGTAATCAAAAGTGTTGGCGGGTGCGTAGCTGGAATAGAACAGTTGCGAGCGCTGACCCCAAACGGTCGTGTAGTCGCGGTTCAGCAGGTTCTGGATACCGAAGTTGAGTTCTCCGACCGGGAGCTGATGCCGAGTCAGCAGATCCAGGGTAGTGTAGCCATCGAGCTCGTTACCGGCTTCGTCTTCCAGGTCGAGGCTGGTAATGCTCTGCAGGCGTACGCCGTTTTGCGCGTTTTCCCAACCAATGTAAGCCGACACCTTCGACGGGCTGGCGAGTGTTACCGCCTGCTTGTCCCAGTCGCCGTCATCGTTTTCCAGCTCTGCACGTGTGTAATGGGCGCTGGTGCCCACCTGCCAGGCGTCGCTCAGACGATAGTTGAGTTGCCCTTCGAGGCCGTAGTTGCGGCGCTTGTCGTCGTCGACCTGTACCGCCAGGTTGCTGGAGTTGTATGAGAGGCTTTCGTCCGACCACAGGTAATAAGCGGCCACCTGCGCATCGAAGTTGCCGCGGAACATCCGCCAGCCGAGCTCGACCTGATTGCTCTTGATCGCCTTGAGCGGCTCTTCGTCAACGTTGATGCTCTCTTGCAACTCGCGATAGGTGCCATTGGTGACATAAACACCGCGGCCGTAATACTTGCCGGGGTCGGGGATTTCGTAACCTTGAGAGACGTTCGCCCACAGCTGATTACCGGGTTGCAGGGTGAACACAGCGCCCAGATTGACCAGAGTGGTGTCGTAATCGTTTTCGCCGCCTGGGATCGCATCGGCCCCGGAAGATAGGCCGAGTGCCTGGCGCACCTGCTCGTTGGCATCGACAAAATCGCCAACTTCCAGGTAGTAGCGCTGCTGGCGCACGCCTGCCGTGAGCAGTAGTCGATCCGTCGCGCGCCAGTCGGCCTGGGCGAAGGCAGCGATGCCGTCGGTAGTGAAGGATGGGTAGCGACCGACCGTGGCGGTCGAATCGAGGATGAGGCCGCCGCTGTTTACGGCGGTCGGGAAATCGAACAGGGTCTGGTCAGCTTCGAATTTTTCCCGCTCGTAATCGACTCCGTAGTTGAAGGCGAAGTCGCCAACGCTACGACTCAGGACGGCCTTGAAGCCGGCTTGGGTGGTGTCCTGTTCGGAGGCCGAAAAATAGTTTCTGGAGACGTAGGGGAAGGGATGGAAGTTGAGCTTCTCCTCGCGGAAATACGTCTGCAGGTTGAGCTGATGACCAAACACGTCGGGCACGTAATAGTTGGCACTCAGCGCGGTCCGCTCGGTACGCGGCTCAAGGTCTGATTCGAACCCCTCGCGTATCTCGACCACGTCCGGGAAGGGTGGTTGCAGGGCGGCCAGGTTGGGGCCGAAGTACACGCCCTTGTCGCCTTCGAAGCCGGAGTCGTAACGCTGTGCGTTGAGGCGCAGTACGTGTCCGTTGGCCAAATTGAAATCCAGGCTGCCGAGCAGATCGATGGCGCGATTGTACTGCAGGTCGGTCTGGGTGATGTCGAAGATCACCTGCTCGCCATCGCTATCGTACGAGCCGCCGTTGTCGATGCCGGCCAGTGAAAGGCGTCCAGCCCAACTTTCACCGCCGCCGCTGACCGCCGCGCCAGCGTGGATATCGCGGTCATCGCTGTCTTCGAAACCGCTACGCACACCGGCCTCGAGCTCGTACCGGGTATCGCCCGACGTGCCGCGCTTGGTGACGATGTTGATAATGCCGCCGGTGGCACCGCCGCCGTAGATGGCATTGGCGCCGGACAGTACTTCGATGCGCTCGATATTGAACGGATCAATGCTGTCGAACTGACGGCTGACATTGCGCGCGCTGTTGAGCGATACGCCGTCGATCATCACCAGCACGCCGCGGCCACGCATGTTCTGACCGTAGTTTGTGCGCCCCTGTGACGCCACGTCCATACCGGGAACCAGTTGGCTCAGTGCCTCTTTCAACGTCACGCCCGAGCGAAACTGTTGATGAAGCTGCTCCGACTCGATGACCCAGGCGGTGCCTGGAATGTCGCTGATAGTGGTGGCCGCGCGGCCGCCGATAACCACGGTGCTGTCCAGGGTCGTTACCGCCTGGGCGGGGATGGCGATGGCCAGCGAGGTCAACATGAAACCGGCTGTCATCAGCGGGGTACGTAGGGGGGACACGGCGATTCTCCTTCGCATTCGAGCAGAAAATTAGCGCGACTCTAATACTAATGAGAAGGATTATCAATCACGACCCACTCCACGGGCAGCTTTCGCGAACCGCATCCCTTTCGCCCGGTCACAGAGGTACGCGGCTTTCGCGTTCAGATCAGGAGAAGACTTGTATGGGTATTATTGGCACCATCGTAATCGGCTTGCTGGTCGGGTTGATTGCACGTTTCCTCAAGCCCGGCAATGACAGCATGGGCTGGATCATGACCATTCTGCTGGGTATCGGTGGTTCGTTGCTGGCAACCTACGGTGGCCAGGCACTCGGTCTCTATGAGGCGGGCGAAGGGGCCGGATTCATCGGGGCGGTGGTTGGCGCGATCATTCTTCTGGTGATCTACGGCGCAGTGACAAGCAAGAAGAAGCACTGAGCACCGGCGGCTCTGCATTGCCCGTTTCAGCACGAGGCGGGCGATGTCATCGCTGTGCGTGCACGGAACCATCTTTACACCATCGGGACCAATCAAGGGTTCGGCAAGGGGCCGGACCGCAATCTCTCCGGGCGAGCTGCCCTCTGCAGCCACTTCCAAGTGAATCACACTGTTCGGCGAGCCATTGCGCGGACGCCCGTACGGGCATAACGGAGCGCGCTTGAATGAAGCCACCGGTGCACAACCCGGCCATCGCCTATCGCCCTGAGGTAGACGGTTTGCGTGCGCTGGCAGTACTGCCGGTCATTCTTTATCACGCCGGCTTCGAGCTGTTCAGCGGTGGCTTCGTTGGTGTGGATGTGTTTTTCGTCATCAGCGGTTACCTGATCACTGCGATCATCTATCGCGAGATCCAGGATGGCACCTTCACGGTGGCGCGGTTTTATGAGCGGCGGATACGTCGCCTGTATCCGGCGGTAACCGCCGTAACGCTGGTCTGTCTGCCGTTCGCCTGGCTCTTGCTGTTGCCGTCGGAGTTCAAGGAGTTTCTGTTCAGCGTCGCCTCGGTACAGGTATTCGCCTCCAACCTCTACTTCTGGCAGGAAAGCGACTACTTCGGATCCGCTGCCGAGCTCACCCCACTGCTGCATACCTGGTCGTTGGCCGTTGAGGAGCAGTTCTATCTGGTATTTCCCTTCGCGCTGATCCTCTTCCGTCGCCTGTCACTGCGCATGCTCCTGGCGTTACTGGCATTGGTGGCGCTGGCAAGCCTGGCGCTGGCACAAGAGCTAGTGGATTCGCATGCCTCGGCGAGCTTCTTCCTGCTTCCTACCCGTGCCTGGGAAATGCTCGCCGGCTCGTTGCTTGCGCTGGGTATGCATGAGTCCGGCAGCAATCGGCGATGGTTCGGCAATCTGGCGGCGCTTGCCGGGGTGGGTCTCATCGGCCTGGCAGTGTTCCTGTTTCACGCCGGCACGCCGTTTCCGGGTGTCTACGCGCTGGTCCCGGTAGCGGGCACCATGCTGATCATCGCCTACGCCACTCGTGAGACGCTGGTCGGCAGGGTACTATCGTTGCGGCCACTGGTGTTCATCGGGACGGTCAGCTACAGCGCCTACCTCATCCACCAGCCACTCTTCGCATTCACCCGCATCTACACCATGCGCAGCCTGACGCTGCCGTTGGTGCTCGGCATGGTAGGCCTGACGTTCGTGCTCGCCTATCTATCCTGGCGCTTCATCGAGAACCCGTTTCGTCAGCGCCGTAATATTGAGCGACACGCACTCTTCTCGACCGCCGCCACGCTCTCGACCTTTCTGTTCGTATTCGCGCTCGCCGCAGCCTTCCAGAACCACCGGGTATTGCAGTATGAGGCGCGACTGGAGTCGGAGCAGGAGCGAGCCTTGGCGATGATCGAAGAGTCCGAACGGACGCCGGAGCTGGAGAAGGGCTATTGCGTCTTTGAAGCCGACCGGCTGGACCCGGCAACCAGGCAGCGCCTGCAGAATTGTCACGCAGCATTTGGTTCAGGGTTGGTAGTCATAGGCGATTCACATGGCGAAAACGTTTATCACGCCCTCGCGCAAGAGGACGACCGGCGGTTCCTGTTCAGTCTCAACCAGAAAGGCTGCCGGGCGGGCGCCGACTCGCAGTGGTGCGCCTACGATAGCTTTTATCGCTTCGCTATCGAGCGACCTCACATATTCGACAACGTGATCTACAACCAGGCAGGGTTCTATCTGCTGGAAACGCCCCGCGGCCGCGAGATGACCCGCGCGCGGATCAGTGAAGACGCCCATACGGTGTTCAAGCCCAACAGCGAGGACGTCGAAAAGACACTCGATTACCTGGATTCGCTCAGTGAAGTAGCGAACGTCGTCTGGCTTGGCCCGCGAGTCGAGCCGCATATCATGCCGCGGGAATACGTGGTCAATGGCTGCGCGTCGCCGCCGGAGGTACGAGAAAATCTGTTGCAGTCCTTCGAAAACCTCGACCGACATATCGATCGGGCTGTATCGCGTCGGGGTCGCATCGAATACGTATCGACGGTGGAGCTGATCGACGTTACCGATGGGGACAACCTGATCGACTGCAAGAATATCTACTTCCACGACGGCGATCACTGGAGCCCGGCGGGCGAGCGCAAGTTCGGCCGTATGCTGGAAAAGGAGCTGCAGGTATTGCGCGACTGAGTCGCTAGGCGCCCGGACTGGCCGCATGCCGACGCGAGCAACATAAGGGGGTGGTATGACCGAGCCGACTTCGGACGCCTGTCAGGCGGTGCTTTCGTTCTGGTTCGAAGAGATCGAACCGCGCATGTGGTGGCAGAAGGATGTCGATCTGGACGCCAGCATCCGCGAACGCTTCGGCATGCTGCATGAGCAGGCTGTGCAGGGCGAGCTGTTGTACTGGCGGCGTAGTCCGGAGGGGCGGCTGGCCGAAATCATCGTCCTCGACCAATTCTCGCGCAACATCTGGCGTGATCGGCCGCAGGCCTTCGCCCAGGATGGTATGGCACTGGTGCTGGCGCAGGAAGCGATCGGCGCCGGCGCCGACCAGCAGCTGCCACCCCAGCGCCGAGTGTTTTTCTATATGCCGTATATGCACAGTGAATCGCTGGCGGTACATCAGCTGGCCATGAAGCTGTTCGACGTGCCGGGACTGGAAGAGAACCTGCGCTTCGAGAAACGGCACCGCGACATTATCTTGCGTTTCGGTCGATATCCGCACCGCAACGCAGTATTGGGCCGAGCGTCCAGCCCCGAAGAACAGGCATTTCTCGAACAACCTGGTTCGAGCTTCTGAGCATCGCCAGCGCTTTGGTGCGGTGAACGGGTGATGGTAGCGCCGGTCTGAGGGAAACGACCGAGGAGAACAATAATGAAAATGCTGTCCTGCGCCGTGCTGTTGACGCTACTCGCGTTGACGGCCGGCTGCTCCGACACGGGTAATTCCCCGCCAGCCGGATCGGTGCGCGCCGAAGATCGAACACGGGCCAACGAGCCGCTGCTGCGAAGTATCACTGGCAGTCTGAGTTACCGCGCCCGCATCGCGCTCCCGCCCGAGAGCCACGCGCTCATCGAGCTGCGTGACGCCGCTGCACAGGACAACGATGACAGCGGCACTCTGGCCAGCCAGCGCATCGATCTGATCGATCGACAGGTGCCGGTCGGGTTCAAACTCGAAGTACCTCCCGAGGCCTTGCGCCGCGCCAATGCCTATATATTGCGAGCCACCATATTCGAACGCGGCAAACCGGCATGGTTATCCGAGCCACTGGCTATCAACCACCGGGTCGATGAGCTGGATGTGGGCGAGATGCTGCTGTTGCCCCGGCGCGGAGCCGCCTTCAGCAGCATTCTGGAATGTGGCCGCCTGCAGATAAGTGCCGGATACGCAGGAGATGATCTCCTGCTTGAAGCGTTCGGCGAGCGCCACGTGATGCTGCCGGTACCGAGCGCTTCCGGCGCTCGGTACCAGGCCGAGGGCGAGCCGAGCACCACATTCTGGACCGAGGGCGATGCGGCCAGATTGACCCTGCATGGCCAGGCTTACCCGCTTTGCGTGGCGCCGGGCGGGCTGGCTCTGCCGTTTCGAGCCTTCGGTCACGATCCCGCCTGGCACCTGGAGATTAATCAGCAAGGCCTGCATGTCGGCGAGCCCGAAGCAGGCGTCGAGCCCGTGCCGTACCGCATCAGCGGCACCGACAACAGTCACCGCACGGCGCGCAGCGACGATGGTTCGCTGGTGATCGAAGCCCGCAAGGAACCCTGTCGAGACCCCGCCAGCGGACTGGTTTACCCCCACCGTGTCGAACTTCAGGAAGGCGACCGACGTATGCAGGGCTGCGGCGGAGATCCGCTTAGGCTGCTGCAAGGTGCGGTCTGGCAGGTGGAACACATCGATGGCGAGCCGATACTGGAACAGACCGCAATCACCCTGGAGTTTCGTAGCGACAACCGGCTTGTCGGTGTAGGTTCCTGCAATAACTTCACCGGCGAGTATCAGCTTGGAGAAGAGGGCTTGACCTTCTCGCAGGCGCTGACGACGATGAAGGCATGCGCGCCGGAGATACTCGAGCAGGAGCGACGCTTTCTGAGGAGTCTTGAAGGGATCGGCTGGTTCGATCTCGACAGGGACGGTGAATTGCTGTTGCAGGGCGACGATAATCGCAGCATTCGCGCGAGGGAACAGGCGACCGCGCTTACCGCGGCGCCGTGATGTGCCAACAAGGACAGGAACATGCTTGCATTGATCGCAGGGCTGGTGATGTTTCTCGGTATCCACTCAGTTGGTCTGTTCGTACCACGCTGGCGCGGGCAGATGATCGTGCGGCTCGGGCCGCTGGCCTGGAAGGGCTTGTACACGGTGGTAGCGGTGCTGGGCCTGGTATTGATCGTCTACGGTTACGGCCAGGCGCGGCTGGCTCCGACCTGGCTGTGGGTACCGCCGGTCTGGACTCGCCATCTGGCCGCATTGCTGACGCTACCGGCTTTCGTCCTGCTGGTTGCGGCCTACGTACCTGGCTCGCATATCAAGGCCCGGGTAGGGCACCCGATGCTGCTTGGAGTGAAGTTCTGGGCGATAGCGCACCTTATCGCCAACGGCACCCTGGCCGACCTGCTGTTGTTCGGTAGTTTCCTGGCCTGGGCGGTAGCGCTGTTCATCGTTCTGCGTCGTCGCGATCGTCTCGCTGGCATGACGCGCAGCGGACGTGCCAGCCGCGACGTGGCCGTATTGGTGATCGGCGTGGTTGCCTGGGTGGCCTTTGCACTGTGGCTTCACGAAATGATTATCGGCGTGGCACCCTTCGGTGCCGCCTGATCGCCTTTCTTCAGCACTACCGCGCGTGACAGGCATCGCTACGGGCAGTAATGTGAACGGTCATACGCGTACATCGGCGGCCACCCTCTAGGGCCGCCAGCCCAGGAGCAGACCATGCAGCTGTTGTACCCGGAGATCAAACCCTTCGCTCGTCATGAACTCCCCGTTGAGCCCCCACACGTACTCTATGCCGATGAAAGCGGACAGCGGGACGGCTTGCCCGTTGTGTTCATCCACGGAGGGCCTGGGGCCGGGTGCGACGCACTGAGCCGGCGGTTTTTCGATCCATCGATCTACCGCATCATCACCTTCGATCAGCGTGGCTCAGGTCGTTCCACCCCGCATGCTTCGCTGGAGAACAACACCACGGCGCATCTGATCGAGGATCTCGAGGCGTTGCGCGAGCATCTCGGGGTGGAGAAATGGGTGCTGTTCGGCGGCTCCTGGGGTTCGACGCTGGCGCTGGCCTACGCCCAGGCCCACCCGGACAGGGTGCTCGGGTTGATCCTACGCGGGATCTTCCTGTGTCGCGATCAGGACATCCGCTGGTTTTATCAGGAAGGCGCCAGCCATATTTTTCCGGATTACTGGGAAGACTACCTATCGCTGATACCCGAGCAGGAACGCGGCGACATGGTCGCTGCCTATTACAAGCGGCTGACGGGCGACGACGAGATCTGTCGCATGCATGCAGCGAGAAGCTGGTCGATCTGGGAAGGCCGCTGCGCCACCCTGCGCCCCAGTGCCCAGGTCGTCGAGCGTTTCAGCGACGCCCGTCGAGCCTATTCGATTGCGCGCATCGAATGTCATTACTTCATCAACAAGGCGTTCCTCAACCCGGATGAGCTGCTGGAAAACATGCAGAAGATCGAGCACCTGCCAGGGATCCTTGTGCACGGGCGTTACGATATGGTCTGTCCGCTCGACAACGCCTTTGCGCTGCACCAGCGTTGGCCGGGCAGCGAGCTGCAGATCATCCGTGACGCCGGGCACGCCGCTTCCGAGCCGGGCATAGCCGACGCACTGGTTCGCGCGACGCAGGCGATGGCGCGCCAGCTGCTCGACCTGGCTCCGCAGGCCGAGTGAGATGAAGGCGTTGCTCCAGCGCGTTACCCAGGCGCGAGTCGAGGTCCGGGGTGAGGTCGTCGGTTCGATCGATCAGGGACTGCTGGTGCTGGTTGGCGTAGAGCCTGAAGACGATCGAGCTGCCGCCGACAAACTGTTGCAGCGGTTGCTGAAGTACCGTGTGTTCAACGATACCGAAGGACGCATGAACGCGTCGCTGCAGGATGTCGCGGGTGGTTTGTTGCTGGTTTCTCAGTTCACCCTGGCGGCGGACACGCGCAAAGGTCTGCGTCCGGGCTTCTCTACGGCTGCGCCACCGCAGCAGGCCGAGCAGCTGTTCGACTACCTTCTGGATCAGGCTCGTCAGGTGCACCCGCACGTCGCCAGCGGACGCTTCGGTGCGGATATGCAGGTGCACCTGGTCAATGATGGGCCGGTCACCTTCCTCCTGGAGGTCTGAATCGCTGGCGCGAGCTACGCCAGAGCCCGCTCCACCCACTCCAGCCGGTCCTGTCCGAAGAACATCTCTTCTCCGACAAAAAAGGTCGGTGCCCCGAACACCCCGCGTTCCACCGCCTCGGTAGTCAGAGCCTTCAAGCGATCCTTTATCGCGGGGTCGCTGCACCGGGCCAGGACCTCCTGCGGATCGAATCCGGCCGCCGTCAAGACCTCGCCGATCACCTGAGGTTGGTGCATGTCGCGCTGCTCGACCCACATCGCCTTGAATATGGCGGCCAGGTACTCATGGAAACGCGGCGTGTCCAGATAACCCACTGCGCCGCGCATCAGCATCAAGGTGTTGATCGGAAAATGCGGATTGTGATTGAGCGTCACGCGGTAGTGTCGGGCGAAACGCTGCATGTCGATCCGGCTGTAGCGGCCCTTGGCCTCGACGGTAGCCGGCGAGCTGTTGCCGGTGGCCTGGAAGACGCCGCCCAACAGCATCGGTTTCCACACTATCTCGGCGCCGTGCCGCTCGGCCAGTGCAGGTAGCTGGGTCCAGGCCAGGTAGCTGGCGGGGCTGCCCACGTCGAAGAAAAACTCGATCTGCTTGCTCATGCTTTGCTGCTCCTGTCGTCGTTCAGAACGTTTCCAGCCAGGGGCGCAGGTCGAGTTCGTGCGTCCAGGCGGATCGGGGCTGGCAATGCAGCTGCCAGTACTGTTCGGCAATATGCTCGGGATCGAGAATGCCGTCCTGTTCTTTCAATGCGTAGCGCTCGGGGAAATTGTCGCGAATGAAGGCAGTGTCGATGGCTCCGTCGATGATCGGGTGGGCGACGTGAATGCCCTCCGGTCCCAGTTCGCGCGCCATGCTCTGCGCCAACGCGCGCAGCGCGAACTTGGCGCTGGCAAAGGCCGCGAACCCCTTGCCGCCGCGCAGCGACGCCGTCGCTCCGGTGAAGATGATGGTTCCGCGCCCACGCTCGAGCATCACTCTGGCTGCTTCGCGTCCGGCCAGAAAGCCCGCCAGGGCGGCCATTTCCCAAACTTTCCGGTACACGCGCTCGGTGGTCTCGGTGATCGAGAAGCGCACGTTGGCGCCGATGTTGAAGACCAACACCTCGATCGGGCCTATGTCCCGTTCGATCCGCGTGAACAGCTCGACCGTCTGCTCTTCGCTGCGCGCATCGCAGGCGAAGGGGTGGGCAACGCCGCCCACTGAGTGAATCTGCTCGACCAGCGGTTGAAGCGGGTCCAGATGACGCCGAGTGACGCAAACGATGAAACCCTCGCGGGCGAAGCGGCGGGCTATAGCGCCGCCGGTCGCGTCGCCGGCGCCGATTATCAAGGCTACGGGCTTAGAGGACATGATCTGCTCCTTTGTTCTATAGGTTCTTTTTTGGAACTTATATGATAGTCGGTTTCTTTTTGGAACCTGTCAAGTAAGATGGACAGATTCGTGTCCCTGGGAGTCCTTCATGCGTTGGGAAGATCTCGATAAGCAGCCCTGTTCCATGTCGCGCACCTTGTCAGTGGTGGGCGACCGCTGGACGCTGCTTGTTCTGCGCGACTGTTTTCTCGGGATTCGCCGCTTTGAAGCGTTTGAGAAGCGTCTCGGTATAACCCGCCACGTGCTGGCTGATCGGTTGAAAAAGCTGGTCGAGGCGGGTGTGCTGGTTCGCGTGGCCTATCAACAGAAGCCCCTGCGGGAGGAATATCGGCTGACCGAGCGCGGGCGGGATCTGCATCCGGTCATGCTGGCGCTGGTGCATTGGGGCGACAAGCACATGCTAGGTGGACGGAGCGCGCCTGTGCTGCATCGCCATGTTGGCTGTGGGCAGCTCATGCGTCCGGTAATGGTGTGCTCGGAATGTGGGGAAGCGGTTCACGCGCGGGATGTGACTGTCGAGACCGGGCCAGGCTGGGACGTAAACGGCGTCATACCGGAGCGTCCAATCGAAGGTTAGCCCGCCGTACGACGGGTGTATCAGCGATCCTCGCCGGTCGACGCGGCAAAGGTTTCGACCTGATCGGCCTGACCACCGACGATGAGAATGTCGTCGGCATGGACCACGGTCTCCGGCTTGGCGTAGATGAACTTGACCTTGTGCCGTTTGAGCCCGACTATGTTGACCCCGAAGCGTTTGTGCACGTCTGCGTCGGCCAGCGTCTTGTCGTGCAAATGCTCGGGTGCCGCAGTCGAGGCGATGGCGAATCCGTCATCGAACTTGATGAAGTCGATCATTCTCCCTGTCACCAGGTGCGCAACTCGATCGCCCATCGAGGTCTCTGGATAGACGATGCGATGAGCCCCCGTTCGCTCGAGAATCAACCCATGGCGCTTGCTCGTGGCCCGGGCCCAGATATTGGCGATCTCCAACTCCTGGAGAGCCAATACCGTCAGTACGCTCGCTTCCAGGTCGCGGCTGACGCTCACCACGACATGCTTGAACTGATCGACTCCCAACTGACGCAATGCTTCGATGTCCGTGCAGTCGGCTTGTGCCACCTGCGTGAGATGATCGGCCCAGTGCTGAACCTTGGTGCCGTCACTATCGATTCCAAGCACCTCATGCCCGAGCGCGGTGAGCGACTCGACCACGGCTGAGCCGAAGCGACCCAGGCCGAGGACAGCGACGCCTTCGGTTTCCAGCTTCTTCTGGGACGACTTAGCCAACGATTGGGCGCTCCTCTGGATAACGATAATGTTTGGTGGTGCTTCGCAGGGCCAGCGACGCGGCAAAGGTCGTCGTGCCTACCCTCCCGATGAACATCAACGCGATGATCACCAACTGACCCGATGGCGGCAGCTGATCGGTAATGCCTGTCGTTAGCCCGACTGTAGCGAAGGCAGATATGGCTTCGAATAACACCTCGCCGAACTCGAAAGGGGTCATGCTCAGCAAAGTGATCGTGCCTACTCCGACTGTAGCAAAACCGAGGGAGACCACCGTCATCGCCTGGCGCTGCAGGGGAGAAGCAATTCTTCGACCGAAAGCGACGGTGTCGGTATCCCCGCGAATCTCCGCCCAGATGAAAAAGAACAGCAGAAAGAAGGTCGTGACCTTGATGCCGCCAGCGGTACCCGCGCTGCCGCCGCCAATGAACATCAGCCAGTAGTTCACTGCCAGCGTTTGCGGCTCCATCTCGCCGACATCCAGCGTATTGAAGCCCGCGGTTCTGGCTGTGGCTGAATGAAAGAGCGCCGATAGCAGCTTCCCCCCGGGTTCCAGGTCTCCCATGGTGGAGGGGTTGTTCCACTCGTAGGCGAGTATCGCCAATGCTCCGCTGGCGAGCAGGAAGGCGGAGCCCCAGACAGTGATCTTGAAATGAACCGTCCGGGGTTTGTGCCGCTGGCCGGGGCGAAGCTCATGCAGGACCGGAAAGCCGAGACCGCCTAGGATCAACGCAAACATCATGGGTAACAGCACCACCGGATCCGTGACGAACCGCATGAGGCTGTCCGAATAGGTGGAGAACCCGGCATTGTTGAATGCCGATACCGCGTGGAAAACGCCGTTCCAGATAGCCGTTCGCAGGGGCTCGTCGTAGACAAGGTGCAGATGCGCACTCAGGATCAACGCCAGCGCGGCCTCTACGCCAATCGTCACCAGTATGATGAGCTTGAGGATGCCGGCGACATCACCCAATCCGAGCGATTGCGTCTCCTGTTGAGCGACCAGGCGGCTACTGAGCTGCAGATGCTTTTTTACCACCAGGCCAAGCAGTGTCGCGCCGCTCATGATGCCAAGGCCGCCGATCTGAAACAGAATCAGGATCACCACCTGCCCGAAGAAAGACCAATACACGGCTGTGTCCTGCACGATCAGACCGGTCACGCAAACCGCTGATACCGCGGTAAACAAGGCCGTTATCATCGGTGCACCGCCGGGCTCGGCAGTCGCGATGGGCAGCGCAAGCAGTCCCGTGCCGATCAGAGAAACCACCAGAAAGGCCAGCGGAATGAGGAGGACGGGGCGGCGGGTGGGGCTGAGTCGCAACGACGGTTCCTTCCTGCAATGGCGATTGGATACGGCGATGCGTCTGTTGGCGGGCAGCGCCGAGGCCTCGATCAACCGAGGCCTGCTGAAGCAAGCTGATCGCCTTGCGCATCGTTTAGTTCCCGATGGCGGGTCTGCACAACCGAGGCCGGACTCGCGGGAGAGCAGCTATCGCGGGTGTGCTTACCCGAATGTGGTGAGGCGATTAAAGCTCTGAAGGGCCGAGCCGATACAGGCTGGTTCCGGCCAAAATGCCGGGCATAGAGATGTTGTTCCGACCCCCTTCGGAGTAGTCACATGTCACATTTTCGTTTCAAGGATCTTGCAGTCAAATGGAAGCTGGCCATCGGATTTGGCGCCGTTCTGCTGCTCACGGCATTGGTAGGGCTGCTCTCGAATGACGGAATCAACGCGGTCGTTGATCGGGTAGACAAGGCCGATGACACCAACCGTCTGATCAAGGGGCTACAGGATGCGCGGCTGGCAGAAAAAAACTACATCGCCGCGCCTGACGCATCGAGAAGCGAGGCGCTCCAAAGCCACCTGGCCGAGGTCTCGATGCTGGCTCGCGATCTGCGCGACAACCACTTCCACGACCAGCAGAATGATCAACTGATGGAAGGGCTGATCCAGCAGACCGGGCAGTACCAGGCGCAATTCGACCGGTACGCCGAAGTGGTGCGTGAGCGAGCGCTGATCGTCGAGGAAATGCGCAGCAAGGCACAGTCGGTGCTCGATCATCTGGGTCAGCTCAGAACATTGCTGCAGGACGAAATGCTCAGGGAGCTGTCCGCGGGCGGTACCATTGAGTTCATCCAGCGTGATGTGCAGCTGGCGGAGGAAGCCAATGCCGTCATGCGTTGGATGCTCGATGCCCGCACTGACGAGAAGAATTTCATGATCTATCGCTTGGGCGAGTACTCCGCGGCCGTTGACGCAGCCGTAGAGCGAATCCAGGCGCAGCTCGGTCAGCTTGACGCAACCGTGCAGGATCCGACACGGAGCGCGGCCATTGTCGAGGCAGCTGCGTCGATTGATGACTACCGAACTGCCTTCCGCCGTTATGTCGAACTTGAAACAGAGAGCCAGCAGGCCCAGGCCGGCATGGTCAGGGAGGCGCAGGAAGCAATCGCCTCGGCCGAAGCTGCCCGGGCCGATCAAAAGGCGCAAATGTTGTCTATCTCGGATAGCGTGCGCCGCAACACGGTGGTTTTGCCACTGGCGGCGATCGTCCTCGGTGTCGTCTTCGCCTGGGCAATCGCCCGCAGCATCGTCCCGAGATTGCAGCAGGCTGCGGCTGCCGCCAGAGCAGTTGCCGAGGGTCGACTGGATGTCGAGATCGTGGTGGACAGCCAGGATGAGGTCGGCGGTGTGCTCCAGGGGCTGGGCGACATGATACGGGGGTTGCGTGAGCTGATCGGCGGGCTGCAGCTAAGCGCTACCGAGGTGGCCGCGGCGGCCGAGCAGCTCTCCGCCGTCACGATACAGACCGCCCAGGGAGTCCAGAGCCAGCGGCAAGAGGTCGAGCAGGTGGCCTCTGCCATGCAGCAGATGAGTACCAGCTTCCACGAGGTCGCAGGCAACGCCGAGCAGGCGTCCGGCGCTGCGCAGGATTCCGATCGCGCCAGTAGCGAGGGCGAGCGTCTGGTCACGACCAGTCAACAATCCATCCAGGCACTGGCGAACGATATCCAGGCCTCGACCAACATGGTCTCGATCGTCAAGGACAAGAGCAGCAACGTCACCCGGGTGCTCGACGTTATCAAGGGTATCGCCGAGCAGACCAATCTGCTTGCATTGAACGCCGCCATCGAAGCGGCACGGGCCGGCGAACAGGGCCGCGGCTTTGCCGTGGTAGCGACCGAAGTTCGCTCGCTAGCCCAGCGCACCCAGGAGTCGACAACGGAGATCGAGGCGCTTATCGATGACCTGCAGTCGGGAGTGGAGCAGACGGTCCGCTCCATGGCGCAGAACCGAAAGCGCGCCGAAGCCAGCGTCGAGGAGGGTGAGCAGGTGGCGCGCGCGCTACGGCGGATTTCGGAGGCGGTTGCGACCATTGCAACGATGAACGTGCAGATCGCCTCGGCCGCCACCGAGCAGAGTGCAGTGGCCGAAGAAGTCAACCGGAGCGTGCAGCGGATCAACACCATTGCAGACCAGTCGGCGGCCGGATCGGATGAGATTTCCCGCTCTAGTGAAGAGCTGGCGCGACTGG
The DNA here is from genome assembly GCF_900104945.1 of Halopseudomonas xinjiangensis. NCBI lineage: Bacteria > Pseudomonadati > Pseudomonadota > Gammaproteobacteria > Pseudomonadales > Pseudomonadaceae > Halopseudomonas > Halopseudomonas xinjiangensis. The sequence continues at coordinate 2,874,347 of NZ_LT629736.1, read as the reverse complement.
GTCAGCAGCTGCAGGGGTTGACCGAGCGATTCTCGCTTGGCTGATCGTTGACCGAGCATCCCGTGGCGCGAGGTCGGTCATCGGACCGGCTCGCACTACGGAGTGTGCATTAGAAGAGTCGACCGATCAGTGACGTGACGGCGGTCTCGACCCGTAGAATGCGCGCTCCAAGCTGAACCGGCTGGAATCCTGCTTCGACGAACTTTTCCACTTCGTAGGGAATCCAGCCGCCTTCCGGTCCGATCGCGAGGGTGACCGCTGTAGTGGTTGCCCTGGGTGCTGGCGGATAGTCGCCAGGGTGGGCGAGAAGGGGCAGGGTATTGGCTAGGAGTGCCGGCAGCCGGTCTTCGACAAAGGGCTTGAAGCGCTTTTCCACCATCACCTCGGGCAGGACGGTATCGCGCGCCTGTTCGAGACCCAGGAGCAGATTCTCGCGTAGTGAAGCAGGCTCCAGAAAGGGCGTCTGCCAGTAGCTCTTTTCGACCCGATAGCTGTTGAGCAGGACGATGCGTGGAACGCCGAGCGTGGCGCAGTGCTGCATGATCCGCCGGAACATCTTCGGTCGCGGCATTGCCAGGAGCAGAGTGACCGCTAGCTTGGGTGGCGGTGGCTGGTCGAGTGTAATGCTTAGCTCGGCATGGCTATCGCTGAGCGAGAGGATGGTTCCCTTTCCCATGTCGCCGCCAATCCGGCCGACACGCAGCGAACCCCCTTCATCCACTTTCTGTATCGCCAGCATATGCTGCAGTCGCCGGCCGCTCAGCCGCGCGAGGTCGTCGGCAATGAAATCCGCCTCTTCAAGCAGAAGCAGGTTCATGCCGGCGGCTGTTGTTCCGGTTTGTCCGCTGTGGATTCCGGCTCCGCGTCGTCTTTGCGCGGACGGACCATCTGGCTGAAGACGATGCCAACTTCGTAGAGCAGCCACATGGGGATCGCCAGCAACGCCTGGGAAATCACGTCCGGCGGCGTCAGGACCATACCGATCACGAAGCAGCCGACCACTACGTAAGGACGTATTTCCTTGAGTTTGGCGACATCGACGATGCCAGCCAGCACCAGAAGCACGGTCGCGACGGGAATCTCGAACGACAACCCAAATGCCATGAACAGCGTGAGTACGAAATCCAGATACTTGTTGATGTCGGTCATCACCGCGACACCGGCCGGCGCGGTGCTGGTAAAGAACCCGAACACCAGCGGGAACACCACGAAGTAGGCGAAGGCCATGCCGGAATAGAACAGCACGATGCTGGAGGCGAGCAACGGAACGGCGAGGCGTTTTTCGTGCTTGTACAGACCGGGCGCGATGAAACCCCATATCTGGTGTAACACGAACGGCATGGCCAGGAACAGCGCACTGACCAGAGCCAGTTTGAACGGTGTCAGGAAGGGCGACGCGACGTCCGTGGCGATCATGCTGGTGCCTTCAGGCATGTAGGCACGCAACGGCTCGGAAATGAACGTATACAGATCGTTGGCGAAGTAGAACAGGCCGGCGAAAATCAGCATCCACACCACGACGATGCGCAGCAGGCGCGAACGCAGCTCGGTCAGGTGGGCCACCAGGGGCATGTCGTCGCCTGGTTGGGTAGTGCGCTTATCGCTCATCAGTCGTGTCTGGTTCATCGTCGGGCAGCTTGCTGGGTGGGGCTGCTTCGGCTGGAACCGCGGCAGCACTGGTCGCGGTAGTCTGCGAGCTGCCTGTGTCAGTCTGGTTACCGGGACGTTTCACATTCGAGGCAGGCCGAGCGGCGGGGGCTGCGGCGGGAGAGTCGACTTCCTTATCCTTCTTGGCCAAGTCGGCCATGATGCGTTCGTTGTGCAACTGCTGGCGCAATTCATCCGTGCCAAGCTCGCGCTCGACCTGATTGCGCACGTCAGCAAAGCCGCGCTTGATCCGGCCGATGGTCAAACCTGCGGTGCGAACAGCTCCGGGCAGGCGCTCCGGGCCCAATACAAGCAGGGCGATAATCGCCACCACGAGCATTTCGGTAAAGCCGGCATCGAACATGAACGATCAGTCCCTGTGCTGCTGATCCGGCTTCTTCTCCGGGTTCACGTCGAGGGTATCGCCGGTCTTGTGTTGGACGTTGGGCTTGTCCTTGTCTTCCTCTTCGGAGTTGACCGACTTGCGAAAACCCTTGATGGCTTCGCCCAGGTCACCGCCGATGCTCTTCAGGCGTTTGGTGCCAAACAGCAGCACGACGATGAGCAATACGATCAATAATTGCCAGACGCTGATACCACCGAAACCCATGTCATTCTCCCGGGCCATTCAGGCCCTAGCTATTTCTGGCGAGACGCCTTTTCGGCCAGGCCGGACAGGTCGAAGCGCCGTTCGAGTTCTTTCAGTACGTCATCCGGTCCGAGGCCGAGGTGGCTGAGCATGACCAGACTGTGAAACCACAGATCGGCCGTCTCGTAGATCAGTTCGGACTTGTCTTCGCTGTGCTGGCAATCCTTCGCGGCAAGCAGCGTCTCGGTGCATTCCTCGCCGACCTTCTCGAGAATCTTGTTAAGACCCTTGGCGTGAAGGCTGGCGACATAGGAACTCTCGGCCCCTGCCTGCTTGCGCTGCTCGAGTACTTCGGCCAGGCGGCTTAGCGTATCACTCATGCTTGTGCTCATAAATCTGATTCGGATCCTTCAGAACCGGGTCGATCACGTGCCACTGGCCGTCTCGAAACACACGGTAAAAACAGCTTTGACGGCCTGTGTGACACGCGATGCCGCCCAGTTGTTCGACCATCAACACGACGACGTCGGCATCGCAATCCAGGCGCAGCTCATGCAATACCTGCACATGCCCGGACTCCTCTCCCTTGCGCCACAGCTTGCGTCGTGAACGTGACCAATAGATGCCACGTTTTTCCTCTGCCGTGAGCGACAGCGCCTCGCGGTTCATCCAGGCAACCATCAGCACACGCTGGGTATGCACATCCTGTGCGATGGCCGGGATCAACCCGTCGGCATCCCACTTCACGGCGTCGAGCCAGCTGCCTTCTTCATTGGTCTGTTTCATGTATTCAAGTGTGCCAGTTTATGGGTTGGCCGCGCCAGATGTGCGAGCGACTCAAGGGCGGCGCAGTATGAGCCAGCTGCCGCTGGCCAAGACCAGCCAGTAAAGTGGCTGAGCCTGTGCCCAGAGACTGTAGTCGGCACCAAGGCCTCCGGCCCCCGCGACAGCCAGCACCAGACCTACCAGACGCAACGCCAGCGAATTGTCTCGACGTGCGGCCTCCGACGGCGCCGGGGTTTGCCGCGCCCGGTGCGGCGGATGTTCCGGTTTCTCGGCGAGATTGTGCAGGGCCTGTCTCGCGTCGGCCAGCAACTCCGGCACCTGCTCCGCATATTCCTGCCAGTGATGCAGGCGCTGGTGCGGCATGGCTCGTTCACGCATCCAGCGTTCCAGATAGGGCTGCGCAGTAGACCATAGATCCAGGTCCGGATAGAGCTGGCGCCCGAGCCCTTCTATGTTCAGCAGAGTTTTCTGCAGCAACACCAGCTGCGGCTGAATTTCCATATTGAAGCGCCGGGCAGTCTGGAACAGGCGTAACAGGAGCTGGCCGAACGAAATATCGCGCAGCGGCCGTTCAAAGATCGGCTCGCAGACGCTGCGAATGGCCGCTTCGAATTCGTTCACGCGCGTGTCAGCCGGTACCCAGCCCGAATCGATATGCAGCTGCGCTACGCGACGGTAATCGCGTTTGAAGAAAGCCAGCAGGTTACGCGCCAGGTAGCTTTGATCCTGGGGCGTCAGGCTGCCGACGATGCCGAAGTCGATGGCGATGTACTGCGGCTCCCACGGGTGGGCGCGCGAGACGAAAATGTTGCCCGGATGCATGTCGGCATGAAAGAAACTGTCGCGGAATACCTGAGTGAAAAAGATTTCGACGCCGCGCTCGGCCAGCTTTTTCATATCGGTGCGCTGATCGTTCAGCGCGTCCAGGTTGGTCACCGGTACGCCGCTGATGCGTTCCATGACCATCACCCGCGGTTTGCACCACTCCCAGTAGACCTTGGGAATGTACAGCAGGTCGGAGCCTTCGAAATTGCGTCGCAGCTGAGAAGCATTAGCCGCTTCGCGGTGCAGATCCAGCTCGTCGAAGATAGTGCTCTCGTAGTCGCGGACCACTTCCACCGGACGCAGGCGCCGACCTTCGCTGGACACCTTTTCCAGCGTACGGGCACAGAGATATAGCCACTGCATGTCCTGGTGAATCACCGGGCCAATGTCCGGTCGGGTGACCTTCACCACCACTTCGCTGCCGTCATGCAGCGTGGCGGCATGCACCTGGGCGACCGAGGCCGAGGCCAGTGGCTCATCGGAAAACCGCGAGAACACGTGCTCGATAGGTTCGCCGAGCTGCTCCTCGATCCGCGCCCGGGCTATCGCGGGAGCGAAAGGCGGCACCTTGTCCTGCAGAAACGCCAGTTCCAGGGCGATATCATCCGGCATCAGGTCGCGGCGCGTGGAGAGAATCTGACCGAACTTGATGAAGACCGGACCGAGATCTTCGAAGGCCCGGCGCAAGCGAGCGCCACGTGTAAGGTCGCGCGGGGCGGGACGCAGCCGCCAGGGGCCTATCTTCAGCAGCAGCCGGCCGTACCAGGGCAGCGGCAGATCGAGCAGCAACTGGTCGAGACGATAGCGGACGAAGATGTGCAGGATGCGCAGAAGGCGCCAGAGGGCGGTGAAGTTCATGCGTCTGGGATGTCCGCAGCAGGGTTTTCGAGGTGAAGTACGCGGGCATCGAGCCGATCCAGGCGCAGGCGCAGTTCATGAATGGCCATCGCGGCGCTGTCCGCTTCCCGGCGGCCGACCAGCTGACGTGTTTCTTCGGTCAGGTAGTCGCGTATGGCGGCGTCCAGGCTACGGCGTGTCGACGCGCTCCAGTCTCGTCCGGTACGCGCCACTTGACCGAGGGCGTGCGCAGCGACCGGGCCGGCCCAGCGCGCCAGTTCCGCTTCGCTATCCAGGCGCAGGTCGGCAAAGACGTTCTGCAGATCAACCAGTACCTGGGTGTCGCCGCTCAGCTCGACGCTGGGGTCTTCGAGCAGTTGTTTGCGCTGACTGCTCAGCGCCAGGCGGGCAAGCATGCTCGCGGGTGCGCTCAGGGAACAATCGGCGGCCAGGTCGGCATCCGGGCCGAGCAGCACGATGCCGTCCTCGCCGGGTAACAGGTACAGGGTAATGTCTGGCGTCCGCGACTGGATCCGTATGACCTTGCCTGCCAGCGCGCCAAGGCGCTTGCCGGTCAGCGGATCACGCGAGACCGCCAGCGAAATGCTGCGCTCGGCGGCGGCTAACAGAGCCTGCGTCAGCATCAGGGCTTGATTCCCCTGTGCAGCGCGACAATGCCACCGGTCATGTTGTGGTAGGTCACCCGGGCGAAGCCGGCCTGTTCCATCATCGCTTTAAGCGTGTCCTGGTCGGGGTGCATGCGGATGGACTCCGCCAGATAGCGATAGCTTTGTGAATCGTTGGTGATCAGCTTGCCCATCAACGGCAGCAGGGTGAACGAGTACTGGTCGTAGGCCTTGGACAGCAGCTTGTTGCCGGGCTTGGAAAATTCCAGCACCAGCAGGCGCCCGCCTGGCTTGAGGACGCGCAGCATCGATTCCAGGGCTTTTTCCTTGTGCGTCACGTTGCGCAGGCCGAAAGCGATGGTGATGCAATCGAAGTGATTGTCAGGGAACGGCAGGGTTTCGGCGTCGGCCTGGACGAAGCGCACGTTGCCTGCGATGCCCTTGTCCAGCAACCGATCGCGACCGACCTTGAGCATCGAGGCGTTGATGTCAGCCAGGACCACCTCGCCTTCGGGGCCGACCAGCCGGGAGAACTTGCGCGTCAGATCGCCCGTGCCGCCGGCGATGTCCAGGACCCGATTGCCCTGCCGCACGCCGGACAGTTCGATGGTGAAACGTTTCCACAGCCGGTGTACGCCACCCGACATCAGATCGTTCATCAGGTCGTATTTTGCTGCGACCGAATGAAACACCTCGGCAACCTTTTGCGCCTTTTCGGATTCGGCCACTGTCTGGTAGCCGAAGTGAGTCGTACGGTCAGTGTTCTTCTCGGTCATGGTGCGTCCGCGTTGGCAATTCAGCGCTCATTCTACCCACTTTTTCTGCGGCGTCGCGCGCAATGCGGCGCGCGGTTGTCGCAGCCTGCAGATGACGACCTGCGGGCTTTGCGGCATGCTAGCGCTTTTTTCGAGGCAAAACGACGTCATGGCAACAGTGGAAATCACCCGCGAACACAACCTCGGCAAGGAAACGGCTCGGGAGCGCGCCGAAAAGCTTGCCGATAAGCTTGCGCAGAAGCTTGGCGCCGAGTGCAGCTGGGAAGGTGACGAGTTGACTTTCAAACGCAGCGGCGCGGACGGGGTGATCCGCGTCAGCGATCAGCTGGTCGAAGTCACCGTCAAGCTGGGCCTGATGTTCACGCCCATGGCAGGCATGGTCAAAGGCGAAATCGAGAAGGCTCTGGATAAATATCTCGCCTGATCTCGGAGGCGAGTCCGGACTCGGGTCAGGGAGCGCTGGCGCCGCCTCTCGACGCAGACGCCGCAGCGCGGCTCTCTCGTCCCGCCATACCCTTGCGGACAACCTCAAGGCGCTGGAGAGTCCGTCTGTTGTCGAGATGCTGCTCTGTCGCGCTTCGAAACGGTACCGGCCGGACTGTAACGGTGGAACTGCGAGCTAGAGCATCAGTTTTACCGCTGAGACCTCCGGGTCGCGGCTGGCTCCGGCTGCCTTGAGCTCGTCGAGGTAGGCTTGCCAGCGCTCTTCCTGCCGGGTCGCCAGTTCATACAGATACTCCCAGCTGTACAGGCCCGTATCGTGGCCGTCATCGAAGGCCAGCTTCAGCGCATAGTTGCCCACCGGCGCCAGCCCGGTAAAGCCGACGTTAAGCTTGCCGGTCTGCAGCACCGGCTTGCCGTGGCCACGCACCTCGGCAGAGGGCGAATACACGCGCAGATATTCGGCGGGCAAGACATAGGTCTGCCCGTCGGCATAGGTCAGGCTGAGTGTGCGCGAGGACTTTTGCAGCTTGATGTCGGTAGGGACCATGGCGACTCCATCAAGCGGCAGGCAGGCCCGGAGACCGGGATCACCTGCCGCTGGCAGCTGAGCTTAAAGAATGTAGCGTGACAGATCTTCGTTCACCGCCAGCTCGCCGAGGTGCTCGTTGACGTAGGCCGCGTCGATCACCAGTGCATTGCCCTCCTGGGACGAGGCCAGGTCGCCAGCACTGAACGAGACTTCTTCGAGCAGGCGCTCGAGTACCGTGTGCAGGCGGCGTGCGCCGATGTTTTCGGTTTTCTCGTTGACCTGCCAGGCGATCTCGGCAAGCCGGGAGATGGCCTCGGGAGCGAACTGAATCTCCAGCCCTTCGGTTTGCATCAATGCACGGTACTGCTCGGTCAACGAGGCGTCCGGCTCGGTGAGGATACGCTCGAAATCCTGCGGTGAGAGCGACTGCAGCTCGACACGGATCGGCAGACGTCCCTGTAGTTCGGGTATCAGATCCGACGGCTTGGTCAGATGGAAGGCGCCCGAGGCGATGAAGAGGATGTGATCGGTCTTGACCATGCCGAACTTGGTGTTGACGGTCGACCCTTCGATTAGCGGCAGCAGGTCGCGCTGCACGCCTTCGCGCGACACGTCGGCACCGCCGCCGCTGTCGGCACGCTTGCTGACCTTGTCGATCTCGTCGATGAAGACGATGCCGCTCTGCTCGACGACGTCGATCGCGCGGGTCTTGAGTTCATCTTCGTTGACCAGGCGCGCGGCTTCTTCATCGCGAATCATCCGCATGGCGTCCTTGACCTTCAGTGTGCGGGTCTTGCGCTTGCCCTTGCCGAAACTGGAGAACATGTTCTGTAGCTGGCTGGTCATCTCTTCCATGCCGGGCGGCGCCATGATGTCGACGCCGACCGGTGCTTCGGCCACCTCGATATCAACTTCCTTGTCGTCCAGCTCGCCCTCGCGCAGGCGCTTGCGAAAGAGCTGGCGCGTGCTGTTGTCCTGCCGGACCGACTCATCGCCCGATCCGCGGGCAGGCGGCAGCAAGGCGTCCAGGATACGATCCTCGGCGGCGTCTTCGGCGCGGTGGCGTACCTTTTCCATTTCCTTTTCGCGGAGCATCTTCAGTGCAGCATCGATCAGGTCACGGATGATCGATTCGACATCGCGGCCGACATAGCCGACCTCGGTGAACTTGGTTGCTTCCACCTTGATGAAGGGCGCCTGGGCCAGCTTGGCCAGACGACGGGCGATTTCGGTCTTGCCTACGCCGGTTGGGCCGATCATCAGGATATTCTTGGGGGTGACTTCCTGGCGCAGCGCTTCCGGCAACTGCTGACGCCGCCAGCGGTTGCGCAAGGCAATGGCGACGGCGCGCTTGGCATCCTGCTGACCGATGATGTGACGGTCGAGCTCATGGACGATTTCACGGGGTGTCATGGACATGCGTATGTTTCCGGGCGCCTCAGGTATTGGCGTCCAGCTCCTCGATCGTCAGGTTACGGTTGGTATAGATGCAGATATCGCCGGCAATGTTCAGGCTGGTCTCGACGATCTCGCGTGCGGAGAGATCGGTATGCATCAGCAGGGCGCGCGCGGAGGCCTGGGCGAACGGGCCGCCGGAGCCAATGGCGATCAGCCCTTCCTCCGGTTCGATCACGTCACCATTACCGGTGATGATCAACGAGGCATCCTTGTTGGCGACCGCGAGAAGCGCCTCGAGCTTGCGCAGGGCACGATCGGTACGCCAGTCCTTGGCCAGCTCCACGGCGGCACGTACCAGATTGCCCTGATGCTTTTCCAGCTGCGCCTCGAAACGCTCGAACAGGGTGAACGCATCGGCAGTACCACCGGCGAAACCGGCAATGACCTGGTCGCGGTACAGGCGGCGCACCTTGCGCGCGTTGCCCTTCATGACGGTGTTGCCCAGCGACACCTGGCCATCGCCACCGATGACGACCTTGCCCTGGCGGCGGACGGATACGATTGTAGTCACAAGCAGCTCCCAATTGGCTGACGGGGTAAACGGGGCGGCAGTGATCTGCCATCCCGGTTATGTTGGGGCATGGGAGGGGATTTCAACCGTGAGCCTGGTCGATCCGGGCGGGGGAGAAGCACATGGGATTCGATAGCCGCGCTGGGCGCGGCTATGCGGTCATTGCTTGGTGGTGCGTTGTTGTAACAGAAGATTGTCGAAGCCGTTGCCGGCCAGGGTCTTTTGCGCGTTGCCCAGGCTGTTGCGATCCTGGAAAGGACCTACCTGAACGCGGTACCAGGTTTCGCCACTGCCGAGCTTGGCATTTTCCAACTGCACATCCAGGCCCAGCATGATGATCTGGGCGCGCACACGGTCAGCGTCGGCGCGCTGACGGAAGGAGCCGGCCTGCAAAAAATATCGCGTCGCTGGCTGGGCTGTGGCCTTGTCTTCGGTCTTCGGCGGCTCGGTCGGCGCCTGCTCGGGCACGGCCGTCTCCGGCACGATTACTTCTGACTCGGGCAGTAGCGTGTAGAAGTCGTAACGCGGCTGCTGCTCCGCCGGTTTCGCCGGACGAGATGCCTGCTGCGCCGGCTTCGGTGGAACCGCGTCGCGCTTGACGGTCTCGCGGCCGGGTTCCAGCTGGAACAGAAACGCAACGAACAGGCCGATAACCAGTCCGCTGACCATCCATAGCCAGCCGGGAATCCGCGGGCGGCTGGAAGCCTGTTGCCGGCTGGCTCCGCGGGTAGGGGCTTTGCGTCCTTTGGCCATGCTGCTTACATGCGCTCCAATGTGTCGATGCCGAGCAGGTTAAGGCCTTGACGCAGCGTTCGTCCAGTCAGGGCGGACAGGCGCAAGCGGCTGTCGCGCTGCTCCGCTCGTTCCGCGGCAAGCACCGGGCACTGTTCGTAGAAGCTGGAAAAGCGGCCCGCCAGTTCGTACAGATAGGTGCACAACACATGCGGGGTTCCTTCGCGGGCGACGTAGTTCAGCGTATTGCCGAACTGTGCCAGATGCGCCGCCAGCTCAGTCTCGGCGTCTGCTTCAAGTTTCAACGGGGCCAGGTCGTCCAGGTTGTTCATGCTTCGCTCGAGCTTGCGGAAGATGCTCGCGACTCGGGTATAGGCATACATCAGGTAGGGCGCGGTATTGCCTTCGAAGCTGAGCATCAACTCGAAGTTGAAGCTGTAATCACTGCTGCGATGCTTGGACAGATCGGCGTATTTGACCGCGCCGATGCCGACCGCCTTGGCGATACGGCGCAGCTCGTCAGCCGACAGGTCCGGATTCTTTTCCTGTACCAGACGATAGGCGCGCTGCTCGGCTTCCTCGAGCAGGTCGGCCAGCTTGACCGTGCCACCGTCGCGGGTCTTGAACGGCTTGCCATCAGCGCCGTTCATGGTGCCGAAGCCCATGTGCTCGAGCTCCATGCTTTCCGGCACGAACCCAGCCTTGCGCGCCACGGCGAACACCTGCTGGAAGTGCAGCGCCTGGCGTTGGTCGACGAAATACAGCACCCGGTCGGCGTGGAGCGCGTTGTTTCGATAGCGCATAGCCGCCAAGTCGGTCGTGGCGTACAGGTAGCCACCGCCTGCCTTCTGCACGATCACCGGCAGCGGCTTGCCTTCGCTGTTGGTGAACTGATCGAGGAACACGCAGCGGGCGCCTTCGCTTTCGGTCAGCAGGCCGGTTGCTTCGAGCTGGCGAACGATGTCGGCAAGCTCGTCGTTATAGGCACTTTCGCCACGCACGTCATCCCGGCGCAATGATACGCCAAGCCGGTCGTACACGGCCTGGCAATGCCCGAGCGATATATCGTTGAACGTGTGCCACAGGTCCAGGCAGGCCTGGTCACCAGCCTGCAATTGCACGACGCGCTCGCGGGCGCGGTCGGCGAAGGTTGCATCCTCGTCGAAGCGCTTCTTTGCCTGGCGATAAAAGTTTTCCAGATCGCCCAGCTCGGATTCGGCAGCGACCGGGTTTTCTTCGAGATAGGCCAGGAGCATGCCGAACTGGGTGCCCCAATCGCCTACGTGATTCTGCCTGATCACCTCGTGGCCGAGGAACTCGAGTATCCGCGCAACCGCGTCACCGATAATGGTCGAGCGCAGATGGCCGACGTGCATTTCCTTGGCCAGGTTCGGGGAGGAGTAGTCGATCACCACCCGCTGCGGCGGGTTGGCCGGGGCGACGCTCAGATGCTCGTCGGCCAGAGCGGACTCAAGCTGGCCAGCCAGCCAGGCGCTGTCCTGGAAGATGTTGATGAAACCGGGGCCAGCAATATTGACCTGAGCGACCGCCTCATGTGCGGGCATGGCCGCGACGAGCTTCTCGGCAAGGTCGCGCGGCTTCATGCCGGCAGGCTTGGCCAACATCATCGCCAGATTGCTGGCGAAGTCGCCATGCGCCTTGTCACGGGCATTCTCCACCTGGATCGACGGGGACAGATCGGCCGGGAGCACGCCCTGGCTTTTCAGGGTCTCCACGGCTTCGGCGAGCAGCTGGCTGATCAGGTTCTTCATGGGTAATCGAGTGTCCGGGCAGGGCCTGTTGGAAAACCCGGCATTATCCGGCTTAAGTGGGCACTTGCCAAATCGGATGCGCTGATCAGCTCAAAACATGTCCAGCGGATCGACATCCAGTGACCAGCGTACCTTGCGGGCGAGCGGATGGACCTCGAGCTGCGGCAGCCAGATATGCAGCAGCTGATGCAGCACCGACCGTTGCCCCGCCTGGATCAGCAGCTGCGCACGGAATCGACCGGCGCGGCGTTCCATGGGCGAGGGCACCGGGCCGAGCAGTTCGATGCCTTGCAGAGTGTTATCTGTGCAGAGCTGTTCGGCCCAGCTGCAGGCCTCTTCAAGAAACTGATTGGCCAGGGCTGCGGCATTGGCTTCGGCACGCAGCAGCGCAATAAAGCTGTACGGCGGCAGGTTGGCCGACTGGCGCGCGGCCAGCTCACGCTCGGCAATCGCCGGGTAGCCGTGCTCGGTCAGATCGATCAACAGCGGGTGTTCGGCCATGTGCGTCTGAATCAGCACCTGACCGGGCTTGTCGGCGCGCCCGGCGCGCCCGGCGACCTGCGTGATCTGTTGGGCCATACGCTCCGGCCCGCGAAAATCGGCGGAGAACAGTCCACCGTCAGCGTCGAGAATCGCTACCAGCGTCACGTCCGGGAAATGGTGCCCCTTGGCGAGCATCTGGGTGCCCACCAGGATGCAGCGCCCGCCGCTATGGATGCGCCGCAGCATGTCCGCCATCGCCTGCTTGCGCGACATGCTGTCCCGGTCGATGCGCATTACCGGTACGTCCGGGAAGCTCTGCACCAGCTGCTCTTCGGTGCGCTCGGTGCCGGCGCCGAGCGGTCGCAGATCTTCGCCATTGCACTTGGGGCAGTGACGATCCACGGCCCGCTGGCTGCCGCAGTGGTGACAATGCAGGTGGGCTGGCGCCTGGTGCACGGTCATGCGCGCGTCGCAGCGCTTGCACTCGGCTATCCAGCCGCAGTCGTGACACATCAGGGTCGGCGCAAAACCGCGGCGGTTGATGAATACCAGGACCTGATTGCCGGCACGCAGGTGCTCGCCGATAAGCCCCGTCAGCGGTCGTGACAGCCCACCGTCGAGCGGTCGGCTGCGGATGTCCAGACACTCGAAGCGCGGCGGACTGGCGTTGCCGGCGCGTTGGGTCAGGCGCAGGCGCTGGTAGCGCCCACGTTGCACGTTGTGCAGGCTTTCCAGCGACGGGGTGGCCGAGCCTAGCAGCACGCCGGTCTGTTCCAGGTGGCCGCGGTACACGGCGAGATCGCGCGCGTTGTAGCGCAAGCCTTCCTGCTGTTTATAGGAAAGATCGTGTTCTTCATCGACGATGATCAGCCCGGGCCGCGCCAGAGGCGTGAAAATTGCCGAACGGGTACCGATGATCACCCCGGCTTCGCCGTCGCGCGCGGCAATCCAGGCGTCCAGCCGCTCGCGGTCGTTGAGTCCGGAATGCAGGATGACGACCGGCACGCTGAAGCGTTTGCGGAAGCGTTCCAGCGTCTGCGGCGTCAGGCCGATTTCCGGGATCAGCACCAGTGCCTGCTTGTGCTGGCGCAGCGCATGTTCGATTGCCTGCAGGTAGACCTCGGTCTTGCCGCTGCCCGTCACGCCCTCCAGCAGCCAGGTGGCGAATCCCTGTTTCGCGACAATCTCCGCCAGTGCCTCGGACTGCTCGCTATTGGCGGTGAGCGGCGCTTCACGTAATAAAGGAAGCGGCTCGTCGACGTGGTGGTGCGACTGGCTGATGCGTTCGGCGAGCCCTTTGCGCTCGAGTGCTTCGAGACAATCGCGGGTCAGTCCCCACTGGCCGATCAGGGCATGCGAAAGGCCGTGTGGGTGGCGCGCGAGAATCTGCACGGCTTCCTTCTGTTTCGGCGCCCGAGCTATGGCCGGGTGTTCGGGGTAGGTGCCGGTAGTCAGCTTCCATAACCGATCCTGACGCGCCAGCGCCGGTTCACCCTGGCGCAGCAGCACCGGCAGGGCACTGCTCAGCGTATCGCCCAAGCCGTGCTGATAGTAGCTCGCCGTCCAGGTGCATAGTTGCCAAAGGCTCTCGGGCAGCAATGGCTGCAGATCGATGAGTTCGAGCGCGCGCTTGAGCTTGGCGGCAGGCAGCTCGGATGTATCGCTCAAGCCGGCAATTACTCCCACCATCTGCCGGTTGCCGAAGGGTACCCGGACCCGCTGACCGATCCCGCAGTCTTCCGCGCGCACGCCTACCGGGCTGCGGTAGTCGAACAATCGGCGCAGCGGGGAGGGTAGGGCAACCTGAAGAATGGGCACGGATTCGAAATACTCTTGCGAACAGTGGGCAGATGTTAGCATTCTGGGCGCTTGCCGGTGATGCTTGCGTAAGCGCCGGTTTCTGTTATCATCGCCGGCCTGATTTTCCGGTACCTGGATGCGCGTCTGGTATCGGCTTTGAATTATCCAGTGCGGTGCCAGATCAAGTAGGTCAGGTGGCGGCACACCAATCGAGGAACACCCCATGAAAGCTGATCTGCATCCCAAGTACGAAGAAATCCAGGCTAACTGCAGCTGTGGCAACGTGATCACCACGCGTTCCACCCTGGGCAAGCCGATCCACCTGGACGTGTGCTCCGAGTGCCATCCGTTCTATACCGGCAAGCAGAAGGTACTGGACACCGGCGGCCGTATCGAGCGCTTCAAGCAGCGTTTCGGCGCCGTCAGCACCAAGAAGTAAGACTCGCCGGCCGTCATGGCAGGGTTCGAGACCAGAAAGGCGCTCCAGTGGAGCGCCTTTTTTGTTGTCTGGCTTTTCACCGGGCTGGCGCAGGCCGATGCCTGCCGGATGCCCGAGGACGACGCCGTCCGGGTTCACAGCCGTACGGTGTTCGATGGCGACACGCTGGAACTTACTGATGGACGCCGGGTGCGGCTGATCGGCATCAATGCGCCGGAGATCGGCCGCGAGGGCAAAGCATCGGAACCCTTTGCACGCGCAGCCGAGCAACGCTTGCAACAGTTGACCCGCGGCAAGCCCTTGTACCTGGTACCCGGCGAGGAGCCACGCGACCGCTACGGGCGGACGCTAGGCCATCTGTTCGATGCCGGTGGCACCAATCTCGAAGCGCAATTGCTGGCCGAAGGGCTCGGCTTCGCCATCGGCGTACCGCCTAACCTGGACATGGTGCAGTGTCATGCGGCGGCCGAGAAAGCTGCGAGAACCACAGGTCGTGGGCTCTGGTCGGGGCATCCGGTGATCGAGGCATCCAGGCTTGAGCGCGGCGGGTTCCAGATAGTGCGGGGTACCGTGCGCTCGGCGGAAAAGGCCGGACGGTTCTGGTGGCTGGCGCTGGATGGCCAGGTGGTGTTGCGCATCCCCCAGGATGACCGCAACGTGTTGGCCGGTCGAGATCCTTCCGCAATGCAGGGCGAGCTGGTCGAAGCGCGCGGCTGGGTCATCGACCGACGCGGCCAGCGCAGTGTAAATCGGGGTCATCAGCGCTTCATGTTGCCGGTACGCCATGACAGCATGCTGCGGAATGTTGAATGATCGCCGCGCTTCATGCTGCATTCGGCTCAGATGGCGCACCATTATACGAATATGTCCTTGACACCGGTCCGTGAATAACCTTGTTACGACTGGTGCTTTTCGGTATTCTCGACCGCCCGCATGAGCAACCTGACCGGAAAAATAGACAATGTCCGATTTGAGAACCGATGCACTCGCGTATCATGCCTACCCGCGTCCGGGCAAGCTGAGCGTAGAGCTGACCAAACCGACAGCCACTGCCCGTGATCTGGCGCTGGCCTATAGCCCGGGTGTTGCAGAGCCTGTTCGCGAAATCGCCAAGGATCTGGAAAACGCCTACAAATACACCGGAAAGGGCAACCTCGTTGCGGTCATTTCCGACGGCACCGCCATCCTCGGCCTGGGCAACCTCGGCCCGTTGGCGAGCAAGCCGGTCATGGAAGGCAAGGGCGTTCTTTTCAAGCGTTTTGCCGGCATCGACGTGTTCGACATCGAAGTTGAATCCGAAAGCCCGCAAGCCTTCATCGACACCGTCAAGCGTATCTCCTGCACCTTCGGAGGCATCAACCTCGAAGACATCAAGGCACCCGAGTGCTTCGAGATCGAGCGCGCGCTGATCGAGCAGTGCAATATTCCGATTTTCCACGACGATCAGCACGGCACCGCCATCGTGACCGCTGCGGCGATGATCAACGCGCTGGAGCTGGCCGACAAGACCCTTGAAAACGCCAAGATCGTCTGCCTGGGTGCTGGCGCTGCGGCTATTGCCTGCATGAAGCTGCTGGTCAGCATGGGCTGCAAGGTCGAGAATATCTACATGCTCGACCGCAAGGGCGTGATCCACGCCGGCCGCGACGACCTGAACGAATACAAGGCGATTTTCGCCACCGAGACCGACAAGCGCACCCTGACCGACGCTCTGAAGGGCGCTGACGTCTTCGTTGGTCTGTCCGGTCCGGATCTGCTGCCCCCGGCGGACCTGAAGCTGATGGCCGAGAACCCGATCGTCTTCGCCTGTTCCAACCCTGATCCGGAAATCAAGCCGGAGCTGGCCAAGGCTTCGCGTCCTGACGTGATCATGGCTACTGGTCGTTCGGACTATCCGAACCAGGTGAACAACGTACTGGGCTTCCCGTTCATCTTCCGCGGTGCGCTGGACGTTCGTGCTACTCGCATCAACGAGGAAATGAAGATCGCCGCTGTTCACGCGATCCGTGAGCTGGCCAAGGAGCCGGTTCCGGAGTACGTGTCCGAGGCTTACGGCGGCATCAAGCTGGAGTTCGGTCGCGAGTACATCATTCCCAAGCCGATGGACGTCCGTCTGATCGAGCGCGTGCCAGCCGCTGTGGCCCAGGCCGCCATCGATTCGGGCGTGGCTACCCAGCCTTACCCGGCGCACTACCCGCTGAAGTCGGTCGAAGACGTCAAGTAAGCGACCCTCGCGGCAAACAAAAAACCCCGCCTCGTGCGGGGTTTTTTATTTGATGGATCGCCGCGGGTCGCGCTTCCCACGGGACTGCTCATTATTGCTGAAGCGATGTTCGTGGCGGGGCCGACCTGGCCCGATGAGTCTGCGCGCCGCACCCGCGCTTGAGCCTAGCGGTGGCGCTGCGCAGCGCAGTCTGTGGTGTCCAGCGGTTCGATGACGATGCGATCGCCTTCCAGTCTGGCACGCAGCACGTCCCCCGCTGCATCGGGCTCCTCCAGTAGCCGACGGGCCACGGCAGGCTCGACATGATGGCGGAACGCACGTGCCATTGAACGAGCACCGTAGCGGCGATCGAATCCTTGCTCGCCGAGCCATGACTTCAAATGCGTATCCAGCATCAGCTGCACCTGCTGGCGCGCCAGGCGCTGGTTCAATCGTTCCAGAGCCAGATCAACCAGTTGTCCGACCTGGTCGTTGCCCAGCCGCTGAAAGCTCACCCGGTGATCGATGCGGTTCAAAAACTCGGGTGAGAACTGTTTTTCCAGCGCTTCGTCGACCAGTCTGGCTTCGGTGCTGACCTGCCAACCATGTGGCAACCATTTACGCCAGCCGCGGCTCTGGCGCTGCTGATAGTCCCACAGTGCCTGGGCGCCGATGTTGCTGGTCATGAAGATCAAACTGTTGCGGAAATCCAGCGTAGCGGTGCCGGAGCTGAGCCGCAGCTGACCGTTGTCGAAGATATTCATCAAGGCGCGGACTACGGGTTCACTGGCTTTTTCCAGTTCGTCGAACAGGACGATGCCAGGGGTGCCGAAGCTGCCCTCGATGGCCGCCTTGTCGAACAGCGTGGTGCCTTCCTTGCTGCCAACGTAGCCGGGCGGCGCGCCGGTCAGCGAGGCGGCGTAATGCTCCTGCGCCAGGGTGTTCATATCGATGCGGCACAGCGCATCGGCCTTGCCGTGGATCGCCTCGGTCAGCAGGCGCACGGTTTCGGTTTTGCCGACACCAGTTGGGCCCATCAGCAGGATGACCGCGAGCGGTTTGCGCGGGTCGCCGAGTTCGGCCTTGATCACCGTGAGGCTGGCCGCGATGGCATCCAGCGCAGCATCCTGACCGACGATGCGTGAGCGCAGCCGGGCGATGACCTGGTCCGGGTCGAAACGAAAGCGCGAGGTAAGCTTGGGCGCAGTGGCGCCGCTGGTGCGTTGATTATGCTCCAGCACTTCGTTGATAAAGGGCATGGGGTCGATTCCTGTCAGCGGATGAGCACGGAAAAGAGGCGGCCCGGATGGGGCCGCCCGAAACTGCTCAGGCTCCGGCTTCGCGGTCGCGGCCGGGATGGGGCAGCTCGCCCACCGGGCAGTCGGCGACGCCGATGGTGCTGCGAGTCATCTTCTCGACATCGTCGCGCGCCTTTTCGGCATCCAGTACCCAGGTGCGATAGAAGTCGAACGGGCAATCCGCGACGCCGCGATCGCCATCACCGGAGTTGTACATGCCCGTGTAGCCGCGGTGCAGCAGCTTGAACAGATGATTCTGCGACTGGTCATTGGCCCGCGCATCGCGAATCTGCGAAACGGACAGCTGCGCATACTGGATGCCCATCTCTTCTTCGCCGCATTCACCCAGGGTACGGCCGTCGAAACCGATGAGCGCCGAGTGCCCGAAGTAGGAGTACACACCGTCGAAGCCGGCCGCGTTGGCCACCGCCACATAACAGTTGTTGGCCCAGGCCATGGTCTTGGACATCAACACCTGTTGCTCCTTGGCCGGGTACATGTAGCCCTGGCAGCGCACGATCAGCTCGGCACCCTTCATCGCGCAATCGCGCCAGATCTCCGGATAGTTGCCGTCGTCGCAGATGATCAGGCTGATCTTCATGCCCTTGGGGCCTTCGGTGACGTAGGTTCGGTCGCCTGGGTACCAGCCTTCGATCGGACACCAGGGGATGCACTTGCGGTATTTCTGGACGATGTCGCCCTTGTCGTTGATCAGGATCAGCGTGTTGTACGGCGCCTTGTGCGGGTGCTCTTCGTGTTGTTCGCCGGTCAGCGAAAAGATGCCCCAGGTTTTCGCCTGCTTGCAGGCTTCGCTGAAGATGCGCGTCTCGTCACCAGGGATGGTCGTGGCGGTGGCCATCATCTCGTCGTTGTCGTACATGATGCCCATGGTGCTGTACTCGGGAAACACCACCAGGTCCATGCCGGGAAGGCCTTTCTTCATGCCAAGGATCATGTCGGCAATCTTGCGGGCATTCTCCAGTACTTCGTCGCGGGTATGCAGGCGAGGCATCTTGTAATTGACGACGGCGACACCAACGGTATCGGGACTGCTTGAAATATCACCATGACGCATGGCTTTTCTCCGTATCGGGTTGGGGTTTGTCAGGGTCGTGGGCGTTCGATGCCCAGCTTGTCGACCCGGTAGCGCAATTGTCGGAGGCTGATGTTCAAGCGACGCGCAGCCTCCGACTGGTTGTTGTTGGTCAGCGCAAGCATTGCGCGGATGGTTTCCGCTTCGTCCTGCTGGACCCAGTTGTACGAGCGGCCGTAGGCGCGATTTTCCGCGCCGGTGCTTACCGCGACATCGACGGAGGCCGGTGTAGTTGAGGCATGCCGCTGCGGTATATGAATGGAGCTTTCCTTAGCCAGGCTCTGGCGAAGCTTGTCGCCGGTGATCAGATCTTCGTCGCTGGTGAGCGCGGTGCGCTCCAATACGTTCTGCAACTGGCGGATGTTGCCCGGCCAGTCGAAGTGCTCGAGCACCGCAAAGGCGTCCCCGGCCAGGCTCCAATTGCGCTCGTAGTGATGGTTGAGTTCGTTGAGAAAGTGCAGCGCCAACTGCTTGATGTCTTCCTGGCGTTCACGCAGAGGCGGCAGGTGCACGGGAACCACATGCAAGCGGTAGAACAGATCGAGGCGGAAGCTGCCCTGATTGACGGATTCCTGCAGATTGACGTGGGTCGCGGTGATCACCCGGAAATCCACGGGGACCGACTGCATGCTGCCGATCGGATCGACTTTCTTCTCCTGTAGTACACGCAGCAATTTCGATTGCAGGGCTAATGGCATGTCACCGATTTCGTCGAGGAACAGCGTGCCCCCCTCGGCCTGGATGATCTTGCCCAGCTTGTTCTGCGAGGCGCCGGTGAACGCGCCTTTCACATGCCCGAACAGTTCGGACTCGAGTAGCTCGGCGGGTATCGCCGCGCAATTGATGCAGATGAACGGTTTCTCGCGACGGTCGCTCTGCTGGTGGATCATCCGCGCGAATTTTTCCTTGCCGGTGCCGGACTCTCCCAGCAGCATCACCGGCGCGTCGCTGCGCGCGACCTGAATCGTCGAGCGCACCGCATCCATCAAGGACTGGCTGGTGCCGAGGATGCCGTGAGCGAGGCTCTGCTTGAGCATCCCCTCCACCGCGATGCTATGGCGCAGGTTCTGATTTTCCTTGACCAGATGTGCCGTCTGCTCGACGACGAACTTGTGGATGCGTAGCAATTGGCCAATCATCGCCGCGGCGACGCGTAGCAGACTGATATCGTTGTCGAACGGACGTTCATGCAAGCCTTCGCGCTGTACGGACAGCACGCCAATCGGCGTGCCGCTCTCCAGGATCGGTACGGCGATGAATGCCATGCGCCCACCGCCGTGGTGCGACAGCTCGGTGATGCGGTGGATGAACAGCGGCTCCTTGTCTACGTCCGGCACCAGGCCGATCGAGCCGGTACGCATGACATAGCCGGTCACGCCCTCATTGAAATTCAGATTGAAGCGCCCGGCTTTCAGATCTTCCGGTGATAGTCCGTAGGAATAGCGAACCTGCAGGGTACTGGTGGCGGCATCAGGCAGACTGACCCGGCCGCAGTTCAGACCATACAGTTGAGATAGCAGGCGGAGCAGCCCCTGAATCGTGCGCGGCGCATCGAGGGGCTTTTCCATCAGCTTGGCCATTTCCAGAATCACGACCAGTTCGCGCTTCATCTGCTGGGACATCCGTTCCGGGAGGGAAATCGTCATGCTGTGCAGTCTCCGGTACGCAGGTGTGTGGCCCCGTACCGTCTGCGCAGCGCTTAGTGGCTGATCATCCAGGGACGGCGTGGGCCGGTTTGTTGCTTGAGCGCAGGCGGCTGCCCATCGACTCGGGGTTTGTGGCTACAGCTACTGGAACTGCAACAACTGTGCCCGTGGCTGACTTTGGGCGCGTGAGCGCTGCGCTCATTGGTCTCATGGGCTGTGCGTTGCAGGCTGTTCATCACTTGCAAACGGGGGGCCGAAACCAGCCGCTGCATGGGTTGCTCACAGACGGGGCAGCTGCGTGGCAGATTGCGCTCGGCGCTGGGTAGCAGTGCTTCGAACGCGCCGCAATCGGGGCAATCAAAGTCGTAGACAGGCATGTAAATGCTCCCTGGTGGTGCGAATGAAGGAAGCCGGCTGCTCCGAACTGGCGCGGCCGGCTGGTGCGAGCGTTACTTGTTCCACTTGGCAGTAGGGACTTCGTCTCCGCTGACCATGATCTTGGGTCCTTCGGCATTGGGCTGAATGTCGAAGTCGAAGATTTCGGTGGGGATCCACACCGTTGCGCACACGTTGGGCACATCGACGATGCCGCTGATATGGCCTTGCACCGGCGCAGTGCCGAGGATCGAATAGGCCTGTGCACCGCTATAGCCAAACTTCTTCAGGTATTCGATGGCGTTCAGGCACGCCTGGCGGTACGCGACGTGTGCGTCCAGGTAATGCTGCTTGCCGTTCTCGTCGACCGAGATACCTTCGAATATCAGATGCTTCTTGTAGCTTGGCGCCAGGTCGCTGGGCTGGAAGATCGGATTCTTCACGCCGTATTTCTTCACGCCGTCCTTGATCAGATTGACGCGGATATGAATCCAGCCGGCCATCTCGATGGCGCCGCAGAAGGTGATTTCGCCATCTCCCTGGGAGAAGTGCAGGTCGCCCATCGACAGGCCGCCGCCCTTTACATACACCGGGAAGAACACTCGGGAACCCTTGGTCAGGTCCTTGATGTCGCAGTTGCCGCCGTGCTCGCGCGGCGGGACGGTACGCGCGCCCTCGGCAGCAATCTTGTTCGCGGCATCGCCTGTGGCTCGGCCGACGTGGGCGGTTGGTGCGTAGGGCGGGTTGGCCAGGCCGGGAACGCGATCCGGGTCGGTGTCGATCAGCGCCTGCTCACGCGAGTTCCATTCATTGAGCAGCTCTTGCGACGGCAGGCAGCCGATCAGGCCCGGATGCATCAGACCGATGAACTCGACGCCCGGAATGTGGCGCGACTTGGTGTAGATGCCGTTGAAGTCCCATATGGTCTTGCGGGCCTCGGGGTAGTGCTCGGTCAGGAAGCCGCCGCCATTTTCCTTGGCGAAGACGCCATTGAAACCCCACATCTGATCGGCGAAGGCGCCGATGTCGAGGATATCCACCACCATCAGGTCGCCGGGCTCGGCGCCCTCGACCGCGACCGGGCCGCTCAAATAGTGAACCTTGGTCAGGTCGACATCGCGCACATCTTCGGCGCTGTCGTTGTTGCCGATCTGCCCGCCAGTCCAGTCCATGCACTCGATGATGAAGTCAGCGCCCGGCTTGACGGTCGCCACCATCGGCACGTCGGGGTGCCAGCGATTATGAATATTGTCGTGTTCCTTGGGGCTCTTGTTCAGATCGATCTTGATCAGTGTCTCAGCCATGACGGCGCATCCTCTTGGTGGTGGGGGCATATCGGGCCTGTATGCTCGGCCGGTGAAACCCCTAGAGCAGATGCCGTGCCAGCTTTGTCACGGATCAAAAATAATCAGGTAAAACAATTGGATACGAATGGATGGTCAGGTATTGGCAGATTGTCTGATGCCCTGGCTGTGACAATGTCAGTCCGCCGAGTTGACATTGGCATGACAATGTCATCCCGCTCGATCTGGGGGCAGCGCGCTGATCGACTTGGATAGGCACTCGGCGTTGGCAACGGAGAAATAAAAACCAGTCATAACAGCGGCTTATCTGCGGCCCGGGTAAAAAACCAGCGGACACAGCGGCACATGGCACAGGGGTTGCTCAGGGTTGGATCGACAGGTGAGTGGAGGGGGGACGAGAACTCGCTCACCAGTTACATCCACACTAAGGAGAAGTACCTCATGCATGACTCTACCCGCAAGACGCCGACGTGGAAGCGCCACTTGATGGCGGTTGCCCTGGGCACTGGCCTGGGCTTCGCTGGCGTGGCTGGCGCTGCTGACCATCCTACGGAAAAGGTCAACACGACCGGCCTGGCCGTTACCGACGACACCGTCAAGGTCGGCATTCTGCATTCCATCACCGGCACCATGGCAATCAGCGAAACCGGCTCGGTCGAGGCGGAAAAGCTGGCGATCGAACAGATCAACGCTATGGGCGGCGTTCTCGGACGACAGATCGAAATCGTCCAGGAAGACGGGGCCAGTGACTGGCCAACCTTCGCCGAGAAGTCGCGCAAGCTGCTGACCCAGGACAAGGTCGCAGCAGTATTCGGATGCTGGACGTCGGCATCGCGCAAGGCGGTACTGCCGGTGTTCGAGAAAGAGAACGGCATGCTTTATTACCCGACTTTCTATGAAGGACTCGAGCAGTCGAAGAACGTGATCTACACCGGCCAGGAAGCGACTCAGCAGATCATTGCTGGCCTGGACTGGATCGCCAAGGAGAAGGGTGCCAAGAGCTTCTACCTGGTCGGTTCGGATTACATCTGGCCGCGTACCTCCAACAAGATCGCCCGCAAGCACATTGAAAACGTGCTCGGCGGCGAAGTCATCGGCGAAGAATACTACCCGCTGGGCAATACCAACTTCGGCTCGCTGATAAACAAGATTCGTTTGAAGAAGCCTGACGTGGTGTACGCCAGCATCGTCGGCGGCTCGAACGTGGCCTGGTGGAAGCAGCTCAAGGCCGCAGGTATCACCCCTGATCGCCAGACCATCATGACCATTTCCGTGACCGAAGACGAAGTGCTCGGTATCGGCGGCGAGAACATGGAAGGCTATTACTCGGCCATGAAGTACTTCCAGTCGCTGGATAACGAAAACAACCAGGAGTTCGTCAAGGCGTTCAAGGCGCGTTGGGGTGAAGACAGCGTGATCGGTGACGTGACGCAGGCCGCCTACCTTGGCCCGTGGCTGTGGAAAGCCGCTGTCGAGAAGGCTGGCAGCTTCGACGTTGATGCGATCGCTGAAGCTTCGGCTGGCATCGAGCTGGAGACCGCTCCGGAAGGCTACGTCAAGGTGCATGAGAACCATCACCTGTGGAGCAAGCTGCGCGTCGGCCAGTGGAAGGCCAACGGCCAGGCCGAAGTCGTATACGAGTCTGACCTGATCGAGCCCAACCCCTTCCCGGAAGGCTACCAGTAAGCACTGGCGGTACCAGCAACAAGATGCGGCCGGCTGCGGCCGCATCGTCCGAAGATTAGGAGAGCGAATATGGGCGGTTATTCAGCACAAGAGCTCACGGCCATTTTTGTCATGCAGGGATTCAGTGGCCTGAGTCTATTCTGCGTCTTTCTGCTGATGGCCCTCGGATTGGCCATCATTTTCGGGCAGATGGGCGTTATCAACATGGCTCACGGGGAGTTTCTGACCCTGGGCGCTTACATTACCTGGATGGTTTCCGAGGTGGCTTCGACGTCGCCCTGGTTACAGCAGATGTACTTCCCGTTCGCCATCGGCGCGGCATTCGCCGGGGCGTTTCTACTCGGCTATATCGTCGAGCGGGTCATGATCAGTCGCCTGTATCACCGGCCGCTGGACACACTGCTGGCCACTTGGGGTCTGGGGTTGATCCTCCAACAGATCTACCGCTCCACCTTCGGCCCGCGTGAAGTGAGCGTGACGATGCCCGACTGGCTCATGGGGTCCTGGGCGCCGACCGACATTATCGACATTCCACTCAACGGCATGTTCGTGATGGTCGTCACCTTGATCATGACGCTTGGCGTGGTGTTCCTGCTCTATCGCTCGCGGTGGGGTATCAAGGTTCGGGCAACCACGCAAAACCGGGCTATGGCCAACGCGGCGGGTATCAATACCCAACGTGTCGACCGGCTGACCTTCGCGCTCGGCTGCGGTATTGCCGGCGTGGCGGGCGCGGCGTTCACGACCATCGCCTCGACCGGCCCGACCACCGGTTCGCTGTATATCGTCGACACCTTCCTGATCGTGGTGTTCGGGGGCGCAGCCAGCCTGCTCGGTACAGTGGTTTCGGCCTTCGGTATCGCTCAGTCGCAATCGATTCTCGAATTCTTCCTCAGCGGCTCCATGGCCAAAGTCATCACGCTTCTGGTCGTCGTTGGGATCCTGATGTTCCGTCCCCAGGGACTCTTCGCAAGCAAGGTGCGCCGTTAACGGCGTATCGGCTGGAGGTTATTGAAATGCAAAACTGGATAAGCGCATTCGGGGGACGGCAGCGTTTGCTGCAAATTCTGGCCCTCGCCGTCCTGCTCATGCTGGTACTGCCGCTGACGCTGGATATCTTCCGATTGAACCTGATCGGTAAATACCTGACGTACGCCTTCGTTGCGGTAGGACTGGTGTTGTGCTGGGGTTATGGCGGGGTACTTAGCCTCGGGCAAGGCGTCTTTTTTGGCTTGGGCGGATACTGCATGGCCATGTTTCTCAAGCTGGAAGCGTCTAGTCCGCAAAACACGGCGATCCAGAGCACGCCCGGTATCCCCGATTTCATGGACTGGAACCAGATCACCGAACTACCGATGCTCTGGATGCCCTTCCATAGTCTGACGTTGACAATCCTGTTCATCCTGACCGTGCCGGCGCTGTTTGCTTTTCTCATCGGTGTCGCCATGTTCAAGCGCCGCGTCGGCGGGGTGTACTTCGCCATCATTACCCAGGCCATCGCTTCCATCGCCACCATTCTGATCGTTGGGCAGCAGGGGTACACCGGCGGTATCAATGGCATCACCGATCTGCGGACGTTCCTCGGTTGGGACATCCGGCCGGATAGCGCCAAGTATCTGCTGTATTTCGTCTGCTGCACGCTGTTGATCGTCTGCCTGTTGATCGGTCAGTTCGTGCTGAGCAGCCGCTATGGCAAGTTGCTCATCGCCATGCGCGACCAGGAAGACCGGGTGCGCTTTTCCGGTTACGACGTGGCCAACATCAAGATCTTCGTGTTTGCTCTGGCTGGCATCTTCTCGGCGATAGGCGGGGCGATGTTCGCTCTCCAGGTCGGGTTCATGTCGCCGTCGTTTGTCGGCACGGTCGCCTCGATCGAGATGGTCATATTTTGTGCCGTGGGTGGGCGGTTATCGCTGGTCGGCGCGGTGTACGGTGCGCTGCTGGTCAACCTGGCCAAGTCGCTTCTATCCGAAAGCTTCCCTCAGCTGTGGATCATTTTCATGGGCGCTCTGTTCATCGGCGTGGTGCTGTTGTTTCCGCGCGGTCTGGCGGGTCTCTACGCGGACTTCGTACAGCCATACATCGACAGTTTCCTGCAGCGCAGGGCAGCCGCCCGTAGGGTGGAGCGAGACGAAAAGAGCAAGACAGCAACCCGTAACCGTGTCCAGGAGATGCCGTCATGAGGGCGCCGATTCTGCTGGCTATCGAAGATCTCACTGTCTCGTTTGATGGTTTCAAGGCGGTGGACGGGCTGAACCTTTACGTTGAACGCAACGAGGTGAGAGTGGTGATCGGGCCGAACGGCGCTGGCAAGACAACGCTGCTCGACCTCATCTGCGGGAAGACCAAGGCGACGTCGGGCTCGATCAGGTTCAGGGACACCGAGCTGACCAAGCTGGCGGAAAACAACATCGTCAAGGCCGGAGTCGGACGCAAGTTCCAGACACCTTCCATCTACGAGAACCTGACCGTACGGGAGAATCTGCAACTGTCCTATCCGGGAGGACGCAGCGTGTTCGGTAGCCTGTTCTTCAAGGTCACCGACAAGGTGCAATCGCGTGTGCAGGAGATTGCGGAGGAGATTTTCCTGGCTGACCGTCTCGATACCAGCGCTGGTCTGCTTAGTCATGGGCAGAAGCAGTGGTTGGAGATCGGCATGCTCCTTATCCAGGACCCGGAGCTATTGATGCTGGATGAGCCAGTCGCCGGCATGAGTGTATCCGAGCGCGAAGCGACGGCGGATCTGCTGCGCCGCATCAGCAAAAACCGCTCGGTGATCGTGATCGAACACGACATGGATTTCGTCAAGGACATCGCTCACAGGGTGACGGTCCTTCATCAGGGCAAGTTGCTGGCTGAAGGGAAGATGGACGACGTCCAGAAGAACGAAAAGGTCATTGAAGTCTACCTTGGCCACTAAAGGGGAGAGCCAGACATGTTGAACGTACGCGACTTGCACGTTAGCTATGGAATGAGCGAAGTCATCCACGGCGTTTCCCTGGATGTTGGATCGAACGAGACGGTAGCAATCATGGGCCGAAACGGCATGGGCAAGACGACCTTGTTCAAATCGTTGATCGGCATGCTGCCAAGCAGCAGCGGTGGAATCACCTTCCACGGTGAAGACTTGACCAAAGCTCAGCCGTACCAACGTGTGTCCAGTGGCATCGCTTACGTGCCGCAGGGCCGGATGGTCTTCCCGACCCTGACTGTCGAAGAGAACATCATGGCCGGGCTGGAGGCTTCGGGGCGCAAGAAGGTGCCGGAGGATATCTACGAGCTGTTCCCTGTTCTGCTGGAGATGCGCCACCGCAAGGCTGGCAACCTATCCGGTGGACAGCAGCAGCAGCTGGCTATTGGCCGAGCGCTGGCTGCCAACCCGAAGGTCTTGTTGTTGGATGAGCCGACCGAGGGAATCCAGCCGTCGATCATCAAGCAGCTAGCGACGACGCTCAACGAGATCAAGGTCAAGCGCAAGATTAGCATCGTAGTCTCCGAGCAGGTCCTTAGCTTCGCTTTGAATGTGGCTGATCGGATGCTGGTCATGGACAAAGGCAAGATCGTCCATGAAGCAGCAGGCGACCAGATAGACAAGGCCTATATCAGTCGCTTTTTATCGGTCTGAGGTGGTTGAGGCGAAAGCGCGCTTCTGACAGCGGAACCGGGCTTTTCCTTCGGATCCGAGAAAGTCGCTGAAAACCGCTTGACGGCCCTGCTCAGAGGTCTATAATGCGCCTCTCTCCAGTCGAGCTGCTTTGAATAAAGCGCTTTACAATCAATAAGTTAGCGATAATTTAGGGGTTGACAGGCTGGAAGGACGGCGTAGAATGCGCCGCTCTGTGAAGGCTGGCGGTAACGGACTTTGCGGGTTGATGAGGCGACTCATCAAGAGGTTTACGGAAGGTGTTGACAGTGGTGAGAGCTGCTGTAGAATGCGCCTCCCTGACACGGAGAAGCGAGAGCTTGCCGGGTCGGCCAAGCAGGCAGTGAAGCGGTAAGAAACTTCACGAAAATGCTTGACAGAATAGAAGGTTAGCGTAGAATGCGCGGCCTTGGTTAAGCGGAAACGCGAACCGAATCGCTCTTTAACAAGATGAATCAAGTAATTCGTGTGGGTGCTTGCTGGGCACGATTGATGATCGCAAGATTATCAGCCAAGCAAGTAACTCTTGTGAATTCATGAGTTTTTAGCTAAGGCTGAGCCAAGTTTAGGGTTTTCTCAAAACCCGATCAGTATTAAAACTGAAGAGTTTGATCATGGCTCAGATTGAACGCTGGCGGCAGGCCTAACACATGCAAGTCGAGCGGTAGAGGGGAGCTTGCTCCCCTTGAGAGCGGCGGACGGGTGAGTAACACCTGGGAATCTGCCTGGTAGTGGGGGATAACGTTCCGAAAGGAACGCTAATACCGCATACGTCCTACGGGAGAAAGCAGGGGATCTTCGGACCTTGCGCTATCAGATGAGCCCAGGTCGGATTAGCTAGTAGGTGAGGTAATGGCTCACCTAGGCGACGATCCGTAACTGGTCTGAGAGGATGATCAGTCACACTGGAACTGAGACACGGTCCAGACTCCTACGGGAGGCAGCAGTGGGGAATATTGGACAATGGGCGCAAGCCTGATCCAGCCATGCCGCGTGTGTGAAGAAGGTCTTCGGATTGTAAAGCACTTTAAGTTGGGAGGAAGGGAAGTAAGCTAATACCTTGCTTTCTTGACGTTACCAACAGAATAAGCACCGGCTAACTCTGTGCCAGCAGCCGCGGTAATACAGAGGGTGCAAGCGTTAATCGGAATTACTGGGCGTAAAGCGCGCGTAGGTGGCTAAGTAAGATGGGTGTGAAATCCCCGGGCTCAACCTGGGAACTGCATCCATAACTGCTTAGCTAGAGTACGGTAGAGGGTAGTGGAATTTCCTGTGTAGCGGTGAAATGCGTAGATATAGGAAGGAACACCAGTGGCGAAGGCGACTACCTGGACTGATACTGACACTGAGGTGCGAAAGCGTGGGGAGCAAACAGGATTAGATACCCTGGTAGTCCACGCCGTAAACGATGTCAACTAGCCGTTGGAATCCTTGAGATTTTAGTGGCGCAGCTAACGCAATAAGTTGACCGCCTGGGGAGTACGGTCGCAAGATTAAAACTCAAATGAATTGACGGGGGCCCGCACAAGCGGTGGAGCATGTGGTTTAATTCGAAGCAACGCGAAGAACCTTACCTGGCCTTGACATGCTGAGAACCTTCCAGAGATGGAAGGGTGCCTTCGGGAACTCAGACACAGGTGCTGCATGGCTGTCGTCAGCTCGTGTCGTGAGATGTTGGGTTAAGTCCCGTAACGAGCGCAACCCTTGTCCTTAGTTACCAGCACATTATGGTGGGCACTCTAAGGAGACTGCCGGTGACAAACCGGAGGAAGGTGGGGATGACGTCAAGTCATCATGGCCCTTACGGCCAGGGCTACACACGTGCTACAATGGTCGGTACAGAGGGTCGCCAAGCCGCGAGGTGGAGCTAATCCCTTAAAACCGATCGTAGTCCGGATTGGAGTCTGCAACTCGACTCCATGAAGTCGGAATCGCTAGTAATCGCGAATCAGAACGTCGCGGTGAATACGTTCCCGGGCCTTGTACACACCGCCCGTCACACCATGGGAGTGGGTTGCACCAGAAGTAGCTAGTCTAACCTTCGGGAGGACGGTTACCACGGTGTGATTCATGACTGGGGTGAAGTCGTAACAAGGTAGCCGTAGGGGAACCTGCGGCTGGATCACCTCCTTAATCGATAGATCACAACGGTCCTTCAAGCACTCACACGAATTACTTGATTCTGAAAGAAAGGCGATTGGGTTGTAGCGTTATAGCTGCTGGGTTGCCCGAGACGATTGGGTCTGTAGCTCAGTTGGTTAGAGCGCACCCCTGATAAGGGTGAGGTCGGCAGTTCGAATCTGCCCAGACCCACCAATTGTCGAGGTGTGACGGTCTTATCAAGGGGCCATAGCTCAGCTGGGAGAGCGCCTGCCTTGCACGCAGGAGGTCAGCGGTTCGATCCCGCTTGGCTCCACCAAGACAGACCGCGCAACCGACATCGATAGCCTTGTACTGGCTAGAGTTCATACATGAATGATTCACTTTGAGTGGTAGGCAAAGTCGATCATTGATGTCTGGTCTCTGAACCAGTCGCTCTTTAAAAATTTGGGAAAGTGATAGAAGTAAGACAAGACATAACGGGTGTTTCACTGCACACGTTATGGCTAAGGTAACTTGTAATCTCAAGTGCAAGTTCCGGATTGTCGTTTATCATGTCAACGATCAAAACACCGATCGATCGCCTGGCAACAGGCAGATTGTTTGGGGTTATATGGTCAAGTGAATAAGCGCATACGGTGGATGCCTTGGCAGTCAGAGGCGATGAAAGACGTGGTAGCCTGCGAAAAGCTTCGGTGAGGTGGCAAACGACCTGTGACCCGGAGATCTCTGAATGGGGAAACCCACTTAGCATAAGCTAGGTATCACACACTGAATACATAGGTGTGTGAGGCGAACCAGGGGAACTGAAACATCTAAGTACCCTGAGGAAAAGAAATCAACCGAGATTCCCCAAGTAGTGGCGAGCGAACGGGGACCAGCCCTTAAGCAGTTTTGAGTTTAGCGGAGCGCTCTGGAAAGTGCGGCCATAGTGGGTGATAGCCCCGTACGCGAAAGACTCTTAGCTGTGAAATCGAGTAGGACGGCGCACGTGAAACGTTGTCTGAACATGGGGGGACCATCCTCCAAGGCTAAATACTCCTGACTGACCGATAGTGAACCAGTACCGTGAGGGAAAGGCGAAAAGAACCCCTGTGAGGGGAGTGAAATAGAACCTGAAACCGTATGCGTACAAGCAGTGGGAGCAGACTTGTTCTGTGACTGCGTACCTTTTGTATAATGGGTCAGCGACTTATATTCAGTGGCGAGCTTAACCGTCTAGGGGAGGCGTAGGGAAACCGAGTCTTAATAGGGCGTTTAGTCGCTGGGTATAGACCCGAAACCGGGCGATCTATCCATGGGCAGGTTGAAGGTGCCGTAACAGGCACTGGAGGACCGAACCGACTACCGTTGAAAAGTTAGCGGATGACTTGTGGATAGGAGTGAAAGGCTAATCAAGCTCGGAGATAGCTGGTTCTCCTCGAAAGCTATTTAGGTAGCGCCTCGTGTATCACCACTGGGGGTAGAGCACTGTTTCGGCTAGGGGGTCATCCCGACTTACCAAACCGATGCAAACTCCGAATACCAGTGAGTGTCAGCACGGGAGACACACGGCGGGTGCTAACGTCCGTCGTGAAAAGGGAAACAACCCAGACCGTCAGCTAAGGTCCCAAAGTTATGGTTAAGTGGGAAACGATGTGGGAAGGCTTAGACAGCTAGGAGGTTGGCTTAGAAGCAGCCATCCTTTAAAGAAAGCGTAATAGCTCACTAGTCGAGTCGGCCTGCGCGGAAGATGTAACGGGGCTCAAACCATACACCGAAGCTACGGGTTCATCTTAGGATGAGCGGTAGAGGAGCGTTCTGTAAGCCTGTGAAGGTCAATTGAGAAGTTGGCTGGAGGTATCAGAAGTGCGAATGCTGACATGAGTAACGACAATGGGAGTGAAAAACTCCCACGCCGGAAGACCAAGGGTTCCTGCGCAACGTTAATCGACGCAGGGTGAGTCGATCCCTAAGGCGAGGCCGACAGGCGTAGTCGATGGGAAACGGGTTAATATTCCCGTACTTCTAGTTACTGCGATGGGGGGACGGAGAAGGCTAGGCCAGCAAGGCGTTGGTTGTCCTTGTTTAAGGCGGTAGGCTGGGATCTTAGGTAAATCCGGGATCCTAAGGCCGAGAACCGATGACGAGCTTTCTTTTAGAAAGCGAAGTGGTTGATGCCATGCTTCCAGGAAAAGCCTCTAAGCTTCAGGTAACTAGGAATCGTACCCCAAACCGACACAGGTGGTCAGGTAGAGAATACCAAGGCGCTTGAGAGAACTCGGGTGAAGGAACTAGGCAAAATGGCACCGTAACTTCGGGAGAAGGTGCGCCGGTGAGGGTGAAGGACTTGCTCCGTAAGCTCATGCCGGTCGAAGATACCAGGCCGCTGCAACTGTTTATTAAAAACACAGCACTCTGCAAACACGAAAGTGGACGTATAGGGTGTGACGCCTGCCCGGTGCCGGAAGGTTAATTGATGGGGTTAGCTTCGGCGAAGCTCTTGATCGAAGCCCCGGTAAACGGCGGCCGTAACTATAACGGTCCTAAGGTAGCGAAATTCCTTGTCGGGTAAGTTCCGACCTGCACGAATGGCGTAATGATGGCGGCGCTGTCTCCACCCGAGACTCAGTGAAATTGAAATCGCTGTGAAGATGCAGTGTATCCGCGGCTAGACGGAAAGACCCCGTGAACCTTTACTATAGCTTTGCACTGGACTTTGAATTTGCTTGTGTAGGATAGGTGGGAGGCTTTGAAGCGTGGACGCTAGTTCGCGTGGAGCCAACCTTGAAATACCACCCTGGCAACTTTGAGGTTCTAACTCTGGTCCGTTATCCGGATCGAGGACAGTGTATGGTGGGTAGTTTGACTGGGGCGGTCTCCTCCCAAAGAGTAACGGAGGAGTACGAAGGTGCGCTCAGCACGGTCGGAAATCGTGCGTAGAGTATAAAGGCAAAAGCGCGCTTGACTGCGAGTCCAACACGACGAGCAGGTACGAAAGTAGGTCTTAGTGATCCGGTGGTTCTGTATGGAAGGGCCATCGCTCAACGGATAAAAGGTACTCCGGGGATAACAGGCTGATACCGCCCAAGAGTTCATATCGACGGCGGTGTTTGGCACCTCGATGTCGGCTCATCACATCCTGGGGCTGAAGCCGGTCCCAAGGGTATGGCTGTTCGCCATTTAAAGTGGTACGCGAGCTGGGTTTAGAACGTCGTGAGACAGTTCGGTCCCTATCTGCCGTGGACGTTTGAGATTTGAGAGGGGCTGCTCCTAGTACGAGAGGACCGGAGTGGACGAACCCCTGGTGTTCCGGTTGTCACGCCAGTGGCATTGCCGGGTAGCTACGTTCGGAAAAGATAACCGCTGAAAGCATCTAAGCGGGAAACTTGCCTCAAGATGAGATCTCACCGGGAGCTTGACTCCCCTAAAGGGCCGTCGAAGACTACGACGTTGATAGGCTGGGTGTGTAAGCGTTGCAAGGCGTTGAGCTAACCAGTACTAATTGCCCGTGTGGCTTGACCATATAACACCCAAGCAATCTGGTGTTAACGATCAAGACAGATGAACGACAAGCTGGAACTGTACGAGATTACAAGATCCGTCTTCCTTCTATCACCAACCCAAGCTTTTAGCTGCTCGGACTCAAAACCGGTCAGCAACAAATTGCTTGACGACCATAGAGCATTGGAACCACCTGATCCCATCCCGAACTCAGAAGTGAAACGATGCATCGCCGATGGTAGTGTGGGGTTTCCCCATGTGAGAGTAGGTCATCGTCAAGCGCCTATACCGAACGCCCTGATCCCACAAGGATCGGGGCGTTCTT
Source organism: Halopseudomonas xinjiangensis (assembly GCF_900104945.1). NCBI lineage: Bacteria > Pseudomonadati > Pseudomonadota > Gammaproteobacteria > Pseudomonadales > Pseudomonadaceae > Halopseudomonas > Halopseudomonas xinjiangensis. The sequence goes on along the minus strand of NZ_LT629736.1, from coordinate 2,840,937 downwards.
ATGTGCGCGGAAGAAAATCCCGCGTCGTTGGCTTTTCTCGCCGGCTCGGCTTGGAATAGTCGTTACAATTCCATTCAATCTGCCGTTTGCTGGCGTTATCATGCGTGCTCTATTCGCGCCGAGAACCACAATGCTAGGCAAGCTGCTCGACCTCATGTCCGATGGTGACTTTCATTCAGGTGAATGGCTTGGCCAACAGCTGGGCGTAAGCAGGGCGGCAGTGTGGAAGTCGTTAAAAAAACTGGAGGAAGACGGCTATCCGCTGTATAGCGTTCGCGGTAGAGGCTACTGCGCTCCGAAAGGAGCTTCCCTCCTCGATGCTGAGCGGATAATCGACCGGTTGCCAGAAGACTGCCGCCGTAGGTGGGAGTGGCGGGTCGTTAATGAGATCGACTCGACCAATGCCGAAGCGCACCGCTTGGTCGGCAAGTTGGGTCCTCATCCACTAGTTGTGACCAGCGAGCAGCAGCGCAGCGGTCGCGGCCGGCGCGGCCGGTCCTGGGCCAGCCCTTACGGGCAGAATATCTACCTTACCGTGGTTGAACCATTCGAGGCTGGAGCGCAGTCGCTTGAGGGCCTCAGTCTTGTAGTAGGCCTGGCGCTGGTTGAAGCGCTGGAAGACGCTGGATACGCTGGATGTCAGCTAAAGTGGCCTAACGACGTGCTTCTAGATGGTAGCAAGCTCGCCGGGATACTGATCGAGATCGCCGGCGATCTTAGTGCCGAGTGTGTAGCCGTCATCGGTGTCGGGGTAAACGTATTGATGTCCCGCTCCGAGCATATCGACCAGCAATGGACGTCGCTGTTTCTATCGGATCGCTCAGCTGAGCTAGATCGAAATCGGCTTATCGCACTTTTCCTGGCGCGCTTGCATGAAGCGTTGGAGATATTCCGTCGCGATGGGTTCTCGTCGTTCGTCCGCGTATGGTCGGAGCGAGACGCATGGCTCGGCCGTATGGTAAGAGTCGTATCCGGTGACAATGCAACGGAAGGTATCGACTTGGGCGTAAATGATTCCGGAGCGCTTAGGCTTTCTACGGGGGCAGGCGAAGTGGCGATGCATGGTGGTGAAGTTAGCCTGAGGCTTGTCGATGCTTCTTGAACTGGATTGCGGCAATACGCTGATAAAATGGCGACTGCTTGACCGTGAGAATCGCGTTCGTGACCGTGACATGTCGCCGGATTTGGTGGAGCTTCAGCGGTTGCTGGGCGGCCAGGAGCGAGAAATTAGCGGGTGTCGCTTGGTTAGCGTTCGCTCGCCTGATGAAACGCAAGTCGTAGTAGATCAATTGACCAGTTGGCTAAAGCTGCACCCGCAAGTGGCGCGTCCGAACGAGACGCTGGTCGGAGTCAGCAATGGGTATCTCGATCCGCAGCGACTGGGCATGGATCGATGGCTTGCGCTCGTGGCGGGCTATCATCTTTGCCGCAAAGCTTGCGTGATCATCGATCTTGGTACTGCGGTCACGGTCGACTTTGTCGCTGTTGATGGTAAGCACCTCGGTGGCTATATCGCTCCGGGTAGCAAGTTGTTGCGCAGCGGACTCAAGCGACACACTCGGCTGATCCGTTACGAGGAGCAGCCTAAGAGCGATCTCGAAATCCCCCGGCCGGGTCGTACCACCGCCGAGGCAGTGGAGTACGGCTGTGATCTGATGCTTTCCGGCTTCGTGCGGGAGCAGTTGCGAATCGCTCACCAGATTCTCGGGGGTAGTCTCGTTGTCATACTTACCGGAGGCGACGCTGAGCGCATGGCCGAGCTTCTTCCGGAGGGCTGTCACATAGTTAGCGACCTCGTCTTCGAAGGGCTTGCTCTGGCCTGCCCTATGGAGCTGAGCTGATGCGCTCGCTCTTTCTGCTGCTTCTCCTGCTGAACATCCTATATGCTCTGTGGCAGCTCCAGGACGGCATGGCCGACCGTGCCCTGCGTGACCAGGCGGACCGGCCGTTGGAGCAGCGACTGGTATCCCAGGAGCGCGCCAAGTCAGTCGAGCCAAGCGCGGCTGCACAAAACCTCGAGCAAAGCGTTAATGGCACGGTGCTCTGCGTCAGTCTGGGCGCTTTTGACGAGCGTGGGCGGGCCGAGCAGCTAAGGCAACGCATGCTCGCGCTCGGTATCGGTTCAGACGTGGTTGTGCGCGAGGTGGCTGGCTCGCTAGATTTTTGGTTGATACACCCGGTGTCCGGCGGGCGCTCGGTAGCGCTGGCGAAGCTTTCCGAGCTGCAGGAGAGTGGTATCGACAGTTTTTTGATTACCCAAGGATCGCTGGCCAACAATCTTTCGCTCGGCGTGTTCGGGCGAGAGGATTATGCGCAGGCGCGGCTTGCCCAGTTGCGCGATCAGGGTTACCCGGTACGTCTCGAGCCAGTGGCGAAGCGCGGACGGGAGTACCTGGTTCAGGTGAACAGCGATGCCCGTCGCCTGGTAGACCAGGCTTTGCTGGGCAGGCTGCGGGAGAGTTTTCCTCAGCTGCAGCATCAATATCTACCTTGCCGGGCCGTTGCGGCAGTCACCTCTATCCCCTAGAATGGCGTCCGCCTGGGGTGGCCGGCTTTGCCGGTGCCAGCTTTTATTTCAAGTCGCGGTTTTTGCTGGATAAAAGTGTTGACAGGGCGGCGCCAAGTGATGAAAATGGCGCCTCTTTTACGGAGGGGTTCCCGAGCGGTCAAAGGGATCAGACTGTAAATCTGACGGCTTAGCCTTCGAAGGTTCGAATCCTTCCCCCTCCACCAGATTTCGCAATAAAAGCCGAGCACTTGGCGGGTATAGTTCAACGGTAGAACCTCAGCCTTCCAAGCTGATGGTGCGGGTTCGATTCCCGCTACCCGCTCCAGTTCGGTTCTGCAAACGGTGTAAGCTCATGTAGCTCAGTTGGTAGAGCACACCCTTGGTAAGGGTGAGGTCAGCGGTTCAAATCCGCTCATGAGCTCCAGTATGAAGGCAGATATGCGAATATCTGCCTTTTATTTAATGGTCGCGTGACTCGCGCATTGCACTCAGGAATAGGGGATCTCTCGATGGCCAAAGAGAAGTTCGAACGTAGCAAACCGCACCTGAACGTGGGCACCATCGGTCACGTTGACCATGGCAAGACCACTCTGACCGCTGCTCTGACCAAGGTCTGTGCAGAATCCTACGGCGGTTCTGCCCGCGCTTTCGACCAGATCGACAACGCGCCGGAAGAGAAGGCTCGTGGTATCACCATCAACACCTCGCACGTGGAATACGATTCTCCGACTCGTCACTACGCGCACGTTGACTGCCCCGGCCACGCTGACTACGTCAAGAACATGATCACCGGTGCTGCGCAGATGGACGGCGCGATCCTGGTATGTTCGGCTGCTGACGGCCCGATGCCGCAGACTCGCGAGCACATCCTGCTGTCCCGCCAGGTAGGCGTTCCTTACATCGTCGTGTTCCTGAACAAGGCTGACATGGTCGATGACGAAGAGCTGCTGGAACTGGTCGAGATGGAAGTTCGTGACCTGCTGAGCACCTATGACTTCCCGGGTGACGACACCCCGATCATCATCGGCTCCGCGCTGATGGCGCTGGAAGGCAAGGACGACAACGGTATCGGCGTTTCCGCGGTGCAGAAGCTGGTTGAGACTCTGGACAGCTACATCCCGGAGCCCGAGCGTGCGATCGATAAGCCGTTCCTGATGCCGATCGAAGACGTGTTCTCGATCTCCGGTCGCGGTACCGTTGTGACTGGTCGTGTCGAGCGCGGTATCGTCAAGGTTCAGGAAGAAGTGGAAATCGTCGGTATCAAGGCGACTACCAAGACTACCTGTACTGGCGTCGAAATGTTCCGCAAGCTGCTTGACGAAGGCCGTGCCGGTGAGAACGTTGGTGTTCTGCTGCGTGGTACCAAGCGTGAAGACGTAGAGCGTGGTCAGGTACTGGCCAAGCCGGGCACCATCAAGCCGCACACCAAGTTCGAAGCTGAAGTGTACGTGCTGGGCAAGGATGAAGGCGGTCGTCACACTCCGTTCTTCAAGGGCTACCGTCCGCAGTTCTACTTCCGTACCACCGACGTAACCGGTTCGTGCGAGCTGCCGGAAGGCGTTGAAATGGTAATGCCGGGCGACAACGTCAAGCTGATTGTCACCCTGATCGCTCCGATCGCCATGGAAGACGGCCTGCGCTTCGCGATTCGCGAAGGCGGTCGTACCGTTGGTGCCGGCGTGGTTGCCAAGATCATCGAGTAAATAGCGTTTGATCTTGACTGGTCGAGTCGGTAAACTTGCCGGCTCGACTGCGATTACAGGCCAGTAGCTCAATTGGCAGAGCGGCGGTCTCCAAAACCGCAGGTTGGGGGTTCGATTCCCTCCTGGCCTGCCAGATTTATCTGGCTACCGAAACAGGATTTGATGATTCATGAGTACTAAGGCAGAGCTGCACGATAGCCGCTTCGACGTGATCAAGTGGGTTATTGTGGCCATTATCGTCGCTGCTGGCGTATATGGTAATCACTACTTTGCCGCAGAGCCTGTTTTGTACCGCGCGGTAGCGCTGGTTGTGCTTGGTCTCGTTGCAGGCTTCGTTGCCCTGCAGACCGAAAAAGGCAAAGCCTTCTGGACGCTGACCAAAGAAGCGCGCATTGAAATCCGCAAGGTTGTTTGGCCGACCCGTCAAGAAACTACCCAGACGACGTTGATTGTCGTCGCGGTGGTGCTGATCATGGCCCTGATTCTCTGGGGGCTCGACACGCTGCTGGGTTGGATCATATCTCAGTTCATTGGTTAAGGGTGATCCGTGTCTAAGCGTTGGTACGTCGTGCATGCTTATTCTGGTTTTGAAAAGCATGTCATGCGCTCCTTGCAGGAGCGTGTCAAGCTGGCCGGAATGGAAGATCAATTCGGCGAAATCCTTGTGCCCACCGAAGAAGTGGTGGAAATGCGCAACGGTCAGAAGCGCAAAAGTGAACGTAAATTTTTCCCTGGCTACGTACTGGTCCAGATGGAAATGAATGAAGGAACCTGGCACCTGGTTAAAGATACCAGTCGAGTGCTCGGGTTCATTGGCGGTACTGCCGACAAGCCTGCTCCGATTACCGATCGTGAGGCCGAGGCTATCCTGCGCCGTGTTTCCGAAGGAACCGATAAACCCAAGCCGAAGACTCTGTTCGAGCCAGGCGAGGTTGTTCGTGTTACCGACGGTCCGTTTGCGGACTTCAACGGCGTTGTTGAAGAAGTTAATTATGAGAAAAGCCGTGTTCAGGTGGCTGTTCTCATTTTTGGTCGCCCCACACCTGTGGAGCTGGAATTCAGTCAGGTCGAAAAGGGCTGAGTTTCGTCGTCCCCTGAACCCTGCAATGCCTCGGGCAATGCGGGGTTTTGTTGTCACCGGGGAATTTCGCTTAACCGGGGAGCCGCAAGGCGCTAGCACCCTCTGGAGATATACATGGCAAAGAAGATTCAGGCTTATATCAAGCTGCAGGTCAAGGCCGGTCAGGCTAACCCAAGTCCGCCGGTTGGTCCGGCACTGGGTCAGCACGGTGTGAATATCATGGAGTTCTGCAAGGCATTCAATGCCAAGACTCAGGGCATGGAGCCTGGTCTGCCAACGCCTGTCATCATCACCGTATATAGCGACCGTAGCTTTACCTTTGAAACCAAGAGCACGCCCGCTTCCGTTCTGCTGATGAAGGCTGCAGGCCTGAAGGGTGGCTCGCCGCGCCCGAACAGCCAGAAAGTCGGAACCGTTACCCGTGCCCAGCTGGAAGAGATCGCCAAGACCAAGCAGGCTGACCTCACAGCTGCAGACATGGACGCAGCTGTACGCACCATCGCTGGCTCTGCGCGCAGCATGGGCCTCACCGTGGAGGGTGTGTAAATGGCTAAGTTGACCAAGCGTCAGAAGGCTATCGCTGAAAAAGTGCAGGCCAACAAGGTATACGGCTTCGAAGAAGCAGCGACGCTGCTGGCTGAAGTCTCCAATGTCAAATTCACCGAGTCGTTTGACGTCTCCGTGAATCTTGGCGTTGACCCACGTAAGTCCGACCAGGTTGTCCGTGGCGCGACATTGTTGCCCCACGGCACTGGCAAGACTGTTCGTGTCGCTGTGTTTACCCAAGGCGCCAATGCTGAAGCCGCGCTGGCTGCCGGTGCTGACAAGGTCGGCATGGATGATCTGGCTGCCGAGATGAAGGCGGGTGATCTCAACTATGACGTCGTCATCGCTTCGCCCGATGCGATGCGTGTTGTTGGTCAGCTGGGTCAGCTGCTCGGTCCGCGTGGTCTGATGCCGAACCCGAAGGTCGGCACCGTGGCCGCCGACGTTGGCACTGCAGTGAAGAACGCCAAAGCCGGTCAGGTCCGCTACCGCACCGACAAGAATGGCATCATTCATTGCTCGGTTGGCAAGGTCGGCTTTGACGCTGTCAAGCTGAAGGAAAACGTCGAGGCACTGCTGGCCGATCTGAGAAAGGCCAAGCCGTCTACCTCCAAGGGCGTTTACCTGAAGCGTGTGACTCTCAGCACCACCATGGGTCCGGGCGTGCAGATCGATCAGGCTTCGCTGAGTTCGTAACAAACAAAGGCGCGCTCCCCGAGCGCGCCGACTAATTGGGGTCCCTGCGATGTGGGGGCTATCCAAGACCGTAGGCGGCGAAAGCCTCAAACAGGAGTCACGCTCCCAGCCTACGCAGATGGTGCTCCCGATTCGGCGCAGGCTGGATCAGACACCAAAACACGCCGCCTTTTTCGGTGGCAAATGGTAAATCCAGGAGTGAAACCCGTGGCAATTAAGCTCGAAGACAAGAAGGCCATCGTCGCTGAAGTCAACGAAGCTGCCCAAGGTGCGCTGTCTGCCGTAGTGGCTGATGCCCGCGGCGTGAGCGTTGCCGCCATGACTGGTCTGCGCAGAGATGCGCGCGAAGCCGGCGTTTACGTACGTGTAGTACGTAACACGCTCATGCGTCGCGCCGTTGAGGGTACTCAATACGAGTGCCTGAACGACGTCTTTGTCGGCCCGACTCTTATCGCGTTTTCCAAGGAGCATCCGGGCGCAGCCGCTCGCCTGTTCAAGGATTTCTCGAAAGGTCAGGACAAGTTCCAGATCAAGGCCGCAGCCTTTGAAGGCAACTTCATTGCAGCAGAACAGATCGACATGCTGGCATCCCTGCCGACCTACGACGAGGCCATCAGTCAGCTGATGAGCGTCATCCAGGGCGCAACCAGCAAGTTCGTTCGTACCTTGGCCGCTGTTCGCGATCAGAAGGAAGCCGAAGCCGCTTAATGCGGTGGGCTTCTTCGCTACCAATTTAGACGGCCCGAGGTCGTCCCCCAATATAGGAATATAGAGTCATGGCTCTTAGCAACGAAGATATCATCAACGCCGTATCCGAAATGTCCGTCATGCAGGTTGTCGAGCTGATCAAGGCAATGGAAGAGAAGTTCGGCGTTTCTGCCGCCGCTGCTGCCGCCGCCGGTCCGGCTGCTGCCGCTGCCGCTGTAGAAGAACAGACTGAATTCAACGTCATTCTGCTTGAAGCTGGCGAGAAGAAAGTCAACGTGATCAAGGCTGTTCGCGAGCTGACCGGTCTGGGTCTGAAAGAAGCCAAGGCGGTTGTTGATGGCGCTCCTGGCACTGTCAAGGAAGGCGTTTCCAAGGACGAAGCTGAAGCCGCGAAGAAGTCGCTGGAAGAAGCAGGCGCCAAGGTCGAGCTCAAGTAAGCTCGCGCGACCTTGCGTCGACAATCTGATTGTATCGGTCAGATTGATGGCTGGTGGCCCGTGTGCCACCGGCCTTTTTCCGTTGTAAACCGGCTTTGATCGGTTTGCCGGAGCCGCTCCACAAGAGTGAGCAAGACATAGGGCTTGCACGCATTTTCGGGCTTACCCGTCAGGGTGAGCCACTCAAGCAGGTGACCAAGCTGGGGAACGCTGATGGCTTACTCATACACTGAGAAAAAACGTATCCGCAAGGACTTTGGCAAACTGCCGCATGTCATGGATGTGCCCTACCTGCTGGCGATTCAGCTGGATTCCTATCGGGAATTCCTGCAAGCCGGCGTGGACAAGGATCATGTTCGTGATATCGGTCTGCACGCGGCCTTCAAATCTGTTTTCCCCATTATCAGCTATTCCGGTAATGCGGCGCTTGAATACGTCGGTTACCGGTTGGGCGAGCCGGCTTTCGATGTCAAGGAATGCGTACTGCGGGGCGTGACCTTCGCCGTTCCGCTGCGCGTGAAAGTACGCCTGATCATTTTTGATCGTGAGTCGTCGAATAAGGCGATCAAGGACATCAAGGAGCAGGAAGTCTACATGGGGGAAATCCCCCTCATGACCGAGAACGGTACCTTCGTAATCAACGGTACCGAGCGCGTCATCGTTTCCCAGTTGCACCGCAGCCCGGGTGTGTTCTTCGATCACGACCGTGGTAAGACGCACAGTTCTGGCAAGCTGCTGTACTCAGCCCGCGTGATTCCTTACCGCGGCTCCTGGTTGGACTTCGAGTTCGACCCAAAGGACAGCGTATTCGTGCGTATCGACCGTCGCCGCAAGTTGCCGGCGACTGTCCTGCTGCGTGCACTCGGTTATCAGACCGAGGAAGTGCTGGATATTTTCTACGACACCAACAAGTTTGCCGTGAAAGGCGAAATGCTGGAGCTCGAATTGGTTCCCCAGCGCCTACGGGGCGAGATCGCGACGTTCGATATTAAGGATGACAAGGGCAAGGTCATCGTCGAGAAAGGCCGTCGCGTCACTGCGCGGCACATCAATCAGCTGGAAAAGGCCGGAATCAGCAGTCTGGAAGTGCCTTTTGAGTACGTGATCGGCCGCACCATTGCCAAGCCGGTGGTACATCCGGCGACCGGCGAGATCCTGGTTGAGTGCAACGCGGAGATTACTCCCGATGTGGTCGGCAAGCTGATCAAGGCGCAGGTCTCCGGGCTGGAAACGCTGTACACCAACGACATCGACTGCGGTCCGTTCATCTCCGACACGCTGCGTATCGACAACACCAGCAGCCAGCTCGAAGCTCTGGTTGAGATCTACCGCATGATGCGTCCGGGGGAGCCGCCGACCAAAGATGCCGCGGAGACACTGTTCTCCAACCTCTTCTTCAGCAGCGATCGTTACGACCTGTCTGCCGTAGGCCGGATGAAGTTCAACCGCCGGATCGGTCGCGATGAAATCGAAGGCCCCGGTGTACTGAGCAAGGAAGATATCATCGACGTGCTGAAGACGCTCGTCGATATTCGTAACGGCAAAGGCGTAGTCGATGACATCGATCACCTGGGTAACCGCCGTGTCCGTTCGGTCGGTGAGATGGCCGAAAACCAGTTCCGTGTAGGTCTGGTCCGCGTAGAGCGTGCGGTCAAGGAACGTCTGTCGATGGCTGAAAGCGAAGGCCTGATGCCGCAGGATCTGATCAACGCCAAGCCAGTTGCGGCAGCGGTGAAGGAGTTCTTCGGTTCCAGCCAGCTGTCCCAGTTCATGGACCAGAACAACCCGCTGTCCGAGATCACTCACAAGCGCCGCGTGTCGGCTCTTGGGCCGGGCGGCCTGACCCGCGAACGTGCCGGTTTCGAAGTCCGTGACGTACACCCGACTCACTACGGTCGTGTGTGCCCGATCGAGACGCCGGAAGGTCCGAACATCGGTCTGATCAACTCGTTGGCGACCTATGCCCGCACCAACCAGTACGGCTTCCTCGAAAGCCCGTACCGTCGGGTGAAGGATGCGGTCGTCACCGATGACATCGTATTCCTGTCTGCGATCGAGGAAGCTGATCATGTCATCGCCCAGGCGAGCGCCAAGGTCGAAGATGGTCGCCTGACCGACGACCTGGTTGCCGTGCGTCACATGAACGAATTCACCGTCAAGGCGCCACAGGAAGTGACGCTGATGGACGTATCGCCGCGCCAGGTCGTGTCGGTCGCTGCGTCGCTGATTCCGTTCCTCGAACACGACGACGCCAACCGCGCACTGATGGGTTCGAACATGCAGCGTCAGGCCGTCCCGACACTGCGTGCGGAGAAGCCGCTGGTCGGTACCGGTATGGAGCGTAACGTTGCTCGCGATTCCGGCGTGTGCGTCATTGCCCGCCGTGGCGGCGTTATCGACTCGGTCGATGCCAGCCGTATCGTGGTTCGCGTAGCAGATGACGAAGTTGAAGCCGGTGAAGCGGGCGTGGATATCTATGCCCTGACCAAGTACACCCGTTCCAACCAGAACACCTGCATCAACCAGCGTCCGCTGGTGAAGAAAGGAGACGTGGTTCAGCGCAAGGATATCCTCGCCGACGGTTCTTCCGTCGACATGGGCGAATTGGCGCTTGGCCAGAACATGCGCGTGGCGTTCATGCCCTGGAATGGCTACAACTTCGAAGACTCGATTCTGGTCTCGGAGCGCGTCGTTCAGGAAGATCGTTTCACGACTATTCACATTCAGGAACTGACCTGCGTATCGCGCGACACCAAGCTGGGGCCAGAGGAAATCACCTCTGACATTCCCAATGTCGGCGAAGCCGCGCTGGGCAAGCTGGATGAGGCCGGTATCGTTTACGTTGGCGCTGAAGTTGGCCCCGGCGACATTCTGGTCGGCAAGGTCACGCCCAAGGGCGAAACCCAGCTGACTCCGGAAGAGAAACTGTTGCGCGCAATCTTCGGTGAGAAGGCGTCCGACGTGAAAGACACCTCCCTGCGTGTGCCAACCGGCACCAAGGGCACTGTGATCGACGTTCAGGTGTTCATTCGTGACGGCGTCGAGCGCGACTCGCGCGCGCTGGCAATCGAGAAAGAGCAGCTGGACGAAATCCGCAAGGATCTGCAGGAAGAGTTCCGGATCGTCGAGACCGCCACCTTCGAGCGTCTTAGCGCTTCGCTGGTCGGCCAGAGTGTCGAAGGCGGTGCTGGTCTGAAGAAGGGTACCGTGCTCACCGAGGAGATTCTCGGCGGCATCGAGCGTGGCCAGTGGTTCAAGCTGCGCATGACCGAAGACAGCTACAACGAGCAGTTGGAAATGGCCCAGGCCTATTTGACCGACCGTCGCAAGCTGCTGGACGACAAGTTCGAAGACAAGAAGCGCAAGCTGCAGCAGGGCGACGACCTGGCACCAGGCGTTCTGAAGATCGTCAAGGTTTACCTGGCTATCAAGCGTCGCATCCAGCCGGGTGACAAAATGGCTGGCCGTCACGGTAACAAGGGTGTCATCTCGGTCATCATGCCGATCGAGGATATGCCGCACGACGAGAACGGCACGCCGGTCGACATCGTATTGAACCCGTTGGGCGTACCGTCGCGCATGAACGTTGGTCAGATCCTCGAAACGCACTTGGGCCTTGCGGCCAAGGGGCTTGGCGAAAAGATCAACCGCATGCTCGAAGAACAGCGCAAGATCGCCGACCTGCGCAAGTTCCTCGGTGAGGTGTACAACATGGGTGGACGAATCGAAGACCTCGATTCGCTGACCGATGATGAAATCATCGAGCTGGCAGGTAACCTCCGTGGTGGTGTTCCGATGGCTACTGCCGTGTTCGACGGTGCACAGGAGCATGAGATCAAGCACATGCTGCGTTTGGCGGATCTGCCGGAGAGTGGCCAGATGCGGCTGTATGATGGCCGTACCGGCAACACGTTCGACCGTCCGGTTACCGTCGGCTACATGTACATGCTCAAGCTGAACCACCTGGTTGACGACAAGATGCACGCGCGTTCTACCGGTTCCTACAGCCTGGTCACCCAGCAGCCGTTGGGCGGTAAGGCGCAGTTCGGTGGTCAGCGCTTCGGGGAGATGGAGGTATGGGCTCTGGAAGCTTACGGCGCCGCCTACACTCTGCAGGAGATGCTCACCGTGAAGTCGGACGACGTGAACGGCCGTACCAAGATGTACAAGAACATCGTGGATGGCGACCATCGCATGGAAGCCGGTATGCCGGAATCCTTCAACGTGTTGGTCAAGGAAATCCGTTCGCTCGGTATCGACATCGAGCTGGAATCCGAATAACGACTGCCCACGTCTCGGGCGGACATCGGTCCGCCCTTGAGACACCTCGAGGAGTATAGGCCTTGAAAGACTTATTGAACCTGCTCAAGTCCCAGGGACAGATTGAAGAGTTCGATTCCATTCGAATCGGCCTGGCTTCACCGGAAATGATCCGGTCCTGGTCCTTTGGCGAAGTGAAAAAGCCGGAAACCATCAACTATCGTACGTTCAAGCCCGAGCGTGACGGCCTGTTCTGCGCCAAGATCTTTGGCCCGGTCAAGGACTACGAGTGCCTGTGCGGCAAGTACAAGCGACTCAAGCATCGTGGTGTGATCTGCGAGAAGTGCGGCGTCGAAGTCGCCTTGGCCAAGGTCCGCCGTGAGCGCATGGGTCACATTGAACTGGCCTCGCCGGTTGCCCACATCTGGTTCCTGAAGTCGCTGCCGTCCCGTATCGGCCTGCTGCTGGACATGACTCTGCGTGACATCGAGCGCGTGCTGTATTTCGAAAGCTACGTCGTAATCGAGCCGGGCATGACCACGTTGGAAAAAGGTCAGTTGCTCAACGACGAACAGTATTTCGAAGCGCTGGAAGAGTTCGGTGACGACTTCGACGCCCGTATGGGTGCTGAGGCTGTCTACCAGCTGCTGACAGCGATGGATTTGGCTCACGAAATTGGCAAGCTGCGCGAAGAGATTCCGCAGACCACTTCGGAAACCAAGATCAAGAAGCTGTCCAAGCGGTTGAAGTTGATGGAAGCCTTCGACGGCTCCGGCAACAAGCCCGAGTGGATGGTCATGACAGTGCTGCCTGTGCTGCCGCCGGACCTGCGTCCGCTGGTACCGCTGGACGGCGGCCGCTTTGCGACGTCCGATCTGAACGATCTGTATCGCCGGGTGATCAACCGTAACAACCGCCTCAAGCGTCTGCTCGACCTGTCTGCGCCTGACATCATCGTGCGTAACGAAAAGCGCATGCTGCAGGAATCGGTTGATGCGTTGCTGGATAACGGCCGTCGCGGTCGTGCGATCACCGGCACCAACAAGCGTCCGCTGAAGTCGCTCGCCGACATGATCAAGGGCAAGCAGGGTCGTTTCCGTCAGAACCTGCTTGGCAAGCGCGTCGACTACTCCGGCCGTTCGGTGATCGTGGTAGGCCCAACTCTGCGTCTGCACCAGTGTGGTCTGCCCAAGAAGATGGCTCTCGAGCTGTTCAAGCCGTTCATCTTCGGCAAGCTGGAGCACCGCGGTCTGGCGACTACGATCAAGGCCGCCAAGAAGATGGTCGAGCGTGAGCTTCCGGAAGTATGGGACATCCTCGCCGAGGTCATCCGCGAGCACCCGGTACTGCTGAACCGTGCGCCAACGTTGCACCGTCTGGGTATCCAGGCGTTCGAGCCGGTACTGATCGAAGGTAAGGCGATTCAGCTGCACCCGCTCGTCTGTGCGGCCTACAACGCCGACTTCGACGGTGACCAGATGGCCGTCCACGTGCCGCTGACCCTCGAGGCCCAGTTGGAAGCCCGTGCGCTGATGATGTCGACCAACAACATCCTGTCGCCGGCGTCCGGTGAGCCGATCATCGTGCCTTCGCAGGACGTGGTGCTGGGCTTGTATTACATGACTCGTACTCGCATCAATGCGAAGGGCGAGGGGATGCGCTTCACTGACGTCAATGAAGTGGAGATGGCCTATCGTAGCGGTCAGGCCGAGTTGCATGCGCTGGTCAAGGTGCGAATCACCGAGACCGTCAAGCACAAGGACGAGAGCTGGACCACCGAGACCCGTATCGTTGATACAACGGTTGGTCGTGCGCTGCTGTTCCAGATTCTGCCCAGGGGTCTGCCGTTCGAGCTGGTTGACCAGCCTCTGAAGAAGAAGGCGATTTCCAAGCTGATCAATACCAGCTACCGGATCGTCGGCCTCAAGGACACCGTCATCTTCGCCGACCAGCTGATGTATACCGGTTTTGCCTATTCGACCATCTCCGGTGCATCCATCGGTGTGAACGACTTCGTCATCCCGGACGAGAAGGCCCGGATCATCGACGAGGCCACCGACGAAGTGAAGGAGATCGAAGATCAGTACGCCTCCGGTCTGGTTACCCAGGGCGAGAAGTACAACAAGGTGATCGACCTTTGGTCCAAGGCCAACGACGAGATCTCCAAGGCGATGATGGACAATCTCAAGTCGACTCGCGTGCTTGACCGTGACGGCAACGAGGTTGATCAGGAATCCTTCAACTCGATGTACATGATGGCTGACTCTGGTGCGCGTGGTTCCGCCGCCCAGATTCGTCAGCTGGCCGGTATGCGTGGTCTGATGGCCAAGCCGGACGGTTCGATCATCGAAACGCCGATCACGGCGAACTTCCGTGAAGGTTTGAACGTACTGCAGTACTTCATCTCGACCCACGGCGCTCGTAAGGGCCTCGCCGACACGGCCTTGAAGACAGCGAACTCCGGTTACCTGACTCGTCGTCTGGTGGACGTGGCGCAGGATCTGGTGATCACCGAGCCCGATTGCGGTACCGACAGGGGTCTGGTGATGTCTCCGCACATCGAAGGCGGCGATATCGTCGAGCCTTTGGGCGAGCGTGTACTGGGTCGTGTGATCGCGCGTGATGTCGTCAAGCCGGGCAGCGAAGAGACCATCGTTCCTGCTGGTACGCTGATCGATGAGCAATGGGTCGAGTTCCTTGAGCTGAACAGCGTCGACGAGGTGATTGTTCGTTCACCGATCGCTTGCGAAACCCGTTACGGGGTGTGCTCGACTTGCTACGGTCGTGACCTGGCACGTGGTCATAAGATCAACATCGGCGAAGCCGTAGGTGTTATCGCTGCGCAGTCGATTGGTGAGCCGGGTACCCAGCTGACCATGCGTACCTTCCACATCGGTGGCGCGGCGAGCCGGACCTCGGCGGCCGACAGCGTCCAGGTGAAGAACGGCGGTGTGATTCGTCTGCATAACCTGAAGTATGTTGAGCGTGCCGATGGCGCACTGATCGCGGTATCGCGTTCCGGTGAGTTGGCGGTAGCGGACGAGTTTGGTCGAGAGCGTGAGCGTTACAAGCTGCCCTACGGTGCGGTTATTTCGATTCACGAAGGCGACAAGGTCGAAGCCGGTAAGGTCGTGGCCAAGTGGGATCCGCACACCCACCCGATCGTGACCGAGATCTCCGGTACCGTGGCGTTCTTCGGCATGGACGAAGGCATCACCATCAAGCGTCAGGCTGACGAGTTGACCGGTTTGACCAACATCGAAGTCCTCGATGCGAAGGATCGTCCGGCTTCGGGCAAGGACATTCGTCCGGCAGTGAAGTTGGTCGATGACAACGGCAAGGAGCTGATGCTGCCTGGTACTGACGTACCGGCGCAGTACTTCCTGCCGGCCAACGCTCTGGTCAACCTGACCGATGGTGCCAAGGTAAACGTTGGTGACATCGTCGCGCGTATTCCGCAGGAAACGTCGAAGACGCGTGACATCACCGGTGGTCTGCCGCGTGTTGCTGACCTGTTCGAGGCGCGCCGTCCGAAGGAGCCTGCGATTCTGGCTGAGATCAGCGGTACCATCTCGTTCGGCAAGGAGACTAAGGGCAAGCGCCGTCTGGTCATCACCCCGACCGATGGCAGCGATCCGTACGAAGAGCTGATTCCGAAGTGGCGTCATCTGAACGTCTTCGAAGGCGAACAGGTGACCAAGGGCGAAGTGATCTCCGACGGTCCGAGCAACCCGCACGATATCCTGCGTCTGCTGGGTGTCAGCGCGCTGGCCAAGTACATCGTCAACGAGATTCAGGACGTGTACCGCCTGCAGGGTGTGAAGATCAACGACAAGCACATCGAAGTGACCATTCGCCAGATGCTGCGCAAGGTCGAGATCAGTGAGTCGGGTGATTCCAGCTTCATCAAGGGTGACCAGGTTGAACTCACCCACGTGCTGGAAGAGAACGAGCAGTTGGCAGCGCAGGACAAATTCCCGGCGAAATACGAGCGTATTCTGCTGGGTATCACCAAAGCGTCGCTGTCGACCGAGTCGTTCATCTCCGCCGCGTCGTTCCAGGAGACCACTCGCGTGCTGACCGAGGCTGCCGTCACCGGCAAGCGCGATCATCTGCGAGGCCTCAAGGAAAACGTCGTGGTTGGCCGTCTGATCCCGGCCGGTACCGGTCTGGCCTACCATGCTGAGCGCAAGCGTCAGAAAATGGCGGGCAAGCCGGCCAAGGTCAGCGCCAGTGAAGTCGAGCAGGCACTGTCCGACGCGCTCAACTCGAGCGGAAACTGAGAGGAGGCCCGGCATCCCCTGGGAAGCCGGGCGCCTTGACGATCAGGGGTCGCTTCTTTAGAATTCCGTACCCCTAAATTTGGCGGGGCGATTTGTCTCGCCATTTTTTATTTAACGTGTCCCAGAGACATCAGTGGAGTTTTGCTAGATGGCAACAATCAACCAGCTGGTTCGCAAGCCGCGTAAGCGCGTCGCTGAAAAGAGCGACGTGCCGGCGCTGCAGAACTGCCCGCAGCGTCGCGGTGTGTGTACTCGTGTGTACACCACCACGCCGAAGAAGCCGAACTCGGCTCTGCGTAAGGTCTGCCGTGTCCGTCTGACCAACGGCTATGAAGTTTCTTCCTATATCGGTGGTGAAGGTCACAACCTGCAAGAGCACAGCGTCGTTCTGATTCGCGGCGGCCGTGTAAAAGACTTGCCGGGTGTGCGTTACCACACTGTTCGCGGTTCGCTCGACACTTCAGGTGTCAAGGATCGTAAGCAGGGTCGTTCGAAGTACGGCGCGAAGCGTCCAAAGTAATCTTGAATTCAATTTACCTGAGTCGATAAGAGTAAGGTCGGGCGTAACCGAAGCGTTACAGTCCTGGGCTAACCTGAAGACCGTTTGAGGGCTTATCATGCCAAGACGTCGTGTAGCGGCAAAACGTGAGATCCTGCCAGAACCTAAGTACGGCAGCCAGATTCTCGCCAAATTCATGAACCACGTAATGGAAAGCGGCAAGAAAGCTGTCGCTGAGCGCATCGTTTACGGCGCGCTGGACAAGGTCAAGGAACGTACCAAGACCGAAGATCCCGTTGAGCTGTTCGAGAAGGCGCTCGACGCCATTGCTCCGTTGGTTGAAGTTAAATCCCGCCGTGTCGGCGGCGCCACCTATCAGGTTCCGGTTGAAGTGCGTCCTTCCCGTCGCAACGCTCTGGCGATGCGCTGGCTGGTTGATGCTGCCCGTAAGCGTGGCGAGAAATCCATGGCTCTGCGCCTGGCCGGCGAACTGGTCGATGCCTCAGAAGGCAAGGGTGCAGCGGTCAAGAAGCGTGAAGACGTACACCGTATGGCCGAAGCCAACAAGGCCTTCTCGCACTACCGCTTCTAAACGACTCAGGAGAACACCGTGGCTCGTACAATCCCTATCAATCTGTACCGTAACATCGGTATTTGCGCGCACGTCGATGCGGGCAAGACCACCACCACGGAACGGATTCTGTTTTACACCGGCGTGAACCACAAGATGGGCGAAGTTCATGACGGCGCGGCCACCATGGACTGGATGGCGCAGGAGCAGGAGCGTGGTATCACCATCACCTCCGCTGCTACCACTGCGTTCTGGCAGGGTGCCGAGAAGCAGTACGAAAAGCATCGCGTCAACATCATCGATACCCCCGGTCACGTTGACTTCACCATCGAAGTAGAGCGTTCATTGCGCGTACTCGACGGTGCCGTCGTCGTGTTCTGTGGTACCTCCGGTGTCGAGCCGCAGTCCGAAACCGTATGGCGTCAGGCCAACAAGTATCGCGTTCCGCGCATCGTCTACGTGAACAAGATGGACCGCCAGGGCGCGAACTTTCTGCGCGTTGTCGATCAGATCAAGAAGCGTCTGGGTCATACCCCTGTGCCGATTCAGATCGCCATCGGTTCGGAAGAGAACTTCGCCGGCCAGGTCGACCTGCTGCGCATGAAGGCTATCTACTGGAACGAAGACGACAGCGGCATGACCTTCCGCGAGGAAGAGATTCCGGCCGAGTTGGCGGATCTCGCTGCGGAGTACCGCGAGAAGATGGTTGAGGCCGCTGCCGAAGCCAACGAGGAACTGATGAACAAGTACCTCGAAGAAGGCGAGCTGACCAACGACGAGATCAAAGCAGGCCTGCGCATGCGTACCCTGGCCAACGAGATCGTTCCGGCTGTCTGCGGTTCGTCTTTCAAGAACAAGGGCGTACCGCTTGTTCTTGACGCGGTCATCGACTTTTTGCCGGCTCCGGACCAGGTGGAAGCCATCAAGGGCGTTCACCCGGACAACGAAGAGCAGATCGACGAGCGTCATGCGTCCGACGACGAGCCCTTCTCTGCACTGGCGTTCAAGATCGCCAGCGATCCCTTCGTGGGCACGCTGACCTTCGCTCGTGTTTACTCTGGCGTACTGTCTTCCGGTGACTCGGTTCTAAACTCGGTCAAGGGCAAGAAAGAGCGCGTGGGTCGAATGGTTCAGATGCACGCCAATACGCGTGAAGAGATCAAAGAATGCCGCGCCGGTGATATCGCTGCTCTCATCGGTATGAAGGATGTCACGACCGGTGACACCCTGTGCTCGCACGATAAGCCGATCATTCTTGAGCGCATGGAATTCCCTGAGCCGGTCATCTCGGTTGCGGTCGAGCCGAAGACCAAGGCTGACCAGGAGAAAATGGGCATCGCACTGGGCAAGCTTGCTCAGGAAGATCCTTCGTTCCGCGTTCGCACGGACGAAGAGTCCGGCCAGACCATCATTTCCGGTATGGGCGAACTTCACCTGGACATCATCGTTGACCGCATGCGACGCGAATTCAACGTTGAAGCCAATATCGGTAAGCCACAGGTGGCCTACCGTGAAATGATCCGCAACAAGTGCGAGATCGAAGGCAAGTTCGTTCGGCAGTCCGGTGGTCGTGGTCAGTTCGGCCATTGCTGGATTCGCTTCGAGCCGTCTGAAGAAGGCCAGGAAGGTCTGGAGTTCAAGAGCGAAGTCGTTGGTGGTGTGATTCCCAAGGAATACGTCCCGGCCATTCAGAAAGGTATCGAGGAGCAGATGAAGAACGGTGTTCTCGCCGGCTGCCCGCTGATCGGTCTGAAGGCTACCGTATTCGACGGCTCCTACCACGACGTCGACTCCAACGAAATGGCGTTCAAGATCGCCGCTTCCATGGCCACCAAGCAGTTGGCCCAGAAGGGCGGGGCTGTATTGCTCGAGCCGGTCATGAAGGTTGAGGTCGTTACCCCGGAAGACTACATGGGTGACGTGATGGGCGACTTGAACCGTCGTCGCGGTCTGATCCAGGGTATGGAAGATTCTGTTTCCGGTAAGGTTATCCGCGCTGAGGTTCCGCTTGGTGAAATGTTCGGCTATGCCACGGATGTTCGTTCCATGTCCCAGGGGCGTGCGAGCTACTCCATGGAGTTCGCGAAGTATGCGGAAGCGCCATCGAACATCGCCGAAGCAATTATCAAGAAGCAAAGCTAACTGAACCCCAAGCTAATTAAAGAGGTTATCAACCGTGGCTAAAGAAAAATTTGAACGTAGCAAACCGCACCTGAACGTGGGCACCATCGGTCACGTTGACCATGGCAAGACCACTCTGACCGCTGCTCTGACCAAGGTCTGTGCAGAATCCTACGGCGGTTCTGCCCGCGCTTTCGACCAGATCGACAACGCGCCGGAAGAGAAGGCTCGTGGTATCACCATCAACACCTCGCACGTGGAATACGATTCTCCGACTCGTCACTACGCGCACGTTGACTGCCCCGGCCACGCTGACTACGTCAAGAACATGATCACCGGTGCTGCACAGATGGACGGCGCGATCCTGGTATGTTCGGCTGCTGACGGCCCGATGCCGCAGACTCGCGAGCACATCCTGCTGTCCCGCCAGGTAGGCGTTCCTTACATCGTCGTGTTCCTGAACAAGGCTGACATGGTCGATGACGAAGAGCTGCTGGAACTGGTCGAGATGGAAGTTCGTGACCTGCTGAGCACCTATGACTTCCCGGGTGACGACACCCCGATCATCATCGGCTCCGCGCTGATGGCGCTGGAAGGCAAGGACGACAACGGTATCGGCGTTTCCGCGGTGCAGAAGCTGGTTGAGACTCTGGACAGCTACATCCCGGAGCCCGAGCGTGCGATCGACAAGCCGTTCCTGATGCCGATCGAAGACGTGTTCTCGATCTCCGGTCGCGGTACCGTTGTGACTGGTCGTGTCGAGCGCGGTATCGTCAAGGTTCAGGAAGAAGTGGAAATCGTCGGTATCAAGGCGACTACCAAGACTACCTGTACTGGCGTCGAAATGTTCCGCAAGCTGCTTGACGAAGGCCGTGCCGGTGAGAACGTTGGTGTTCTGCTGCGTGGTACCAAGCGTGAAGACGTAGAGCGTGGTCAGGTACTGGCCAAGCCGGGCACCATCAAGCCGCACACCAAGTTCGAAGCTGAAGTGTACGTGCTGGGCAAGGATGAAGGCGGTCGTCACACTCCGTTCTTCAAGGGCTACCGTCCGCAGTTCTACTTCCGTACCACCGACGTAACCGGTTCGTGCGAGCTGCCGGAAGGCGTTGAAATGGTAATGCCGGGCGACAACGTCAAGCTGGTTGTCACCCTGATCGCTCCGATCGCCATGGAAGACGGCCTGCGCTTCGCGATTCGCGAAGGCGGTCGTACCGTTGGTGCCGGCGTGGTTGCCAAGATTATCGAGTGATAATCTGAGCTGAAACAAAAGCCCCCGTTCATACGGGGGCTTTTGTATTTAGGTTGACACTGTCTGGGTGCATCAGTAGAATTGCGCCTCCCTTGGACGGGCCTACCCGCGATTTGCGGCGGCTCTGAAGAATTGAAGCTTGGAGTTTCTGGTCAAATGCAGAACCAACAGATTCGTATTCGGTTGAAGGCTTTTGACCATCGCCTGATAGATCAATCAACCCAGGAAATCGTGGATACCGCGAAACGTACTGGGGCTCAGGTGCGTGGTCCAATCCCTTTGCCGACACGCAAAGAGCGTTTCACCGTGCTGATTTCGCCGCACGTCAACAAAGATGCCCGTGATCAGTATGAGATCCGTACCCATAAGCGGGTATTGGATATCGTTCAGCCCACCGACAAGACTGTCGATGCGTTGATGAAGCTGGATCTGGCAGCAGGCGTTGAGGTTCAGATCAGCCTCGGCTGATAGCCCCACACGACGGGGGCTATAAGTCGTGTAACGCCCTGAAATGGGCGGCCATAGCGGGTAATAGCCCCGTGCACTCATGAGGTTTACAAGATGACTATTGGTTTAGTCGGCCGGAAATGCGGTATGACCCGCGTTTTCACTGAAGATGGTGTTTCTATCCCGGTTACGGTTGTGGAAGTTGAGCCGAACCGTGTCACTCAGGTTAAATCCCTCGACAAGGATGGCTATCAGGCTATTCAGGTCACCGTAGGCGAGCGCCGCGCGAAGCGCGTCAGCAAGCCGATGGCTGGGCACTTTGCCAAGGCAAATACTGCCGCAGGTCGTCAGGTATGCGAATTCCGACTGGAAGACGGTGCCGAGTACGAGACTGGCGCAGAACTCACAGTCAGCATTTTTGAAGCGGGCCAGATGGTCGATGTCACCGGTCAGTCCAAGGGTAAGGGCTTCGCCGGTACCATCAAGCGCTGGAACTTCCGCGGCCAGGATGCAACTCACGGCAACTCCGTATCCCACCGTGTCCCCGGTTCCATTGGCCAGTGCCAGACTCCGGGTCGCGTATTCAAGGGCAAGAAGATGTCCGGTCACATGGGCGCCGAGCAAGTGACCGTACAGACCCTCGAAGTCGTACGCGTTGACGCCGAACGCAACCTGCTGCTCATCAAGGGCTCGGTGCCTGGCGCACCTGGTAGCGACGTTGTCGTCCGCCCGGCAGTGAAGGCCAAGGGTTAAGGGGGAGTTACCATGAATTTGAATGTAGCTGGCGCGAGCGCGATCGAAGTTTCCGATCTGACCTTTGCGACCGAGTTTAACGAGACACTGGTTCACCAGGCTGTCGTCGCCTATATGGCTGGCGGTCGTCAGGGCACCAAGCAGCAGAAGAACCGTTCCGACGTATCCGGCGGCGGCAAGAAGCCCTGGCGTCAGAAGGGTACCGGCCGCGCTCGTGCTGGTACTATCCGCAGCCCGATTTGGCGTGGGGGCGGTACCACATTTGCAGCTCGCCCGCAGAACCATGAGCAGAAGCTGAACCGCAAGATGTATCGCGGTGCCCTGCGCTCGATCCTGTCCGAGCTGGTCCGTTTGGATCGCCTGATCGTGGTTGAGAGCTTTGCAGTAGACGCACCGAAGACCAAGTCTCTGCTCGGCAAGCTCAAGGATCTGAACCTGGATAACGTGCTGATCGTTACCGATAACATTGACGAAAACCTGTACCTGGCTGCGCGCAACCTGCCGCATGTCGACGTACGTGATGTGCAGGGTTCGGACCCGGTCAGCCTGATCGCTTACGACAAGGTACTGATCACCGTACCTGCTGTTAAGAAGTTCGAGGAGATGCTGGGATGAACCAAGAGCGCATTTTCAAAGTCCTGCTTGGCCCGCATGTATCCGAGAAGGCTACGATGCTGGCTGATAGCAAGAACCAGTTTGTCTTCAAGGTCGATACCACAGCGACCAAGCTGGAAATCAAGAAGGCGATTGAGCAGTTGTTCAACGTCAAGGTCCAGTCTGTGTCGACCCTGAATGTTAAAGGCAAGACCAAGCGAACCGTTCGCGGCCTGGGCAAGCGTAGTGACTGGAAGAAGGCGTATGTCAGCCTGCAGCCCGGTCAAGACATCGACTTCGCCAGCGCTGAATAAGAAAGGAATACATCATGGCAATTGTTAAATGTAAACCTACTTCCGCTGGCCGCCGCTTCGTAGTCAAGGTTGTTCACGACAACCTGCACAAGGGTGCACCGTTCGCGCCTCTGGTCGAGAAGCAAGGCAAGTCCGGTGGTCGTAACAACAATGGTCGCATCACCACGCGTCATCGTGGGGGCGGTCATAAACAGCATTACCGTTTGGTCGATTTTCGTCGCAACAAGGACGGCATCCCTGCCGTTGTAGAGCGCGTCGAATATGATCCGAACCGTACCGCTCATATTGCTCTGCTGAAATATGCCGATGGCGAGCGCCGTTACATCATCGCTCCCAAGGGCGTTAGTGCTGGCGATCAGCTGATTTCCGGTGCCGATGCGCCGATCAAGGCTGGCAACACCCTTCCGCTGCGCAATATCCCGGTTGGTAGCACCATCCATGGTATCGAGCTCAAGCCGGGCAAGGGCGCACAAATCGCGCGTAGCGCTGGCGCAGCCGTTCAGCTGGTTGCGCGTGAAGGTGCCTATGTCACCGTGCGTTTGCGCTCCGGTGAAATGCGCAAGGTGCTCGGTGAGTGCCGCGCGACATTGGGCGAAGTGTCCAATGGCGAGCACAGCCTGCGCTCCCTGGGTAAAGCTGGTGCCAAGCGCTGGCGCGGAGTACGTCCGACTGTTCGTGGTGTTGCCATGAACCCGGTCGACCACCCGCATGGCGGTGGTGAAGGTCGTACTTCTGGTGGTCGTCATCCGGTGTCGCCGTGGGGCTTCCCGACCAAGGGTGCCAAGACTCGGTCCAACAAGCGCACTGACAAGATGATTGTCCGTCGGCGCAGCAAGTAATTAGAGGGGATACGACAGTGCCGCGTTCTCTGAAGAAAGGTCCTTTTATCGATCTTCACCTGTTAAAGAAGATCGAAGTCGCAGTTGAAAAGAACGATCGTAAGCCGGTCAAGACCTGGTCGCGCCGTTCGATGATTCTGCCGCAGATGGTTGGTTTGACCATCGCCGTGCATAACGGTCGCCAGCATGTTCCGGTCATCGTCTCTGAAGACATGGTCGGCCACAAGTTGGGCGAATTCTCTGCTACGCGTACCTATCGTGGGCACGCTGCAGACAAGAAAGCCAAGCGCTAAGGGGTTAGAAGATGGAAGTAGCCGCTACGTACAAGGGCGCCCGACTCTCTGCCCAGAAAGCTCGCTTGGTCGCAGACCAGATCCGCGGGAAGAAGGTGGATGAGGCCCTGAACCTGCTGAGTTTCAGCAACAAGAAGGCCGCTGACGTCATCAAGAAAGTTCTGGAGTCGGCTATTGCCAACGCCGAGCACAATGATGGCGCGGACGTGGATGACCTGAAGGTCTCCACCGTGTTTGTCAACGAAGGTCGCTCTCTGAAGCGCATCATGCCACGTGCCAAAGGCCGTGCTGATCGCATCGTTAAGCGGTCTTGCCATATCACGGTCAAGGTTGCTGACAAGTAGGAGTCGATCACATGGGTCAGAAAGTACATCCGATAGGCATCCGCCTCGGTATCGTTAAACAGCACACTTCGGTGTGGTACGCAGACGGTCGCACTTATGCTGACTATCTGCTCACCGATCTGAAAGTACGTAAGTACATTCAGACCAAGCTGAAGAGCGCTTCGGTTAGCCGCGTTGACATTCAGCGCCCGGCACAGACCGCCCGCATCACTATTCACACTGCCCGTCCAGGCATAGTGATTGGCAAGAAGGGCGAGGACGTCGAAAAGCTGCGTCAGGAATTGACTCAGCAGATGGGCGTGCCCGTGCACATCAACATCGAAGAGATCCGCAAGCCGGAGCTCGACGGTGCCCTGGTTGCACAAAGCGTTGCTCAGCAGCTCGAGCGTCGTGTGATGTTCCGTCGTGCAATGAAGCGCGCCGTACAAAACGCCATGCGCATTGGCGCCAAAGGTATCAAGATCCAGGTTAGCGGCCGTCTCGGCGGCGCCGAGATTGCCCGTACCGAATGGTACCGTGAAGGTCGTGTGCCGTTGCACACCCTGCGCGCCGATATCGATTACGCGACAGCTGAAGCCCACACCACCTACGGTGTGATTGGCGTCAAGGTTTGGATTTTCAAAGGCGAGATCATTGGTGGTCAGCCCGAGGAAACCAAAGCTGCCGCACCCAAGAAAAAAGCTGCTAAGTAAGGGGTACGCACATGTTACAACCCAAGCGTACGAAGTTCCGCAAGCAGATGACCGGCCACAACCGTGGCCTGGCGCATCGCGGCAGTAAAGTGAGCTTTGGCGAATTTGCACTGAAGGCCGTGGGTCGTGGTCGTCTGACTGCGCGTCAGATTGAAGCTGCCCGTCGTGCTTTGACTCGTCACGTTAAGCGTGGCGGTAAAATCTGGATCCGAGTTTTCCCGGACAAGCCGATTTCCAAGAAGCCGTTGGAAGTCCGGATGGGTAAAGGTAAGGGTAACGTCGAGTATTGGGTTGCCCAGATCAAGCCGGGCAAGGTCCTGTACGAGATTGAAGGTGTTTCCGAAGAGCTGGCGCGCGAGGCTTTCGCCCTGGCCGCAGCCAAGCTGCCTCTCGCTACCACCTTTGTTAAGCGGACGGTGATGTAATGAAAGCGACAGAACTTCGTGAAAAATCTGCCGAGCAGCTCAATGAGCAGCTGCTCACTCTGCTGCGGGATCAGTTCAACCTGCGCATGCAGAAGGCAACCGGTCAGCTCGGCCAGAGCCACCTGCTCAAGCAGGTAAAGCGCGATATCGCCCGAGTCAAGACCGTGCTCAACCAGAAGGGTGGTAACTGATCATGGCCGAGACTAAAGCAGTTCGTACCGTCACTGGCCGTGTGGTCAGCGACAAGATGGAAAAGACCGTTACTGTGCTCATCGAGCGTCAGGTAAAGCACCCGTTGTACGGAAAGTACATCACCCGCTCTACCAAGCTGCACGCACACGACGAGAACAACGATTGCCGCATCGGCGATATGGTCACCATCCGGGAAACCCGTCCCTTGGCTAAAACCAAGAACTGGACCCTGGTGCAGATCGACGAGCGCGCGGCGCAAGTATAAGCCCCGCGCACATAGCGGAATTTTCAAGGGTCGGAGAAAGTTATGATTCAGACTCAATCCATGCTGGATGTGGCTGACAACAGTGGTGCACGTCGCGTGATGTGTATCAAGGTTCTGGGCGGTTCTCACCGCCGCTACGCCGGCATTGGCGACATCATCAAAGTGACCGTGAAGGAAGCGATTCCGCGCGGCAAAGTAAAGAAAGGCCAGGTGCTCAACGCGGTCATCGTGCGTACTCGTCACGGCGTTCGCCGTACCGACGGTTCGCTGATCCGTTTCGATGGCAACGCTGCCGTTCTGCTCAACAACAAGAATGAGCCGATCGGTACCCGCATCTTTGGGCCAGTGACTCGCGAACTGCGTAATGAGCAGTTCATGAA
Organism: Halopseudomonas xinjiangensis; assembly: GCF_900104945.1. Lineage (NCBI taxonomy): Bacteria > Pseudomonadati > Pseudomonadota > Gammaproteobacteria > Pseudomonadales > Pseudomonadaceae > Halopseudomonas > Halopseudomonas xinjiangensis. The sequence continues at coordinate 2,814,736 of NZ_LT629736.1, read as the reverse complement.
GATCGTTTCCCTCGCGCCCGAAGTGCTGTAAGGAGCCCGGTCATGCAAAAGATCAAACGTGACGACGACGTTATCGTCATCGCCGGTAAAGATAAAGGCAAGCGCGGCAAGGTCGTAAAAGTCCTGGCTGATGCCCGCCTTCTCGTGTCCGGCGTCAACATTATCAAGCGCCACACCAAGCCGAATCCTATGGCTGGTTCGCAAGGCGGTATTGTTGAGAAGGAGGCGCCAATCCACGTCTCCAACGTGGCTATCTTCAACCCGGAGACCAGCAAGGCCGATCGCGTCGGCTTCAAGGTCGAAGACGGTAAGAAGGTTCGTATTTTCAAGTCGACGCAAAAAGCCGTCGACGCTTGAGAATCTAGGTGCTTACCATGGCAAGATTGAAAGAGCAGTATCGGACGAACATCGTTCCCAAGCTCAAGGAAGAACTGGGCCTGAAGAACGTAATGGAAGTCCCCAAGATCACCAAGATCACCCTCAACATGGGTCTTGGTGAGGCCGTCGGTGACAAGAAAGTCATCGAAAATGCCCTGGCTGATCTGGAAAAGATCACCGGTCGCAAGGGCATCGTGACCTATGCACGCAAGTCGATCGCGGGTTTCAAGATCCGTGACGGCTGGCCGATTGGTGTCAAGGTGACCCTGCGCCGCGAGCAGATGTACGAGTTTCTCGATCGTCTGCTGGCCATCTCCCTGCCGCGTGTACGTGACTTCCGTGGTCTGAACGCCAAGTCGTTCGATGGTCGCGGTAACTACAGCATGGGCGTCAAGGAACAGATCATTTTCCCGGAAATCGATTACGACAAGATCGATGCCATGCGTGGTCTGGATATTACTTTGACCACCACTGCACGGACCGACGACGAAGGCCGTGCGCTGCTGCGTGCGTTCAACTTCCCGTTCCGCAACTAGGAGTCAGGCAATGGCTAAAGTTAGCATGAAGAACCGCGAGGCCAAGCGCACTCGCACGGTTGCCAAGTACGCTGCAAAGCGTGCCGAGCTCAAAGCCATCGTCGGCAACATCAACGCGTCTGCTGAAGACCGTTGGAATGCCCAGGTGGCTCTGCAAAAACTGCCGCGTGATGCGAGCCCAGTCCGTCAGCGTAACCGCTGCCGCCTGACCGGCCGTCCGCACGGCGTATACCGCAAGTTTGGCCTCTCGCGCATCATGTTGCGTGAAGCTGCAATGCGTGGTGATGTACCCGGTCTGGTCAAAGCCAGCTGGTAAACCAGACCTTAATTACTCAGTTTCAGGAGCAGAAAGCCCATGAGTATGCAGGACCCGTTGGCAGACATGCTGACCCGTATCCGTAATGCCCAGATGGCTGAAAAGTCCAGTGTCAGCATGCCTTCGGCAAAGCTGAAGGTGGCTGTCGCCAAAGTATTGAAAGAAGAAGGTTACGTAGCCGGTTACGAAGTGCAGGGTGAAGCCAAGCCTGTGCTGTCGATCGAGCTGAAGTACTTCGAGGGCAAGCCGGTAATTGAAGAACTGAAGCGCATCAGCCGTCCCGGCCTGCGTCAGTACAAGTCCGTTGACCAGATTCCGAAGGTCAAGGGTGGACTGGGCGTATCGATCGTTTCCACCAACAAGGGTGTGATGACTGATCGTGCTGCTCGCGCTGCCGGTATCGGCGGCGAAGTGCTCTGCACCGTATTCTGATAGGGGGTTACCGATGTCTCGCGTCGCGAAGAACCCTGTCAAATTGCCGCAGGGTGTAGAAGTTAAGGTCAACGGTCAGGAACTGTCAGTCAAGGGCGCCAAGGGCGCACTGGAACTGAACCTGCATCCTACTGTTGAAGTCGTCCAGGAAGACGGTGAGCTGCGGTTTGCCGCTCGTCCTGGCAGTCCGAACATGGCGATGGCCGGCACTACTCGTGCCCTGGTCAACAACATGGTCCTGGGTGTCACTCAAGGTTTCGAGCGCAAGCTACAGCTCGTAGGTGTTGGTTACAAGGCGCAGGCCAAGGGTCAGACCCTTTCGCTGGCGCTTGGCTACTCGCACCCGATCGACTACCAGCTGCCGGAAGGCGTTTCTGCGGAAACCCCGAGCCAGACGGACATCATCATCAAGGGCATCGACAAGCAGCTGGTCGGTCAGGTAGCCGCGGAAATTCGTGATTTCCGTCGTCCCGAGCCTTATAAGGGCAAGGGTGTGCGCTACGCCGATGAGGTCGTGCGTCGTAAAGAAGCCAAGAAGAAGTAGGGCATAGCAAATGAGCGATAAAAAAGTTATTCGTCTCCGTCGCGCTCGCCGTTCGCGTCTGAAGCAGCGCGAGCTGGAAGCCGTACGTCTGTGCGTGTACCGTTCTTCGCAGCACATGTACGCACAAGTGATCTCAGCTGACGGCTCGCAGGTACTGGCCAGCGCCTCCACTCTCGACGAGAGTCTGCGCAATGGCGGTACCGGTAATATCGAAGCCGCCAAGAAAGTCGGTCTTCTCGTGGCTGAGCGCGCCAAGGCCGCCGGTGTTACACAGGTCTCCTTCGACCGTTCCGGCTTCAAGTACCATGGCCGCGTGAAAGCGCTGGCCGACGCCGCTCGTGAAGGCGGGCTGGAATTCTAAGGGTAGATCTATGGCTAATTTCGAGCAGAAGCGCGACGAAGGTTATATCGAGAAGCTTGTACAGGTTAACCGCGTTGCCAAAGTAGTTAAGGGTGGCCGGATCTTCGCTTTCACCGCACTGACTGTTGTAGGTGATGGCAAGGGTCGCGTGGGCTTCGGTCGCGGCAAGGCGCGTGAAGTGCCTGCTGCAATCCAGAAGGCCATGGAAGCCGCACGTCGTAACATGATCCAGGTCGACCTCAACGGTTCGACGCTGCAGTACCCGGTCAAAGCTGCCCATGGCGCTTCCCGAGTATTCATGCAGCCGGCATCGGAAGGTACTGGCGTAATCGCCGGTGGCGCGATGCGTGCCGTTCTGGAAGCTGCGGGCGTGCACAACGTTCTGGCCAAGTGCTACGGTTCCACCAATCCGGTCAACGTCGTTCAGGCTACCTATAAGGGTCTGAAGGCTATGCAGGCTCCTGAGTCTGTAGCAGCCAAGCGCGGCAAGACCGTTGAAGACATCGTGGGGTAATCGGTCATGGCTAAAGCAACAATCAAAGTAACGCAGTTCAAAAGCGTTGCCGGTCGCCTGCCGAACCACAAGGCATGCATCAAGGGCCTGGGTCTGCGCCGTATCGGGCACACCGTCGAGGTCGAAGATACCCCGTCTGTACGTGGGATGATCAATAAGGTCGCCTACATGGTTCGGGTTGAGGGCTAAAACATGAAACTGAATGATCTACGTTCCGCACCGGGCGCGCGCCGTGAAAAGCATCGCCCCGGTCGTGGTATCGGTAGCGGCCTCGGCAAGACCGGTGGCCGCGGCCACAAGGGTCTGACTTCGCGTTCCGGCGGCAGTGTTGCACCGGGCTTCGAGGGTGGCCAGCAGCCGTTGCACCGCCGCCTGCCGAAATTCGGCTTCGTGTCGAAAATCGCGATGGTTACTGCTGAAATTCGTACTAGCGAGCTGAACAAGCTGGATGCGGAGGTCGTCGATCTGCAGGCATTGAAAGATGCCAACATTATCGGCAACAAGTACACCCGTGCGAAGATTGTCCTGTCCGGCGACCTGACCAAGGCTGTAACGGTCAAGGGTCTGATGGCGACCAAGGGCGCGCGGGCAGCGATTGAAGCAGCTGGCGGCAAGTTCGAGGAATAAATGGCTAAGCAAGGCGCTCTCTCTGGCATGAAACAAGGCGGTCTGACCGAGCTTTGGGGGCGCCTGCGCTTCCTGTTCCTGGCGATCATCGTTTACCGCATCGGGGCTCATATCCCGGTTCCCGGTATCAACCCTGATCGTTTGGCCGACCTGTTCCGACAGAACGAGGGAACCATCCTTAACCTGTTCAACATGTTCTCGGGCGGTGCTTTGGAGCGAATGAGCATCTTCGCGCTGGGCATCATGCCGTACATCTCTGCGTCGATCATCATGCAATTGATGACAGCGATCAGTCCTTCGCTGGAACAGTTGAAGAAGGAGGGCGAGTCCGGTCGCCGCAAGATCAGCCAGTACACCCGTTATCTGACGCTGGTGCTTGCGTTGGTCCAGGCGGTGGGTATGTCGGTTGGTCTGGCTAGTCAGGGCGTCGCTTTCTCGGACGGTTTCGCCTTTTACTTCATAGCCGTGACCACCTTCGTAGCGGGTGCGATGTTCATGATGTGGCTGGGTGAGCAGATTACCGAGCGCGGGATCGGCAACGGTATTTCCATGCTGATCTTCGCCGGTATCGTCGCTGGCTTGCCCAGTGCTGTCGGTCAGTCGTTCGAAGCTGCCCGGCAGGGTGACATCAACATCTTCGCTCTGATCGCTATCGCGCTCCTGGCAGTAGGTTTGATCGCCTTCGTGGTGTTCGTCGAGCGCGGCCAGCGTCGGATCACCGTCAATTACGCCAAGCGTCAGCAAGGCCGCAAGGTCTTTGCAGCGCAAACCAGCCATTTGCCCCTCAAGGTGAATATGGCGGGCGTAATTCCGGCGATCTTCGCCAGCAGCATCCTGTTGTTCCCGGCATCGCTAGGGACCTGGTTCGGACAGGGCGAAAACATGGGTTGGTTGCAGGCTGTGTCTCAGGCTATCGCTCCGGGGCAGCCGTTGAACATCATCCTGTTCAGCGCCGGCATCATCTTCTTCTGCTTCTTCTACACGGCCTTGATGTTCAATCCGAAGGATGTGGCCGAGAATCTGAAGAAATCCGGTGCTTTCATTCCGGGCATCCGCCCGGGTGAGCAATCCGCACGTTACATCGACGGAGTGCTCACGCGCCTGACGATGTTCGGTGCGCTGTACATCACCGCGGTCTGCCTGTTGCCGCAGTTTCTTGTGGTGTCGGCAAATGTACCCTTTTATCTGGGTGGGACCTCGCTGTTGATCGTCGTGGTGGTTGTGATGGACTTCATGTCGCAAGTACAATCGCACCTCGTTTCTCAGCAGTACGAGTCTCTTATGAAGAAATCGAACCTGAAAGGCTACGGTAGCGGCATGCTGCGCTGAGTCGTCGGGTTTCAGGAGTACGTTATGAAAGTTGCTGCATCAGTCAAAAAGCTTTGCCGTAACTGCAAGGTTATCCGTCGCAATGGTAGCGTTCGGGTCATCTGCAGCGCTGAGCCCCGTCACAAGCAGCGCCAGGGTTAAATCCCGGCCTACTGATTGAAGACTACGTCTCAGGATAACTCACCACCCGGCCAATGATATTGGCCGGGTGGTTGAATTTTGTTTTTGTTAGCGCTACCCTACTGCACCCTTTTTCACGCAACTTACGTGACGTGCAGGTTGAGTCAGGTAGCTGTCAGACGGAGTAATTTGGATGGCCCGTATTGCAGGCGTCAACATCCCGGATAACAAGCATACTGTTATCTCACTGACCTATATCTTCGGTATCGGTCAGACCAAGGCACAGGAAATCTGTGCCGCCACTGGCATCGCCCCCAGTGCAAAGATCAAGGAACTCAGCGAGGAGCAGGTCGATCTGCTGCGCAATGAGGTAGCCAAGAGCACCGTTGAAGGTGACCTGCGTCGTGTGATCAACATGAACGTCAAGCGTCTCATGGATCTGGGTTGCTATCGTGGTCTGCGTCACCGTAAGGGCCTTCCGGTCCGCGGTCAGCGCACCAAGACCAACGCTCGTACCCGCAAGGGTCCGCGCAAGCCGATCCGTAAGTAATCGCGAAGGAATATACAGATATGGCTAAGCCTGCTGCTCGTGTTCGCAAGAAAGTCAAAAAGACGGTGGTCGACGGGATCGCCCACATCCACGCGTCTTTCAATAACACCATCATCACCATTACCGATCGCCAGGGCAACGCTCTGAGCTGGGCTACCTCTGGTGGCTCCGGTTTCCGTGGTTCGCGCAAAAGCACTCCGTTCGCTGCCCAGGTAGCTGCAGAGCGTGCTGGTCAAGCGGCCCTGGAATATGGTCTCAAGAACCTCGACGTTAACGTGAAGGGCCCTGGCCCGGGTCGTGAGTCAGCTGTACGCGCGCTGAATGCTTGTGGTTACAAGATCAGCGGCATCACTGATGTCACCCCTATCCCACATAACGGCTGCCGCCCGCCCAAGAAGCGCCGCGTTTAATCAGGAGACGGTAAATGGCTCGATATATTGGTCCCAAGTGCAAGCTGTCTCGTCGCGAAGGCACTGACCTGTTTCTCAAGAGCGGCGTGCGCGCCCTCGATTCGAAGTGCAAGCTGGAAAGCCCTCCGGGCGTCCACGGCCAGCGCCGTGGTCGTCTGTCCGAGTACGGCACCCAGCTGCGTGAAAAGCAAAAGGTTCGTCGTATTTACGGCATCCTCGAGCGTCAGTTCAGCAACTACTACAAGGAAGCTGCTCGCCTGAAAGGCGCGACTGGCGAAAACCTGCTGCAGTTGCTCGAGCGTCGTCTGGATAATGTCGTATACCGGATGGGCTTTGGCTCCACCCGTGCCGAATCGCGTCAGCTGGTTTCGCACAAGGCAATCATGGTAAACGGCAAGACCGTGAACGTAGCGTCTTTCCTGGTATCGCCAGGCGACGTGGTAGCGGTTCGTGAGAAGGCCAAGAATCAGCTGCGCATTAGCGGCTCGCTGGATCTGGCTGCTCAGCGTGGCTCGGTCGAATGGCTGGAAGTCGACGCAGCGAAGAAGGAAGGCGTGTTCAAAAGCCTGCCTTCACGCAGCGACCTGTACGCCGACATCAACGAAAACCTGATCGTCGAGCTGTACTCCAAGTAAGCGACAGACAGCAAAAGGTGCCTCCCATGCAAAGTTCGGTTACCGAGTTTCTAACACCGCGTCATATCGACGTACAGGAAAGCTCGCCCACGCGCGCCAAGATCACCTTGGAGCCGTTGGAGCGTGGTTTCGGTCACACCCTGGGCAATGCGCTGCGTCGCATTCTGCTCTCCTCCATGCCCGGTTGCGCTGTGGTAGAGGCGGAAATCGACGGCGTGTTGCATGAGTACAGCGCCATCGAAGGCGTGCAGGAAGACGTCATCGAGATCCTGCTGAACCTGAAAGGCCTGGCTATCAAGATGCACGGTCGTGATCACGTTACCCTGAACCTTTCCAAGAAGGGTCCGGGTGCCGTGACTGGTGCGGACATCCAGTTGGACCACGATGTCGAGATCGTTAACCCCGATCACGTCATCGCCAACCTGTCTGCCAATGGTGTGCTCAACATGAAGCTCACCGTCGCTCGCGGCCGTGGCTATGAGCCTGCCGACGCTCGTCAGTCTGATGAAGACGAGAGCCGTTCGATTGGCCGCCTTCAGCTGGATGCTACCTACACGCCGGTTCGTCGCGTCGCCTACGTCGTTGAGAGCGCCCGGGTGGAGCAGCGTACCAACCTGGACAAGCTGATCATCGATCTGGAAACCAACGGCACGCTGGATCCCGAAGAGGCGATCCGTCGTGCTGCGACTATCCTGCAGCAGCAGCTGGCCGCTTTCGTCGATCTCAAGGGCGATCACGAGCCGGTTGTTGAGCATCAGGAAGACGAGATCGATCCGATCCTGCTGCGCCCGGTAGACGATCTGGAACTGACAGTGCGTTCAGCCAACTGCCTGAAAGCCGAAAATATCTATTACATTGGCGATCTGATCCAGCGTACCGAAGTGGAGCTGCTGAAGACCCCGAACCTTGGCAAGAAGTCCCTGACAGAGATCAAGGATGTTCTGGCCTCGCGTGGTCTGTCACTGGGTATGCGTCTGGACAACTGGCCGCCGGCAAGCTTGAAGAAGGACGATAAGGTTTCCGCCTGATCGTCTCGACACCGAGGATTTGAAAGATGCGTCATCGTAAAAGTGGTCGTCACCTGAATCGGACCAGCTCACACCGCAAGGCCATGTTCCAGAACATGGCGGTGTCGCTGTTCGAAAACGAACTGATCAAGACTACTCTGCCCAAGGCGAAAGAACTGCGCCGAGTGGCTGAGCCGCTGATCACCCTGGCCAAGGAAGACACCGTGGCCAACCGTCGCCTGGCATTCGACCGCACCCGCAGCAAAGAAGCTGTTGGTAAGCTGTTTAATGACCTGGGCAAGCGCTACGCCGATCGTCCCGGCGGTTATGTGCGCATTCTCAAGTGCGGTTTCCGCGCTGGTGATGCCGCGCCCATGGCCTACGTGGAGCTGGTGGATCGTCCGGAGCTGGCTGCTGCTTCTGAAGAGTAAGCTGTCCGCTGCGTAAGAAAAGCCGAGCATTGCTCGGCTTTTTTGTGGCTGCGGCTCGATGTTAGGGTATCTCTATTAGGATGCTTGGATATATAAATTGGTTCTCTTAAGCGAGGCGGTCGATACTGCTTTGGCCCGGTGAAACCGGACCTATTTCGCACAAGGAACCAACCATGATTGATAGAAAAACCATGACGACCAGTGCCGGCAATCCGATCGCCGACAACCAGAACTCCCTTAGTGCGGGTTCTCGGGGTCCGCTGTTGTTACAGGATTACCAGCTCATCGAAAAGCTCGCTCACCAGAACCGGGAGCGCATCCCCGAGCGCGTTGTGCATGCCAAGGGGTCGGGTGCTTTCGGTACGCTGACTATCACTAATGACGTCACCCGTTTCACGCGCGCTCGGCTTTTCTCCGAGGTCGGCAAGCAGACTGAACTGGTCATGCGCTTTTCCACCGTGGCCGGTGAGCTTGGCGCCGCAGATGCCGAGCGCGACGTTCGAGGTTTCGCCGTGAAGTTCTACACGGAAGAGGGTAACTGGGACGTCGTCGGCAACAATACGCCAGTGTTCTTCGTTCGCGACCCGCTGAAGTTTCCTGATTTCATTCACACTCAGAAACGCCACCCACGCACCAATCTGCGTTCGCCCACTGCGATGTGGGACTTCTGGTCGCTGTCGCCCGAAAGCCTCCACCAGGTCACCATGCTGATGTCTGACCGTGGGCTGCCGACGGACGTTCGCCACATCAATGGTTATGGGTCGCATACTTACAGCTTCATTAACGCAGCCAACGAGCGCGTGTGGGTCAAGTTTCACTTCAAGACGCTCCAGGGACACCGGCACTGGACCAACGAGCAGGCGGAAAAGGTCGTTGGCAAGACTCGCGAAAGCACACAGGAGGACCTGTACAGCGCGATCGACAATGGTGACTTCCCTCGCTGGAGAATGTGCGTACAGATCATGACAGAAGAACAGGCACGGCAGACCCCGTACAATCCGTTCGATCTGACGAAGGTGTGGCCGCATGCCGAGTTTCCGCTGATTGAGGTCGGCATCCTCGAGCTCAACCGTAACGCTGACAACTATTTTGCCGAAATAGAGCAGGCTGCTTACTCGCCCTCGAACGTGATACCCGGCGTTGGTTTTTCTCCGGACAAGATGCTTCAGGCTCGCGTGTTTTCCTACGCTGATGCGCACCGTTACCGCTTGGGGACGCACTACGAAGCGCTGCCGGTCAACGCACCGAAGTGTCCGGTGCATCACTATCACAAAGACGGTGCAATGCGCTTTTCCCCGAATATGCCGGTGGCGGACGCCTATTACGAACCCAATTCATTCGGCGGCCCAGCGCAGAATCCGGAATACGGTGAGCCGCCTCTGCCCCTCGAAGGCGATGCGGACCGGTTTGACCATCGCGAAGGCAACGACGACTACAGCCAGCCCCGTGCGTTGTTCGAGTTGTTTGACGAAGGACAGAAGCAGCGTTTGTTCAGCAATATCGCTGCAGCCATGCAAGGTGTGCCGGAGTTCATCGTCGCGCGGCAGCTTGGCCATTTCGACAAGGTGCATCCGGAATACGGCGTTGGCGTGCGCGAGGCGCTTAAAGCTTCGGCTTGACGTTTTGTCTCCGAATAAAAAACCGGGCGTATCGCCCGGTTTTTTATACCCGCTATGCCCTATCCCGCTTGAGAAGCGGCCCCAGAAACAGGCCGGTATGCGATTGCTTCATTTCCGATACCTGCTCAGGGGTGCCGGCGGCAATGATCTGCCCGCCCTTGAAGCCTCCTTCCGGCCCCAGATCGACGACCCAGTCGGCCGTCTTGATCACATCCAGGTTGTGTTCGATGACCACGACCGTGTTGCCGTGGTCACGTAAACGATGCAGGACATCGAGCAGTTGCTGAATATCGGCAAAGTGCAAGCCGGTCGTCGGTTCGTCGAGGATATATAGCGTCTTGCCAGTGTCGCGCTTGGACAGTTCGCGAGCCAGTTTGACGCGCTGGGCTTCACCCCCCGACAGAGTGGTCGCGGATTGACCAAGGCGGATGTATGACAGACCCACCTCAATCAGCGTTTGCAGCTTGCGGGCCAGTGCCGGTACCGCGTCGAAGAAGCTCCGCGCCTCCTCGATGGTCATCTCCAGCACCTCGTGGATGCTCTTGCCCTTGTACTTGATCTCCAGCGTCTCGCGATTGTAGCGCTTGCTCTTGCAGACGTCGCATGGCACGTAGATGTCCGGTAGGAAGTGCATCTCGACCTTGATCAGGCCGTCGCCCTGACAGGCTTCACAGCGCCCGCCCTTGACGTTGAACGAGAAGCGTCCGGCCTTGTAGCCGCGTGAGCGCGCTTCCTGGGTACCGGCGAACAGTTCGCGAATCGGGGTGAACAGTCCGGTATAGGTCGCTGGGTTGGAGCGTGGAGTCCGTCCGATCGGGCTTTGGTCGATGTCCACGACCTTGTCCAGATGCTGCAGGCCGTCGAAGCTCGTGTAAGGCGCGACATCCAGCGTCGTCGCGCCATTCAGCGCGGTCGCCGTGATTGGGTGGAGAGTATTGTTGATCAGCGTCGACTTGCCCGACCCGGAGACGCCGGTGACGCACGTCATCAGGCCGACGGGTATCTCCAGGTTGACGTTCTGCAGATTGTTGCCGCAGGCGCCTTTCAGGCGCAGCCACTCGTTCTTGCGCGGCGGGGTGCGCTCCGGCGGGACTGGGATTTTCATCCGGCCCGACAGGTACATCCCGGTCAACGAATTGGGGTCGTTCATCACTTCCCCGGGCGTGCCCTGCGATACGATTCGACCACCGTGGATACCGGCGCCGGGACCGATATCCACAACATAGTCGGCGAGTCGGATCGCGTCTTCGTCATGTTCCACCACGATGACGGTATTGCCCAGATCACGCAGGTGTACGAGCGTTCCCAGCAGGCGCTCGTTGTCTCGCTGGTGCAGGCCGATGGACGGCTCGTCAAGGATGTACATCACCCCGACCAGCCCTGCGCCGATCTGGCTGGCGAGGCGAATGCGCTGCGCTTCACCGCCTGACAGTGTGTCTGCGCTGCGGTCAAGCGTCAGGTAATCGAGCCCGACGTTAACCAAGAACGCCAGGCGTTCGCGGATTTCCTTCAGGATTTTCTCGGCGATCTCGCCGCGATTGCCCGGCAGCGTCAGCTGCGCAAAGTATTCGGCAGCGGCGCCGACCGGAAGAGTTGTCAGCCCGGGGAGGTTGCGCTCGTCGATGAATACATGGCGGGCCTCGCGACGCAGTCGGGTGCCGGCGCACTCCGGACACGGCTGAGTACTGAGGTACTTGGCCAGCTCTTCGCGCACGCTTTGCGATTCGGTTTCTCGATAACGGCGCTCCATATTAGGCAGGATGCCTTCGAACGGGTGCTCACGCTTGACGACATCGCCGCGATCATTCAGATAACGGAAGCTGACCTTCTCGGTACCGGTGCCGCTTAGGATGAGCTTGCGATGTTTGTCCTGCAGTTCGCCGAATGGCTGATCCAGATCGATACCGTAGTGGTTGGCCAGCGAACTGAGCATCTGAAAATAGTAGACGTTGCGCCGGTCCCAGCCGCGAATCGCGCCTTCGGCCAGAGTCAGCTCGCCGTTGACCAGTCGCTTGCTGTCGAAAAATTGCTTGACCCCCAGGCCATCGCAAACGGGGCAGGCACCGGCGGGATTGTTGAACGAAAACAGCCGCGGCTCCAGTTCGCTGATCGAGTGACCGCATTGCGGGCAGGCGAAACGTGCGCTGAAGACGATTTCCGGCGCCAGTTCTTCACCTTCCATGGGCGCGATGATCGCCAGCCCGTCGGCGAGGTTCAGCGCGGTCTCAAAGGACTCGGCCAGACGCAGCTGCAGATCGGCGCGCACCTTGAAGCGATCGACGACGACTTCGATGGTGTGCTTCTTGTTCTTTTCCAGTGCCGGTGCTTCGTCCAGATCATGAATGCGGCCGTTGATGCGAGCGCGAACGAAGCCCTGCGCACGCAGCTCGTCGAACAGTGCCAGGTGCTCGCCCTTGCGCTCGCGCATCACTGGCGCGAGCAGCATCAGCTTGCTGCCCTCGGGCATGGCAAGCACCTGGTCGACCATCTGGCTGACGGTTTGAGCAGTCAGCGGCAGATCATGGTCCGGGCACCGCGGGGTGCCGACTCGCGCGAATAGCAGGCGCAGATAATCGTAGATTTCGGTAATGGTGCCGACAGTCGAACGCGGGTTGTGCGAAGTCGATTTCTGTTCGATCGAGATCGCTGGCGACAGACCTTCGATATGGTCGACGTCCGGCTTTTCCATGATCGCCAGGAACTGGCGGGCATAGGCCGACAGCGACTCGACGTAACGACGCTGGCCTTCGGCGTAGAGCGTGTCGAAGGCGAGTGATGATTTTCCCGAACCGGACAGACCGGTAATGACGATGAGCTTGTCACGGGGCAGATCGAGATCGACGTTCTTCAGATTGTGGGTGCGCGCCCCACGGATGAGAATGGTATCCACAGTACATTTACCCAGCGGCCAGCAAAGCCGGTTAGTATACGTTGCCTGGGAACGAGGCAGCAAAATCGCAGCCGTTGCAGGCCATATTCCCCCGTTCGCTTTGCAACCAAAGATGTCCATGCGCGGCGTTGCCAGCGCTACGCTGCGTAGTCATGCATGCTAAAATGCGCGCCTTTTTCAATCCCGGAGATTTCATGCAACAGGCTGAATCGATGACGCCGATCGAGCGCCGCGCTGCGGTATCGCTCGCAGCCGTGTTCGCCTTTCGCATGCTCGGATTGTTCATGGTCCTGCCGGTGCTGGCCACCTACGGACAGCACCTCGATGGCGCGACGCCGTTGCTCATAGGAGTAGCAATCGGTGCCTATGGTTTCACCCAGGCGTTACTGCAGATTCCGTTCGGCATGTTGTCCGACCGTATCGGTCGCAAGCCAGTGATCATTGGCGGACTGCTGTTGTTCGCGCTGGGCGGGCTGGTGGCGGCCCAGGCAGACAGCATGCTTGGTGTGGTGATGGGCCGTATTCTGCAAGGTGCCGGTGCGATCGCAGCGGCAATCATGGCGCTCGTCGCTGATCTGACGCGGGACGAACATCGGACCAAGGCGATGGCGATGATAGGTATGAGCATTGGCGTCTCGTTCGGCGTGGCGATGATCGCCGGCCCGCTCATCGCTTCGGTCGCCGGGCTCTCCGGCGTGTTTTACGTCACCGTTGCGCTGGCGCTGGTTGGCCTGGCATTGGTGACCTGGGTGGTGCCAACACCGACCCTGGCGCTGCAACACCGGGAGGCCGGCGTGGTGCGCTCCGCATTGATGCCGGCGCTGCGCAATCCGGAGTTGCTGCGGCTCAACTATGGAATTGGCGCGCTGCACGCGATCCTCATGGCGAGTTTCGTGGCGATCCCGCTGGCACTGCAGGACCACGCCGGTTTACCCACCAGTCAGCATTGGTGGGTATACCTGTCGGCCTTGCTGGTTTCCTTCGTCGCGATGGTGCCCGCGATCATCTATGCCGAACGCAAGCGCCGGGTGAAGCAGGTGCTTCTGGCCGCTGTGGCCTTGCTGGCTGCGGTGCAGGGTATGATCTGGCTGAATCTCGATTCGCTGAATGGGCTGGTGGTGGCGATCGTGGTGTATTTCACTGCGTTCAATCTGCTCGAGGCCACTCTGCCGTCCTTGCTGAGCAAGATCGCGCCTCCCGGTGCCAAGGGGACTGCGATGGGCGTTTATTCGACCAGCCAGTTCATCGGCGCAGCGCTGGGTGGTGCCTTGGGAGGAGCGGCTTATGGGGAGTTTGGCCTGGGCGGGGTTTTCCTGCTTTGCGGTTTGCTCGCTCTTTCCTGGCTGATGATTGGTGTTACCATGAAGCAGCCGCCATATGTCAAAAGCTATCGCCTGCCGTTGCCCGATGCACCGTTCCGGGATGAGGCGCTGCTCCGGCGAATTCTCGCGGTGCCGGGCGTGGCCGAGGCGGTCATCGTGGCCGAGGAAGCGGCCGCATACATCAAAGTCGATACGCAGGTGCTGGATCGCGAAGCGCTGGATCGAGTTCTACAACCAGCCTGAGCTCAGGCACGTCAGGAGATTTGAATCATGGCCAGAGGCGTCAACAAGGTAATTCTGATCGGCAACGTCGGGGGCGATCCGGAAGTCCGCTACCTGCCCAATGGCAATGCCGTCGCCAACGTCACGCTTGCTACCTCCGATAGCTGGAAGGACAAGCAAACAGGCCAGCAGCAAGAGCGCACCGAATGGCACCGAGTGGTGTTCTTCGGCCGTATTGCCGAGGTCGTCGGTGAATACGTGCGCAAGGGCTCGAAGATGTACATCGAAGGTCGTCTGCAGACCCGTGAATGGGAAAAAGACGGCGTCAAGCGCTACACCACCGAAATCGTCGTCGACATGGGCGGCCAGATGCAGCTGCTCGACGGTCGCCCGCAGGGCGGTGAGCAGGGCATGGCCCCGCCGCGTCCGCAGCAACAGCGCCCGCAACAGCAGCAGCCATCGCCGCAGCCGGCGCAACAGCAGCCGCAATCGATGCCCGATTACGATAGTTTTGACGACGACATTCCTTTTTAGAATGTAGCTGTCGAACCAGCCCGGCTTGGTCGAGGATGATGTTCTTCGGCTCACCGGGCTTTGTTTTGCCCAGGAAAAAGCGAATCCAAGATGTCAGAAGTTTACTTTGTACGTCACGGCCAGGCGTCCTTCGGCTCGAGCAATTACGATCAGCTGTCGGACAAGGGTCATCGCCAAGCGCGGTTGCTTGGTGAGTACTTCCGCGAGCGCGACATGCACTTCGATCACATTCTCACCGGCGATATGGTGCGTCATCGCGAGACCGCAGAGGGCATCTGTGCCGGTCTGGACCTGAAGGACCCCTCGTTCGAAGTATTCACCCAGCTGAACGAGTTCGATTTCCACGCCATTCTCGCCGCCTATACGGCTCAGTTCCCGGAAGAGAAGCTCCCGGAGAAACCAGCGGTATCCGACTTCTTCAAGCGTCTGCGCAAGGGCATCATCCTCTGGTCACAGTCAGGCCTGGAGGGCGATTTGCCGGAAACCTGGGCGGCGTTCGAAGAGCGCGTTCGCTTTATGAAGGAAGATCTCATGGCTCGCTGCGCGGGCAAGCGGGTCCTGGCAATCAGTTCCGGAGGAGCGATTGCGATGCTGGTTCGCCAGTTGCTGGATGCGCCCTGCGAGACCATGGTCGAACTCAATCTGCAGACGCGTAACACCGGTCTCATCCACTGCGTGTTCAATCAGCGCTCGATGCGCTTGAGCAGCTTCAACAGCGTGCCGCATCTGGACCATCCGCAGCATCAGTCACTGATCACCTACGCATGACGCTGCGTGGTGACGCCATCGCCGTAACACTGCACAATAGGGGCAGGTTCCGTTCGATGAGACAAGGCTGATTCAGATGCGCATGCGGGTGTTGCTGCTTGGGGAAGAGACCCGTCTGGGTCAGGCCTTGCTGGCGCAGGCGTCGATGGAATCGATCCAGCTTCAGACGCTTGGGCAGTCGCCGGGCGGCTGGTCGAATGAGGTTGTCGACCAGGCACTGGCGCGAGAGCGTCCGGACATGCTGGTAAATCTGGCTTTCTACCATGAGCAGTTTCAACTGGGTCTGCTGGAACAACCAGCACTCGACGAGCAGCGGCGTTTTACCAACAAGCTGATCGAAAGCTGCGTCAGCCATGACTGCGCACTTTTTATGCCTTCCAGCGCCAGGGTATTCGACGGGCTAAAGACCAGTGCTTACAGCGAGAAAGATCCGCTCGCTCCTTCCGATCCGCTGGGCTCGCTGCAGGCAGAGCTCGAAGGACGGCTTCGCCAGGCCAGCGAGCGGCACGTCATCCTGCGCTTCAGCTGGCTTCTGGACCGGTCCGGCGACGGCCTGCTGGGGCGGCTGCTGGCGCAGATGCAAACTGGCGAACCCGTTCAACTGGCCGAAGAGTGGCGGGGCAATCCCACTCCGATCAACGATGCGGCCCGGGTCATGCTGGCGATACTCAAGCAACTTGACTGCGACGCACCGCTCTATGGCACCTACCACTACGGCAGTAGCGAAGTATCCAGCTGGATTTCCTTTGCCAAGAGTCTGGCGCAAGAGTTATTGGCCAGCCAGCAGCTGGAAGTCGATCCGATCGTACAGCCGGTTTCTTTCGCCAGCCAGCAAATGGCTGGGCGCGAGCCGCAGAATGCCGCACTGGCTTCTCGCCGGCTGTTGATGGCCTTCGGCATCAAGCCGCGCGCCTGGCGCGCTCAGCTTTCCGCACTGATCGACCCGCAGAACGCATGACGGCCGCAAAGGCGGCCGTCATGCGTTCCAGTCTTGCCGCTTAGAATTTGTATCCCAGGCCCACCATGTAGACGTACGGGTCGATATCCACGCTGACTTTGCCAGGCACGCCGCCTACGTCGAAGGTCGCTTCGGTGTCGATGTCCGCATACCAGACGGCTGCATTGAGAACGACGTTTTCGGTCAACATATAGTCCAGTCCAGCTTCCAGAGCCAGACCCCAGGAGTCATCCAGCGACAAGCCGTTGAAGCCAGCGGCAGCGGGATCGGACTTGAAGTCTTCGCTGAAGAACGTGGTGTAGTTCAGACCGGCGCCAACATAGGGCTGTAATGCAGATGCCGAACCCAGCGGGAAATACTGCAGTGTCAACGTCGGAGGCAGGTGCTTGACGTCAGCCAGTTCACCCACGCCGTTGAGATTGATGGTGTGCTTGAACGGGGTGGCTGCGAGCAGGCCCAGGCCCAGTCTGTCGCTCAGCATGAAGGTCCCGGTCAAACCCAGTTGTATGTTGCTGTCGACACCGACTTCCAGTCCGGTAGGCGCACCGCCCAGTTTGACGTCGCCGCTACTTTCTTGCGGATCAGCCGCTACCGCGCCCGCTCGCAGAATTACGTTGCCGGCCTCGTAGGCATGGGCGGTAACTGACACGGCCAGCAGGGCTGGAGCGAGGATAAGGGCAGCGGACAGCTTCTGTGTAACGCGTGACATGGTGTAGCTCCTGATGCATGTGTTGTCAGGGCTCACTGTATGCGTCGAAGGGACGTGGATTATTGATCTACAGCAATGCTTCGCTTTGGCCCGCTGCGACGCTCTGCCACAGCGGTTGAACTCCGCACAGACTCAGATGATAATGGTTCTCTTTTGTGGCTGGCCTCATCTGGTCGCCAGCTTCCCCCGATGGAGCCTTTGAATGAGAGCGGTATGCATGGTTCTGGCGACGCTCGTGTCCTCTGCAGCCCTGGCACAGAATGCCGGGGAGCGCGCGTTCGACGAAAGCGCGGCGCTGACCCGAGAAGCGGTGCAGTCTCAGCAACGTGTCGAGCAGCTGGATGACGCTACCCGCGAAGCGCTTGAGCGCTACAGAGAGGCAATCAGCCGGGGCGATCAGCTGCGCGATTACAACCAGCAACTCGAGGATATCGTTTCTGCTCAGCGGCAAGAGCTCCAACGCCTGCAGTCACAGCTGGCTTCCATCGAAGATACCCAGCACGAGGTGCTGCCTCTGTTGCAGCGCATGCTCGCCTCGCTGGAACGTTTCGTTGAGCTGGATCTGCCGTTTCAGTCCGAGGAGCGACACGAGCGGGTCGCGCAGCTCAAGACATTGATGGCCAACCCGGCGGTGAGCATTGCCGAGAAGTATCGGCGTGTGCTCGAGGCGTACCAGATCGAAAGCGACTATGGCCGCACGCTTGAAGCGTGGCGCGGCACATTGCAGGACGATACCGGAACGCGGGTGGTGGACTTTCTGCGTCTTGGCAGGCTGATGCTGTTCTACCAGACGCCCGATGGTAGCGAGCAAGGATACTGGGAGCCGGAGCAGGGCGATTGGGCAGCTTTGCCTGGAGAGTATCGACGCACTCTGGAGCAAGGCCTGAACATCGCCAGGCAGCAACAGACGCCGGTCATGCTGCGTTTGCCGCTTCCGCCAGTGCAGGATCAGGAGAATGCCCAATGAGCGCAGCGACACGGCGATGGATAGGAGCAGGCTTACTGGCGCTGATCGCCCCCCTGTGCTTTGCCCAGGCCGACACGGGCCCGGACAGCCTTGATGAGCTGTTGCGCAGCATTCGCGAGGTGCGTAGCGCGGAGCAGCAGGCAATGCGTGAGCGGGAGCAGCGGTTCATCGCCGAGCGAGACCAGCGCCAGCAGACGCTACGCGAAGCGGAGCAGGCACTTGCCGAGGTACAGGCGCAGACGGACCGGCTGCAAGCTGAATTCGAGCGACTCGAAAGCGAGCTGGGCGAGGCGCAAGCGCAGCTCGACGAGCGCAGCGGAAATCTTGGTGAGCTGTTCGGGGTAGTCAGGCAGATGGCCGCGGACACCCGTGGCCAATGGCGAGACTCGCTATTGAATGCTCGTTTCCCGCAGCGGACCGAGGGGCTTCAACAGCTTGAGCAAAGCCGCAGCATTCCGACGGTCGAAGAACTCGAACAGTTCTGGTACATACTGCAGCAGGACATGACAGCCAGCGGTCAGGTCAGCCGCTTCACCGCAGCGGTGGCGGGCCGGGATGGCCAGCAGCAGACATTGCCGGTCGTAGCCGTTGGTCCCTTCGTCGCCCTTCAAGGAGATGACTACCTTCTGTACGAGCCTGACGCCAATCGTTTTATGGTAGCGGCGCGTCAGCCCGGTGACGGCAACCTGGCCGAGGATTTTGTCGAGCCGCGCGACGAGCTTGCCGATCTCTGGGTCGATCCGACGCGGGGCAACGTGCTGGCGCAGCAACAGCTGACACCATCGCTGCTTGAGCGGGTTCGCCAGGGCGGGCTCGTTGGCTACGTGATTCTCGGCCTGGGCCTGCTCGGCTTACTGCTCGCCATCGGCCGGCTGATCTGGCTGCAGCGGGTGTCGCGCCGTGTCGATCGGCAAGCGGACGATCTCGGCGATTTGCGCACCGATAATCCACTTGGCCGAGTCCTCGGGGTCATCGGCGACCGGCCGCGCCTGGAAGAGATCGATACGCTGGAGCTCAAGCTCGACGAGGCGATCCTGCGTGAAACGCCGCGCCTCGAACGCTGGCAGGGGCTGATCAAATTGCTTGCCGCGGTTGCGCCGCTGCTCGGGCTGTTGGGTACCGTGACCGGCATGATTGCCACCTTCCAGGCGATCACGCTGTACGGCACCGGCGATCCGAAGATGATGGCCGGCGGCATTTCACAGGCGCTGGTGACAACCGTCCTGGGTCTGGTCGTGGCGATCCCGCTGTTGTTCCTGCATAGCCTGGTTGCCGCGCGAAGCAAAGCGCTCGTGCAATTGCTCGAACAGCAAAGCGCCGGCCTGATTGCCCTGCATCTGGGCAACGGAGAGCGTCGAGGTGACTGAAGGGCTGTGGCTGCTCAGGGATTTCCTCGACAGTGGCGGCTGGGTGCTGTGGACCATCCTGTTCACCACGATATTGCTCTGGACGCTCATGCTCGAGCGGTTGTGGTTCCTCGCTCGGGTCTTTCCCAGCGAGGCCCGGCGCCTGCAAGCCGACTGGCTTCACCGAGGCGATCGACATTCCGTGGCAGCTCGCTGCATCCGCCATGCCTGGCTGTCACAGGCGCAGTTGCGCCTGAATCGCTACCTCCCGCTGGTACGCGTACTGATCGCCCTGTGCCCCCTGCTTGGTTTGCTCGGGACGGTGACCGGCATGGTTCAGGTGTTCGATGTCATGGCGCTGAGCGGCAATGGCAACCCGCGCGAGATGGCCGCCGGGGTCTCCCGCGCCACGGTGCCGACGATGGCGGGTATGGTCATCGCCATCAGCGGGCTGTTCTGCCTGGCAAGACTCGATCAGCAGGCGCGTCGCGCCCTGCAGATGCTCACCGACAAGCTGCACCACGACTAGGAATCGACCATGCGCATGCGCAGGCACCAAGCAAGCAGTGACGACGAAGCCGGCATCGATCTGACGCCCATGCTCGACATCGTTTTCATCATGCTGATTTTCTTTATCGTCACCAGCTCCTTCATCAAGGAAGCCGGGATCACGGTGCAGACGCCGTCTGCCGACACGGCCGAAAACCAGCCCAGGGGCAACATCCTTATCGCGGTGGACGCCAACGGCGAGATCTGGATCGACCGTCAGCAGGTCGACATCCGCTCGGTGCGTGCCGCGGTCGAGCGCATGCGCGTTGATCAACCGGACAGCTCGGTGGTGGTGCAGGCCGATCGTGACGCACGCAGCGGTCTGGTGATCCGCATCATGGATCAGGTTCGCCTGGCCGGAGTAGACGACGTCGCGCTAGCCGCCACCGCGTCGGGCTCGGGTGGATCGCGCTGATGCGGCTGCTAGTCAGCCTGGGAGCAGCAGTCCTGGTTGCCCTGGCCCTGTTCGGCTTGATGATTCTGCTGGTCATGCCCCCCCGCGACGATCAATTGCCCGATGAGGAGATAGCGCGGGTCGGCTTCGTGCGCAGCGTAAGCGATACTGCCAGCGAAGAACGCCAGCGTCGCGAATTGCCGGAGCGTCCGGAACCTCCTGATCTGCCCGAGCCGCCGCCGATCCCTGACGCTGCGCCAGAGGCTCCGGCGCAGGCGGAGGTGGCGCTGGATCTGAGCATTCCCGACCTGCCTGCGCAGATCAATATCACTGCTGCGCCGAGCCTCGATAACCTCGCGGTGGCGCAACCGACACCGGAGCCCGTCGCGGCTCCGGCTGCGCCAGCGCCTCAGCCTGCCGAACCGGAAGCCGCAGCCTCGGCGGAGATGGGCGAGGTGAGTATCGACGAAGACGTGACGCCGCTGGTCGACATACCGCCCAACTACCCGCCGCGGGCTAGTGCTGCCGGGATCGAGGGCAAGGTTGTGTTGCGTTTCACCATCACCGCCGAAGGCAAGGTCGACAATCTGCGGGTAACCGAGGCAGAGCCGCCGGGCGTCTTCGATCGGGAAGCGCGGCGCGCGGCAAGCCGCTGGCGCTTCGCCCCGCGGCGTGAAAATGGTCAGCCGGTACCTCGCGAGGCAACCAAGACGTTGTACTTCCGTCTGCAAGGGCGGCGCCGATGACCCCGCGTATCCTATCTGCCGGGCTGCTGTCGTTAGTGGTGTGCTGTGGTGCCGTGCAGGCGCAGCAGCAGATTTCCCGGCCGGTTTTTGAAGCTATCGCCGAGGCGCAGCGCCTCCAACAAGCGGGCAGTCAGGCCGAAGCCCGGGCGCGGTTGGAAGCTATCCGCCAGGGCTTGCGCGAAGGCTCGTTGGAGTTGGCGCTTGTCCATCAGCGTCTGGGCTATCTGGCGATCGAGCAGGACCGGCCGTCCGAAGCCATCAAATGGCTGCGTCTGGGTCTGAATAGCGGGGCGCTGGGCGATCAGGCTGCAGCGCAGGACCGGCGGAACCTGGCGCAGTTGCTCATAGGCGCTGGACAGCACGCCGAGGCAGTGCGGCTACTCGAGCAGGAACAACAACGAGGCGAGCTCTCGACCCCGCGCAAAAGGCTGTTGGTGCAGGCCTATAGCGAGCTGGAGCAGTACGACAAAGCCATACCTCTGGCCGAGCAGGTGGTGGCTGCCGATCCGCAGGCAGACACGGTGTGGTACCGCCTGCTGGCTGGCATGAATCACCGGCTCGAACGCTACCGGCAGGCCGAACGCTGGCTCAAGGTGCTGGTACGCAGACAACCCAACCAGTCCGAGCACTGGCGGCAACTGGCTGGCATGCAAAGTCTCGATGAGCGTCAGGTCGAGGCTGCGGCCACCCTCAGACTGGCCCACGAGGGCGGCATATCCTTGAGCGACCAGGATCTGCATAACCTGGTGGCCGTGCACGTCCAGGCGGGGGCGCCCTGGCAGGCCGCCCGTCTGCTGCAGGCGCTGCTTGCCGAGAACCTGTTACGACCGAGCGCCGAGCGTCAGCGGCTTCTGGCGCAGCTATGGTCGCAGGCGCGTGATCGCGAGCGAGCCGAGGCAGCCTGGAGCGCATTGGCCGGAAAAAGCGGTGCAAGTTCCGATTGGCTGCAGCTGGCCAGGCTACAGCTGGAAAAGCAGCAGTGGTCAGCCTTGCTCGGCACGCTGGAGCGGGCAGAGGCGGGCGCCAGTGCCGAGCAATTGGCAACGATCAGACAGTGGCGCGACTATGTTGAAGCGGTACGGGCCGAGGAAGGCGCGAATCAGTAGACGTAAGGCTCGATCTGGCTGGCGCTGATCTGGTAACCGGCTGTGGCCAGCTCGCTTTCCACCCTCTGAACGCGCATCGGGCCGCTGATCCAGAACGGTTGGTACAGAGCGTCCAGCTCGATCCCTTCGCTACTGATGACGTGGACAATCTGGTTCGAGGGCGGCGGTGGCACATGGATGCACGCGCCGAAGTAGGGCACCAGCAGAAACTCGACGACGCGACCCTCGCTGAGACCAAGCGGCACTACGTAGCCCGGCAGCCGCACCTCGCGGCCGTCCAGCTCTTCGACGACCGGTGCGGCCGGGTTCAGCTGCTCGGCAGGGTCGCCGGACTCGTCGATCATCTCACTCATGCCGGAGAGTTCGTGCGGGCTCTGCGGGGCCGGCATCGGCTCTTCGTAGCCCGGCGGGATGAGATCGTCCCAGCTAAGCTCCTGCGCGGCGAACGCGGCAGTGCAACTTAGCCATGCCAGGGCAGAAACAAAGCCGGTCAGTACGCGCATGGTTCAGATCCGTATCGTTAGGCCGTCATTGAGCGAAAGTCGGTAAGCGCGCCAGGCCGGGATGCAACCCATGAGAACGCTGGCGAGCAGAATTGCGCCGAGTAGCAGCCACTCTCTCGATGCCGGCATCTGTATCGCGATGAACAAGCCATAGTGGTCCAGCAGCCATGGCCTGGCAACCCCAAGCGCAGCGTAGAGAATCAACAGACCGCAGGCGATGCCGGCCACTGTCAGCACCAGCGCCTCGCTGAGCAACAATCCGAAAACATGCATTGGTCGCGCGCCCACCGAGCGCAGGATGGCCATCTCCCGTCGGCGTTCATTGAGGCCTGCGAGTACCGCAGTGAGCATGCCGATCAACCCGGTCAGGACAACGCAGCTCGATACCAGGAACAGGGCTTTTTCCGCCGTACCCAGCAAGCTCCACAACTCCTGAAGCGCGACGCCGGGCAGAATCGCCAGCAGTGGCTCGGCCCGGTATTGGTTGATGTCTCGCTGGACCGCGAAGGTGGCGATACGACTGTCCAGGCCGAGCAGGACCGCGGTCAACGAGTCAGGTGTCAGATCGATCTGCCGGGCGTTATCAGCGCTGATCTGGCGGCCGCCGCGCGCCGGCATGCCACTGTTCCAGCCCAGATGAATCGCCTGCATGCCTTCCAGACTGATGTGGACCGTGCGATCGACCGGCGTACCGGTGCGGGCGAGAATCCCACTGACTCGAAACGGTTTATCCGCATGATCGACGAAGCTGACCGACCCGGTACCATGTGCAAGGACGATTTCATCTCCCGGTTTATAGCCGAGGTCGCGCGCTACGTCGGCGCCGATCACCGCCTGGTAGAGATCATCGAAGGCGGCACCTTGAGCAAATACCAGCGGCTGTTCGCGGCCAAAGCGGAAATGCTCGAAATACTGCGCGTCGGTGCCCATCACCTTGAACCCGCGATGCGAATCGCCCAGGGACACGGGAATCGCCCAGTCCACCCGAGGGTGGTCACTGATGCGCTGGTAGCTCTCCCAACTGATATTGTTGGTGGCGTTGCCGATGCGAAAGACCGAGTACAGCAACAGTTGCACCGAGCCGGAACGTGCACCCACGATCAGGTCCGTGCCCGAGATGGTATTGGCAAAGCTGGCGCGGGCCTCGGTACGGATACGTTCCACGCCCAGCAACAGCGCGACGCTCAGGGCGATGGCCAGCATGGTCAAGAGGGCAGAGAAGCGACGGTTGGCCAGGCTTCTGAGTGACAGCCGCAGCAAATACATCATGCGTTCTCCTGCCGCTGGGCCAAATTCAGCTGGCCGAGCGAGAGGCTGCGGTCGAAGAGCGTTTCCAGTGAAGCGTCGTGGCTGACGAACAGCAGGCTGGTGCCGGCCCGGGCGCATTCATCGAACAGCAGGCTGATGAAGGTCTGGCGCGTATCGGCATCCAGCGCGGAGGTCGGCTCGTCGGCGATGATCAGTTCGGGTTTGCCGATCAGGGCACGAGCGGCTGCCACCCGCTGTTGCTGCCCTACGGATAGCTCGCTGACGGGGCGCTGCAGATAGCTGTCCTGCAGGCCGAGACCGATCAGCAAGCTCCTGGCGGCGGCCGTCAGGCTTTGGTGGTCGGCCAGGGCGCGCTCGCGGCGCACCGGCGAAAAGCTGCAGGCCAGCGTGACGTTGTCGATGACCGACAAGTACGGCAGCAGGTTGAACATCTGGAAGATGTAGCCGATGTGATCGGAGCGAAAGCGATCCCGGCGGGACGAAGACAGGGTGTACAGGTCTTCACCCAGCAGGCGAACCGTGCCGGCATCGGGCCGATTCACACCGCCGATCAATCCGAGCAAGGTGGTTTTTCCGCTGCCGGAAGGCCCTTTCAGGAAAAGACGCTCCCCGCGAGCAAGAAGAAATTCGTCGATCGCCAGTAGCAGCGGTTGACCCGGCCAGGCATAGCGCAATGATTCGATTCGGATGATTTCGGCTGCCATGCGCAGTCTTCCGCTCCCCGGGGTTAGACACGAGCTGCGCTCATCTTACAGCTTCACCACCGGCTGGCTAGCGGTCACCTCGCCGCCAAGCTGCCCCCGCGTACCGATGCTCTGAAGCAGCAGTCGTTCTGTATTGGGGAATACCTTGAACACCGCCAGTTCGATCTGCTCGATGGCATCGGCATTCTCGCAGCTAAATCGATAGTGCGCTGTGATGTCCTGATGTGAATCAGCCGACTCGGCATGCTCATGCCCATCATGGCCATGTTCCGCCGCGTCGGAGTCGACGTCCTTGAGCAGCGCGCTCTCAACGTCTACCGCTTCGGGGACGCAGCGCGCCTCGGCAGGGAGAATGAACAAACCGCCCGGCTGGCGCAGGTTGTCCAGTACCCGTTGCGCCTGCTCACGCTCCGCGTCGCTGCTCGGCTGGTATTCGAAGCCCAGGAAGTTGTCGGCCGGGCCGGAGAGCTCGATTTCCAGTGTACTTCCATCCAGCGCCATATTCAGTGCACCTACTCCGTGTTGGTGGACGCCGGGCTGGTGAACGTGATCGTGCTCACGGCTATGGTGTGCCTGCCCGACGGCCAGGACAGGAAGCGCGAGACAGCAGAACGCGAAAGCAGGGCGGATCGAAACCATGATGAGCCTCCGAGAGAAAAATCGGATGTTATCTTATAACTCCCTGCTTGGCGAATGCAGCAGCCGGGCTCGCCGGCTGCTGGTCAGTAGAGCGCCTGGTACATCCGTCGGCGATATTGGATGGTCAGGGAATGGTTGCCGCCAAGGGCATCGAATACTTGCAGCAAGGTGCGCTGCGGGCTGTTGTCGGCATAATCCCGATCTGTCTGAAACAGCCCGAGCAGCGCATCCAGGGCCGGTTCGTAGCGGCCATCTGCCAAATCCCGCAGCGACAATTGATACAGCGCCTCGGTGTCCTTCGCATCGCTAGCCAAACGTGATTCCAATTGCTCGCGCGGCGGCAGAGCCTGGGCCTCGCGGGCAAACGTCAGCTGCGCGCGCAACCCGGCAAGCGCCTGCTTGTTCTCATCACTGGCCGGGACCGACTCGATGACCTGCTGGGCTTCGTCGGGACGCTTCGCGGCGATCAAGGCACGCGCCAACAGCAGCAGGAACCCCTCGTCGCGAGCGTCGTTGTCCGCAGCCTCCAGCGTGGCGATGGCCTGCTCGGGCTCCCCTGCGTTCAGCAGTGACGTCGCTTGCTCGATCACATCCGCTTCGGGCGCAGGAGCGGGTTCTGCGGCTGTGGCATAGGGCTCGACCATCGCACGGATGGCGCTTTCAGGCTGCACGCCGGCGAAGCCATCCACCGGTTGACCGTCCTTGAACAGCACGACGGTAGGCAGGCTGCGAATACCGAAGCGTTCGGTCAGGGCGGCCTGTTCGTCGCAATTGACCTTGGCCAGCAACAGTTCGCCCTGCATGCCCTCGACGATTTTCGTCAGCACAGGCATCAGCGCCTTGCAGGGCGCGCACCAGTCGGCCCAGAAGTCGACCAGCACTGCCTTGTGGAACGAGTTTTCGATGACGAAACGGTCGAAGTCGTCGGCGGTTACGTCGAAGATGTAGGGCGATTGACTCATGGATTGGATCCGGCAGTTGTTCAATGGATAACTATATGGTGGCGGCCGTGCATCGAATCAAGGTGTGGCCAGATACAGCGCTACCTGACGAAACTCCAGGGGCTCGCCAAGGTCGGGGATGGTCTCACCCGTCAGCATGGCCAGTTTGCGATAGCCGGGGTGTTGCAGGTCACGTACTCGGCTGTCGGCAATCAATACCTGGTCGGCGCGTTGACGGAAGTGATCCAGAAATGGCCGATTGTCGCTGTCATAGAGCACGTCTGCGGCGATGATCAGATCAAGATCGCCTTCGACGGCGAAATAATCGGCGGCGTATTGCAGCTCGACTCCGTTCAGCTCGGCATTCAGGGCGCAGGCCTGGCGTGCCGGGGCGTCCAGATCGCAGGCAATACTCTGGGCTGCCCCGGCAAGTTGACAGGCAAGCGCGACCACACCCGAGCCGCTACCAAAGTCCAGAACCCGTTTGCCACGAACCTCTTCCGGGTGGTCGAGTACCCAGCGCGCCAGCGCCAACCCGCTGCCCCAGCAAAACCCCCAGTAAGGTGGAGCGTCGAGCAGCCTGCGGGTTTCCTCGGCTGCGAAGGCGCGCGCCAGGTTCTGAGGATCCAGCAAGCACAGCCGCAGCTCAGGCACTCCAGGCAGTGCGGATTCGCACAGGCGCGCCTCGCTGAGCACCCTGTGCAGTTCAGCTTCCAGGTTCGCTCGCAGCATCGCTTGGCCTCTGTGCAAAAGCGTGCATTGTACGCTCGGCCCGATTTATTCGCAGCGGACAAGGGAGTAACATGTGCAGCGCTCATTTCCCGTGACCAGGATTGCCCACCCATGCATTGTCCGTTCTGTAGTGCGCATGACACCAAAGTGATCGATTCACGATTGGTGGCCGATGGCGACCAGGTTCGGCGCCGCCGGGAATGCCTGGCCTGTCAGGAGCGCTTCACCACCTTCGAAACCGCCGAGCTGGTCCTGCCAAGAGTGATCAAGCAGGACGGCCGCCGTCAGCCGTTCGATGAAGACAAGCTGCGTGCCGGCTTGCTCAGGGCGTTGGAAAAGCGCCCGGTCAGCGTCGAGCAGATCGAGGCGGCGATCAGCCATATCAAGCATCGTCTGCGTGCCACCGGGGAACGTGAAGTGAAAGCGATGGTGGTTGGTGAGATGGTCATGAACGAGCTCAAACAGCTTGATGAAGTGGCCTATATCCGCTTCGCCTCGGTCTATCGGCGCTTTCAGGATCTAAATCAGTTCCGCGAGGAAATCGAACGACTGTCCCGGCGCGAGCATGATGACAAGGGCTGAACAGGATCGTCTGGATCGCTTGCACATGGCCCGTGCGCTGGAACTGGCGGCGCGCGGCTTGTACACCACCGAGCCCAATCCGCGGGTCGGCTGCGTGCTGGTCAATGGCGGTCAGGTGGTTGGAGAGGGCTGGCATAAGCGTGCTGGCGAAGGCCACGCGGAAGTCAATGCGTTGCGCGAGGCCGGCGACCGAGCCAAGGGGGCGACTGCCTACGTCACGCTCGAGCCCTGCAGCCACTTTGGCAAGACGCCGCCCTGTGCCGATGCACTGATCGGGGCGGGCGTGGCCCGCGTGGTCGCTGCGATGCAGGACCCCAATCCGCAGGTCGCCGGACGCGGTCTGGCCCGGTTGCGCGACGCTGGTATCGAAACCGATTGTGGTTTGCTCGAGGCCGAAGCTGCCGCACTCAATCCGGGCTTCATCAAACGCATGCAAACCGGCCGGCCCTACGTGCGGGTGAAGCTGGCAATGAGCGTTGACGGTCGCACCGCCATGGCCAGCGGCGAAAGCAAGTGGATTACCGGGCCGGAGGCGCGCGCCGATGTGCAGCGGCTGCGCGCCCGTAGTGGCGCGATAATCAGCGGTGCCGATAGCGTACTGCAGGATGATTCGGCACTGACGGTGCGCGCTGCCGAGCTGGGCCTGCCGCTCGCTGAGGCCGAAGCGGCAGCAGCCCGACTACCGCTGCGCGTGCTGATCGATGGTCGTATGCGTGTTCCGCTGGATAGTCGCCTGTTTCGTGAGCCGGGCCCGATTCTCGTGGTGTGCCGCGGTGTGCGTGGGCGCGAGCAGGATTATGGGTTCGCTGGCGCCGAGCTGCTAACCCTGCCGGATGATGCCGGTGAACGTGTGGATCTGCCGGAGCTCCTGGCTGAGCTCGGCGCACGGCAATGCAATGAAGTACTCGTCGAATCCGGCGCCGGTTTGGCCGGAGCGTTTTTCCAGGCGGGCCTGGTCGACGAAGTCATCGTTTATATGGCGCCACGGCTGCTGGGCAGCCGGGCGCGACCGCTGTTGGAGTTGCCGATCGACAACATGGCTGGTGCCATGGATCTCGAGATAACCGACATGCGGGCTATCGGCCGGGACTGGCGTATCACGGCGCGACCGATTTTTCCTTCCTGAGAGTGTTTCATCATGCATAGCGGTGTGCAGGTCCTGTTGATCCTGATGGCGATCGCAGCGTTTCTGGGTGTCGTGTTCGAAGAAGTCATACATGTAAACAAGGCCAAGGTGGTGCTGTTCTTCGGCGCGCTCGCCTGGATGGTGCTGTTTATCGCCGCGCCTGATCTGGCCTTTCGCGAGCAGGTTCAGGCAGCGCTCAGCCACAATATCACCGATATCGCCAGCCTCTGGCTGTTCCTGCTGGCGACCATGACCTTCGTCGCCTATCTGAACAAGAAAGGCCTGATCGAGAACATCATCTACTCGATCCTTCCGGCGCACATAACCGAGCGCAAGCTGCTGTTTCTGACCGGTCTGTTCTGCTTCGTCTTTTCGTCGATCGCCGACAACATCACCGCTACGCTGGTCTCCATTGCGCTGGTCGTCAGCCTGAATCTGGAGCTGCGCAAAACGCTGCGCTTCGCCACGCTGGTGATCTTCGCGGTCAACTCCGGCGGCGTGGCGATGATCACGGGTGACGTCACGACGCTGATGATCTTCCTGGCCAACAAGGTAGAGATCACCAACCTCCTGCTACTTGCCTTCCCGGCTTTGCTGGCCGTGTTGCTGCTTGCCGGTCTGCTCTCGGTCGGTCTGAGCGGCGAGGTAATGATCCAGAAAAGCGAGCTCAAGCCGATCCGCGGGGTCGACAAGGTTATCGCCGGCATCTTCCTGTTGACGATTTTCGGCACCATTCTTGGCAGCCTGCTGTTCGCCATTCCGCCGGTACTGAGCTTTCTCACCGGCCTGGCGGTCATGTTTCTGGTGGCGCGTTTCTTCAACGAAGACATCGAAAACGATCCGATCCTGGAATACATTCGCGCCATCGAGTTCGAGACGCTGCTGTTCTTCCTCGGCGTGTTGCTGCTGGTGGGTATGCTGCAGTTCATTGGCGTGTTGCAGGGGCTCACCGCGCTGTACGACGTGATGCCGACCCTGGGCGCGAACTTCCTGATGGGCCTGCTTTCGGCGCTGATCGACAACGTTCCGCTGACTGCCGCATTGCTCAAGTCGGATCTGGAGATGACCACTGCCGAGTGGATGGGCCTGACTTATGCTGTCGGTGTGGGTGGTTCATTGCTTATAATCGGCTCCGCGGCGGGCATCGTGGCGATGAGCAAAGTGCCCGGCCTGACCTTCATGACATACCTGCGCAGCTTCGGGCTGCTGCTGATGGCGTTTGCTTTCGGCTTCCTGGCGGTATACGGCGTCGGCCTATTGGTCGGCTAGGCGTCCATCTGAGAAGAGGCACTCTATGTTCACAGGCATCATCGAAGCGGTCGGGCAGATTCAGACCATGCAACCCAAGGGTGGCGACGTGCGTCTGTATGTTAAGACCGGTAAGCTCGATCTGGCTGATGTGAAGCTGGGAGACAGCATCGCGGTCAATGGCGTTTGCCTGACGGCGGTCGACCTGCCGGGTGATGGCTTCTGGGCTGACGTCAGCCAGGAGACGCTGCGTCGCAGCGCGCTGGCGGGCCTCAAGCCAGGCAGCCGCGTCAACCTGGAAAAAGCCTTGACGCCGGCTTCGCGGCTGGGCGGTCACCTGGTCAGCGGACACGTCGATGGCGTCGGCAAGGTGGTCTCGATGGAAGAGGATGCGCGCTCCTGGCATTTTCGCATCGAAGCGCCGGCAGCGCTGGCACGCTACATTGCCGAGAAAGGCTCGATTACCGTCGACGGTACCAGCCTTACGGTCAACGCCGTCGATGGCGCAATATTCCACCTGAACATCGTGCCGCACACCATGCAAGAAACCATCATGGGTGGTTACCAGCCAGGCTGCGTGGTGAACCTGGAAGTCGATGTGATTGCCCGTTACCTGGAGCGCCTGTTGCTCGGTGACAAGGCTGCTGAGCCCGGCAGCCAATCCGATATCAGTCTGGCCTTTCTCGCCGAGAACGGCTTCCTCAAGCCCTGATTCATGTGCCCGGGGAGGGCCAGATGAAACTCAATACCGTAGAAGAACTGATCGAAGATATCCGCGCTGGCAAGATGGTCATCCTCATGGATGACGAGGACCGCGAGAACGAAGGCGATCTGATCATGGCTGCCGAGGCCTGCCGTGCCGAGCATATTAACTTCATGGCGCGCCACGGTCGCGGTTTGATCTGCATGCCGATGAGCCTGGAGCGCTGTGAGCGCCTGCGCCTGCCGCTGATGGTTCAGCGCAACGGCTCGGGCTTCGGTACCAAGTTCACCGTGTCGATCGAGGCCGCCGAGGGTGTGACGACGGGCATCTCAGCCGCTGATCGCGCGCGAACAGTTCAAGCCGCCGCTGCGCACGATGCCGTCGCCGAGGATATCGTCAGCCCAGGGCATATCTTTCCGTTGATGGCGCAGCCTGGCAATGTGCTGGCGCGTGCCGGGCACACCGAAGCCGCCTGTGACCTGGCTCGCATGGCCGGGTTTGGCGAGTCGGGCGTGATCTGCGAGATCATGAACGAGGACGGCAGCATGTCACGACGTCCCGAGCTGGAAGCCTTCGCCGAACAGCACGGGCTGAAGATCGGCACGATCGCCGACATGATTCACTACCGCCTGCTCAACGAGCGCACCGTTCAGCGTGTTGCCGATCAGCCGCTGGATACCGAGCTCGGCAGTTTCAACCTGGTGACCTTTCGTGACACCCTCGACAGCACTATCCACATGGCGTTGACCCTCGGCGAAATTCAACCGGAAGAGCCGACGCTGGTCCGGGTGCATAACATGGATCCGCTTCGCGACCTGTTCATGGTTCGACAGGAGGGTCGCTGGACGCTGCACGCCGCGATGGCGCGACTCAACGAGGAAGGGCAAGGTGTCGTGTTGTTGCTCGGCGGCCACATGGAAGGCGACGAGCTGCTGCATCACGTCAAGCAACTGGCTGGCGAGGAGCCGCCAGTGCGTCGTCCGGCGACCTACAATACGGTCGGTGCCGGCTCGCAGATTCTGCGCGACCTGGGGGTACGCAAGATGCGCCTGATGTCAGCGCCGATGAAGTTCAACGCCATATCCGGGTTCGACCTGGAAGTAGTAGAATACGTCCCCTGCTAATAACGCACCCGATTCACGGCTGAGCCACGAGCCCAGCCGGTTCTTTAAGAGAGAGTGAACATGACTGCTATCCGTACCATCGAAGGCGATTTCATCGCTGCCCAGGGCCGCTACGCACTGATCGTCGGCCGTTTCAACAGCTTTGTGGTGGAAAGCCTGGTGGCCGGCGCTGTCGACACCCTCAAGCGCCATGGCATCAAGGAAGCCGACATCACCATCGTCCGCGTTCCCGGTGCCTTCGAGATTCCGTTGATGGTCAAGAAGGTTGCTGAGCTCGCTCAGTTCGATGCGATCATCACGCTGGGCGCTGTCATTCGTGGTGGCACCCCGCATTTCGAATACGTCGCTGGCGAGTGCGTCAAGGGCACCGGCGCCGTGTCGCTGGAATACGGTATTCCAGTAGCCTTCGGTGTGCTGACCGTAGACAGCATCGAGCAAGCCATCGAGCGCTCGGGCACCAAGGCCGGCAACAAGGGCGCAGAAGCCGCCATGTCGGCTCTCGAAATGGTCAGCGTCATCAAGCAATTGGGGGCTTAAGTGTCCGATTCCGAGCAACGTCCGGCCGAAGCCGGGCGCCCCAAGGCGTCCGCGCGCCGCAAAGCACGCAGCTTTGCCGTACAGGCCCTGTATTCCTGGCAGATCGCCGACCTGCCTCTGTCGGATATCGAGGCTCAGTTTCGTACCGACAACGACTTCGCCAAGGTAGACGGTGCTTACTTTCACGAGCTGCTGACCGGTGTGCCGCGCTCGCTCGACGAGATCGACGAGCAGCTGGGTAAAGTCCTCGACCGGCCAGTGAAAGAAGTTGATCCGGTTGAGTTGGCGATTTTGCGCATCGGCGTCTATGAGTTGCTTAAGCGTATCGACGTGCCCTACAAGGTAGTCATCAACGAAGGCATCGAAATGGCGAAGATTTTCGGTGCCACCGATGGCCACAAATACGTCAACGGTATTCTCGACAAGCTGGCGCCGTCGTTGCGCAGCGTCGAGGTCAACGCCGCCCGGCGAGGACGCTGACAGTCAAGGGAGAGCCGGCATGCCAATGGGTGAATTCGAGCTGGTCCGCCGGTTCTTTCGCAGCAAGGCCCTCGAACAGGCCGGTGATCGCCAGATGGTGGCGCTGGGCATAGGTGATGACGCCGCCTTGCTCAACGTCCGCCCGGGTTACCGTAGTGTCATCTCCACCGATTCGATGGTGGAATCCGTTCATTTTCCCTCCGATTACATCTCCGCTGATCTTGGCTACCGAGCGCTTGCCGTGGCGGCCAGTGATCTGGCGGCCATGGCTGCCCGTCCGGTGGCGTTTACGCTGGCGCTGACCTTGCCGCGGACTGACGAGGCCTGGTTGGAAGGTTTCTCCAGGGGCCTCGCCTGCGCTGCGGGTGACTTGCGCATGTCATTGATCGGCGGCGATACCACCCGTGGTCCGTTGAACATAGGCGTAACCGTTTTCGGTGAGGTGGCCAGCGGGGCGGAGATGCGCCGGGACGGTGCGCATCCGGGCGACTTGCTGTGCATAAGCGGCCCTCTGGGTGACGGCGCGGCGGGCCTTGCCGTCGTGACCGGCCAGGATCTGCCTGCCGGTCTGACCGAAGCCGACCGTGACTACCTGCGGCGCCGCTTCTGGTCTCCGCAGGTGCACTGGGAGTTCGGTCTGGAGCTGGCAAAGGTAGCCAGCGCTGGGCTGGACGTGTCCGACGGCCTGTTGGCTGATGCCGGACACCTGGCCGAAGAGAGCGGCGTCGGCCTGCAAATCCGGCTTGCCGATCTACCGTTGTCCTCTGCGCTGGGCTGTTGGCCTGCCGCTCAGCGGGACGCCTGGATGCTCAGCGGCGGCGACGACTACGTCTTGCTGTTCACACTGCCACGCGCCAGTGAGCCGCAGCTCAACGTCTGGCGGGCTGCCGGCTGGCCGGTTACGGTAATCGGTCGGGTCGTCGGTGGCGAAGGTGTCTGGCTCGATCGGGGCGACGGCCTGGAGACCTATTCCGGAGCGCCGGGCTATCAGCATTTTGGAGGTTGCAGTGTCTGAATCGCACGAGCCGGTCCCAGCCTCGGTATGGCGTAATCCGGTGCATTTTCTCGCCTTCGGATTCGGTAGCGGCGCAGCACCTCGCGCCCCTGGCACCTGGGGCACGCTGGCGGCCATGCCGTTCATTCTGCTCTGGCAGCAGTTTTCCGTGGCTGGCTATGCCGCGGTAATTCTGGTTGCGACCTTGTTCGGCATCTGGTTGTGTCAGCGCACCGCTGATGATCTTGGCGTGCATGATCATGGCGGAATCGTCTGGGATGAGTTTGTCGGCGTATGGATCGCGCTCTGGCTGGCGCCGGTGGGCTGGTCGTGGTTGGTCGCTGGCTTCGTGCTGTTCCGCCTGTTCGACATTCTCAAGCCGTGGCCTATCGGTTGGGTAGACAAGCGGGTCGGTGGCGGGCTGGGTATCATGCTGGACGACATTCTCGCCGGCTTCATGACGCTCGGTGTACTGTGGCTCGCCGAGCTTCTGGTCGCCCGCCTCTAGACCCCTGGACAGCGGCTGGCGGCATGGCTAACGTGATAGACCGGCTGGCAAGGGAACGCTCCATCATGAAAACCATCTGCTCGACACTGCTCTTGAGTTCACTGGCTTGCGCATCTGTTGTGATGGCAGCCCCACCTGACGTACGGGTGGTCGGCCTGTTCAATGATACTGCGGTAGTCACCGTAGACGGTAAACGTCACATGTTGCGGGCGGGTCGGCCCGGTCCTCAGGGCGTCGAACTGGTAACCGCCAACAGCCGTAGTGCGACCCTGCGTGTGGATGGTCAGCTCCGTGAGTTCGGTCTGGAAACCGATTACAGCGAAGCCTATACCGACCGCGAGAAAGTGCGGGTGAGTATTCCCCGTAGCGCCGGCGGTCACTACCGGACCAGTGGTTCGGTCAACGGCCAGGGCGTTTCTTTCATGGTCGATACCGGTGCCACCAGCGTAGCGATGAACTCCGACCAGGCGCGACGCCTAGGGGTCGACTACAAGCTGGACGGCACCCCGATAAAGGCGACCACCGCCAGCGGACAGGTGTCCGGCTACCGGGTGAGTCTGGCGCGGGTGAAAGTCGGCAACATCGAACTCAGCAACGTCGATGGACTGGTTCTGGAAGGCGCCTTTCCGGTGGAAGTGTTGTTGGGGATGAGCTACCTGCGTAGGGTACGGATGGAAGACCAGGGTACGGTGCTGGTGTTGGAGCAGCGTTTTTGACGAGCTTTGGGGGCCGCCGGCCATGTGCCGATATTCATCCGGGCGAGAGCGTCGCCGCCACCGGCCGCACCTGCTAATATAGCCCCCCTTTTCAAGCGGTCAGACAGGAGATTGGTGTGCCAGTCACCTTTGTTGCGTCATCCCAGCTCCCCACCCAGTGGGGCACGTTCACCATGCATGGATTCCTCGAACCCGGCACCGGCAAGGAACACGTCGTGCTGACCATGGGTGACGTCGCTGACGGCCAGCCGGTTCTCGGCCGCCTGCATTCCGAATGCCTGACCGGCGATGCCCTGTTCAGCCTGCGCTGCGATTGTGGTTTCCAGCTCGAAGCTGCGCTAAAAGCAATCGCCGCAGAGGGTCGCGGCGCCTTGTTGTATCTACGCCAGGAAGGGCGTGGCATCGGACTGATGAACAAGATCCGTGCCTATCATCTGCAGGACAACGGCGCCGATACCGTCGAGGCCAACGTGCAACTCGGCTTCGGTGCCGATCAGCGTGACTACGCGATCTGCAAGCCGATGCTCGATCATCTGGGTATCACCAGTCTCAAGCTTCTGACCAACAATCCACGCAAGGTCAACGCGTTGAAAGATATCGGCATCGGTGTCGCCGACCGCCTGCCGCTGCAGTTTGGCCAGAATCCCCACAACAGCAAGTACTTGGCAACCAAAGCAGGCAAGCTCGGACATCTGCTGGGTAATCTGCATCAGGCCGAGGTGGAGTGATGGCTGAAGCTCGCACCCATTGGCAGGCTCTGCAGCGCAACTGGCGCATGCAGTGCGCAGCCTCGCTGATTCTGCCGGTCGCTCTGGTATGGTTTCTTGGCGACTGGGAACCCGCCTGGCCCGAGGGTGCGATGCCGCTGTTCATCGTCGGCCTGGCCAGCGTCGCGCCGACCCTGTGGCGCTTCCGCCAATACAAGCGGGCGCTGATCGAAGCCGACGCACAGAGTGCCTCGCCAACCGCCGAAGACGCATGGAGTCGTCTGCATCACCAGCAATTGCTGGGGCTGTTGCATGCCAAGCTCCCCGGCTGGATCGGCATACTGCATTACGTGTGCACCGCTGAGATTGTCCCGCTGGTCCTGCTGGTTCTTGCCACGCAGGGCATCATGTTGCTCTATCGACCGCCGTCTGCCTGGGTCAAGTAATGCGTGGGTGGCTGCTGGGCGCTGTGCTGTGCCTCAGCCTGCCAACGTCCGCAGCCGAGCGCATCGTCAGCCTGGCGCCTTTTCTCACCGACATGGTGCTGCTTTTCGAGGCCGAAGCCAGGCTTGTCGGTGTGCTCGATGACCAATCCCTTCCCGGCGAACTGGACGGCGTGCAGCGTGTGGGTGCCCACCAGTCCCTGTCCCTTGAACGCATAGTCACGCTGCGTCCCGACCTGGTGCTGGGATGGACCTCAGGAAATTCCCCCGAACTGCTGACTCGTCTCGAGTCGCTCGGTATCGCAGTGCGGCGTTTCGATCCGCAGACGCTGCAGGCTATCGACCGCATGACTCTCGCTTTGGGCGACCTGCTCGGTGAGCGCGAGCGAGCTCAAGCGCTGAGCACAGCCTATCGAGTGCAGTTGTCCAGTTCGCTCAGAAGCTCGCCGGGCGAAGGGCCGGACGTGTTCGTACAGTTGTGGAGGGAACCGATCTTTACTGTGGCTGGTGAGCAGCTTCTGAGCGATGTGCTGAGACATTGCGGTGCGCGCAATGTGTTTGCGTCGTTACCCGGACTGGCACCGCAGATCAGTGTCGAGGCGGTGCTGGCGGCGCAGCCGGATGTGATCCTCGCGCTGGCGGAAGAGAGGAGCCAGGCGGCTGGTTGGCTGGAGCGGTGGTCCGCTTATCCGCAACTTCCGGCGGTGCGGCATGACAGGTTGTATGCGCTGCACAGCGACGCCTTGGTCAGGCCGACCCCTGCGATTGCTCGCGGGGTAGCAGAGCTGTGCGGCCTGCTCGCTGCGGGCAGAGCGCACCCTGCGGCTGACCAAAAGCGCTAGCCCCGCCCCGGCCCTGTTCCCAGAGGCAACCTGGCGCAGGCCGCCGCATCAAGCAGATGCGCGCGGCTGCCCGCTGTTTTTACAGGGTCGGCGTCCAGGTCATTGATAGTCGGGCGTTGAGCTGTTCTTCCTGATAGGCGTATGTGCGCCCGGCGTAGGAATAGTTAGCCAGTCGATAGTCGCGTTCCAGAAGATTGCTGATGGCCAGGTCCCAGCGCAGGGAGGGCAGCATCCGCCAGCTTGCTCTGGCTTCCAGCGTGCCGAAACCTGACAGCTCCTGTTGATTGGCCCTGTCGTTGTATCGCTGGCTGTTGGCGATGATGGTGAACCCAACGCCGATATTGCCGAACTGGCGGTCCGCGTCGAGGCTCAACGTGCGTTTGGCCCGGCGGGGCAGTTGCCTGCCGGTGCCGCGCTCACGTGGATCCAGCCAGGCGGCTGACGCAGTGGTTTGCCAACCCAGTACATCTCTGGTCGCGCTCAGCTCGAGTCCGTGAATACGAGCCTGGGAAATGTTCTGCGCCACGTAGAACGGGTCCAGCAGAATCATATCCTCGATATCGGTGCGAAATGCCGCCACCTGCAGCGAGGTTTCATCCACCTCTCCGCGCCACTGCAGTTCGTAGCTCTTCGACCATTCCGGGTCGAGGAGGGGGTTGGCGCCGTACGCCGTGTAAAGGTCGTTGAATGTCGGGGCGCGAAAGCCTTCGCCATAGGATGCGACCAGCTGCTGACCGTTGGCGAGTGGCACGATCAACGCCGCATTGCGAGTGTTGGCGTGACCGAATTGTTCGCTATCGTCGTGCCGCCAGCCCAGTTCGGCACTGATGCGCTCTCCGCTGAAGCGGTACTGGGCGAAGGCTGCCCGGTTGTAGCGCTCGGTCCGCGTGAATTCCGAATTGCTGCGGAGCCGGTCCTCATACCAGTCGAGCCCGGTCTGCAGTTGATGAGCGTCGCTGAGCTTCAGCGTATTCAACCAGCTGGCGGAGTCGCGGTAGGTGTTGTAGGTATAGCTGGCAAAGTCATACAGGCTGTCGCGCTTATCCTCGACGTGGCCTGCCTCCAACCTTGCGGTCCAGACCCGGTTGGCTTGCCATTGAAGGTGGGTCGAGACAGTGCTCAGGCGAAAGTCGTCTTCCGGGTTGCCGAACAGGTCGTACTCGGTATTGCCCGATTGCTCGTTGAGCCGCAGACCCACATCCAACGTATCGGTAATCCAATGTCTTACGCTGAGGTTGTACGCTTCGTTGCGATAACCGTCGCGGTCTTCGTCGCCGCCGGCATTGTGCCGGGTGCGGTCGATGCCGGCAGTCTCGTTGAGGGTCCCACCGATGTCGACAGTGGTACGTTCGTCGCCTCCGGAAAGCGCCAGGCTGCGAGTGTAGGTCTGGTTGCTGCCAATACCGAGCTTCACGCGTGGTCTGAGCCCGGGCTCGCCTTGGCGCGTGAAAATCTGCACGACCCCACCAATGGCATCCGAACCGTATATGGCGGAGCGTGGACCGCGTATGACCTCGATTCGATCGATGTTCTCGACGTTGATAAATTCCAGGCTGGGCTGCCCGGCCGAGGCGCTGCCAATGCGTTGACCGTCGATCAGAACCAGGCTTTGCGTAGCGCTGGTCCCGCGTAGCGAAAGCGTCGTCAGGCTGCCAAGTCCGCCATTGCTGGTGATTGAAGCACCCGGAACGCGGCGCAACAGGTCGGCTACGCTGTAGGGCTGCAGGCGCTCAATGTCGGCACGGGTGAAAATGCTACTGGCTGCGGTACTGCTACTGGCGGGCTGCGGCTGCCGCGATGCAGTAACGATGGTGTCGCTCAGGGCGATCGAGTCGGCCGCTACAGCCAGGCTCGAGCTCAGCAGTGCGGGAATGAAAATCAGGGGCTTGTTCATATATATCCTCAAAAGAATCTTTTGAGGAGGGCGAAAGTCGGCAGAAATGGGGCGTCCTGGAGGGCGGCCGCACGCCTGCGCTGACCGGTGGCGCCCTCCGCGTCACCTCAGCAATCGTCAGGGCCGGTCTCCGGACTCACGACTTCAAGCGCGTTGCCTTCCCATGCCGAAGCACAGTGGCTGGTGACGCGCTCTGCAGGTCAGACCTGCGATCGTTTACCGTTGCGGGGGCAGCGTCGGGGTTGCACCGACTTCCCGTTTCACCCGGCCTTGGCCGGGCACCCTGCGATTGGAAAGCCGGGCGACTCTAGGGGTTTGCCGTTAGAGGGTCAAGCCTGCTTGATGGCTGGCTTGCCGATCGATGCGAGACGTGTGCGGATGGAGCGCTCGATACCGGCCGCGTCGAGGCCGCACTCAACCAGCATTTCGGACGGTTTGGCGTGTTCGACGTAGACGTCCGGCAGGCCGAGGTTCAGCACGGGCTTGCTGATGCCTTCGGCGAGCAACCATTCGTTGACCGCGCTCCCAGCGCCGCCCATGACCGCGTTTTCTTCTACCGTCACCAGCAGATCGTGTTGCTCGGCGAGCTGGCGCACCAGATCGGTATCCAGGGGTTTGACGAAACGCATATTGGCGACTGTAGCATCCAGCGAGGCCGCTGCGGTCAAGGCGTTGGCATGGAGGGTGCCAAAGCAGAGTATCGCTACCGACCTACCCTGACGGGTAATCACGCCCTTCCCAATCGGCAAGGACTCCAGCGCCGGATCGATCGCCACGCCCGGACCGGTGCCTCGCGGGTAGCGAACGGCCGCGGGACCTGAGAACAGAAAGCCGGTGCTGAGCATTTGTCGCGTTTCGTTCTCGTCCGCCGGGGCCATGATGACCATGTTTGGCAGACACCGAAGGTAGGAAAGGTCGAAGCTGCCGGCATGAGTCGGACCGTCTTCACCCACCAGGCCCGCGCGATCGATGGCGAACAGCACATCGAGATTCTGCACGGCGACGTCGTGCACCAGTTGATCGTATGCACGCTGCAGGAAGGTCGAGTAAATCGCCACTACCGGCTTCATGCCTTCGCAGGCCATACCCGCGGCCAACGTCACCGCATGCTGTTCGGCGATTGCGACGTCGAAGTAGCGATCAGGAAAACGCTCGCTGAAAGCGATCAGGTCGGAGCCTTCTTTCATCGCCGGGGTGATGCCGACGAGGCGCTTGTCATGCGCGGCCATGTCGCACAGCCATTGGCCGAAGACATTCGAAAACTTCGGCTTGCTGGCGCTGGTGGAGGTCGCTGCGACCGGCTTGGGCTCGAGCTTGGTGATGGCGTGATAGCCGATCGGATCGGCCTCGGCTGGCGAAAATCCCCGGCCTTTCTGCGTGATGACGTGAAGAAGCTGCGGCCCTTTGAGCTTGCGCATATTCGCCAGCGTGGTAATCAGAGTCGGCAGATCGTGTCCGTCGATCGGCCCGATGTAGTTCCAGCCAAGCTCCTCGAACATGGTGCCTGGCACCAGCATGCCTTTGGCATGCTCCTCGGTGCGCCTCGCCAGTTCCCACGCCTGCGGAATCTTCGAAAGTACCTTTTTGCTGCCCTCGCGCATATGCGAGTAGGTGCGGCTGGAAAGGATCTTTGCCAGATAGTTGGAGAGGCCGCCGACATTGCGCGAGATGGACATGTCGTTGTCGTTGAGCACCACCAGCATGTCCGGTTCAACGTCCGATGCGTGGTTGAGGGCTTCGAATGCCATCCCCGCCGTCAGCGCTCCGTCACCGATCACGGCAACGGTGCGCTGATCGAGGCCGCGTAGGCGCGCCGCAACCGCCATGCCCATCGCGGCGCTGATCGAAGTACTCGAGTGTCCGACACCGAAAGTGTCATAGGGGCTCTCGCTGCGGCGGGGAAAGGCAGCCAGGCCATCCTTCTGGCGCAGCGTTTTCATCTGTTCGCGACGACCTGTAAGGATCTTGTGCGGGTAGGCCTGATGACCGACATCCCAGACCAGGCGATCGGCCGGCGTGTTATAGACGTAATGCAAGGCAACGGTGAGTTCGATCACGCCGAGCCCGGCACCGAAATGACCGCCGGTCTGGCCTACGCTCCACAGGAGAAACGCGCGCAACTCATCAGCGAGCACGAGCAGGCTGGCTTCATCCAGCCGGCGCAGCGTGGCGGTGTCGTCGATGCTGTCCAGAAGCGGTGTGCTGGGACGCTCGCGCGGTATGTCGTGAAAGGTACTCGGCATCGATACTGCACTCTGGGTGCCAGCGAGCTGGCGAAAAATCAAACCGGCAGTTTACCCGATTGGCTCGCGTTGCCCAACCGCGGGTGCCCGGCGCGTACCGGCAGGCCCCTGTCAGCTCCCGCCATGCATTGCAGGCGCGCCACAATCAGAAGCGTCTCTGCACAATATAGTCGGCAAGTTCACGCAAGCGAGCAGCATCAGGGCCGAAACACTCGATCGCAGCGAGTGCTTCGTCACGCAAATGCAGTGCCAGGGATTGCGCCTGTTCGAGGCCGAGCAGGGCAGGATAGGTCGGTTTGTCGCGGGCGATGTCTGCGCCTTGCTGTTTGCCCAGCGTGGCGGTGTCGCTTTGCACATCGAGGATGTCATCCTGGACCTGAAATGCCAGGCCGATGGCGCGAGCGTAGCGGCGCAGGGTTTGCAGCTGGTCATCGGTGGCGTATTGGCTGGCCAGTGCTCCCAGTTGCACTGCTGCGCTGATCAGCGCGCCCGTTTTGTGTAGGTGCATGTCTTCCAGTGTTGCCAGATCGAGCTTGTGTCCGACGGCGGCGAGATCAATCGCTTGGCCGCCGACCATGCCCTGCGGCCCGGCGGCTCCGGCAAGCGTGCGGATCATCTCCAGACGGGTCTCCGCGGCATAGCGCGACTCCTGTGCAAGCCAGTCGAACGCCAGCGCCTGCAGGCCATCGCCGGCAAGAATCGCGGTCGCCTCGTCGTAGGCTCTGTGACAGGTCGGCTGACCGCGACGCAGATCGTCATCGTCCATAGCGGGCAGGTCGTCATGGATCAGGGAATAGGCGTGGATCAGCTCAACCGCAGCGGCGGCGGTGTCGGCCTGTTCGGCAGAACCGCCAAGCGCTTCGCAACTGGCGTATGCGAGCAATGGGCGGACGCGCTTGCCACCCATGGTGACGCTGTAGCGCATCGCGTCGTACAGGCGCTCAAGGCGGGGATGCTGATTGTGCAGGCGTTGGGTCAGCTCGAGATTGATGCGCTGCTGGCATTGCTGCAAGTAGCCGACAAATCCGCTCATTCGGCATCGCCGTCGAAGGGCGTCGTGGTCAGCGCACCGTTCTGCTCGATCAGTTGCTGCACCTTCTGTTCAGCCAGTGTGAGCGCCTGCTGGCAGTCCCGGGTGAGGGCCACGCCCTGCTCGAATGCGGTCAGCGATTGCTCAAGGCTCAGGTCGCCGCTTTCCAGTCGCTCGACCAGCGCCTGGAGCTCGCTCAACGACTGTTCGAAATCCACTGGTTTCTTCCGGGCCATGCGTTTACCTCGGTAATCTGGGCGGGTCGGTTCCGGCGAACATTACCCAAGCCGACCCGGGGAATCAATCAAGCGTATACGTCGTGGAAATAATAAAGGGTCAGTCCCCAGGCGATAGCGGTCACCACGCGTCGCAGCCAGACATTGGGCAGCCAGCGGGCGATGAGTCCGCCACAGTAACCACCGCTGACCGTGCCCAGCAACATGATGCCAAGCGCCGGCCAGTGTACCGCGCCGGCAATGATGAAGGTCAGCGCCGCGACACTGTAGATGACCGAGGACATCAGGCTCTTGATCGCATTGATGCGGACGATCTGGGTATGCCCGGAAATCGCCAGACTGGCAATCATCATGATGCCCATTCCTGCGCCGAAGAAGCCCCCGTAGAGCGATACCGCCAGTTGCGCAAAGAAGCCGGTGACAGTGAGATGCTCGCGCCGACCCTGGCCGGAATCGAGTCTGGCCACTTGTCTGCCCAGCCAGGGACTGAACGTGAACAGCAGGGTTGCCAGGAGCAGCAGCCACGGCACCAGCCGGTAGAACAGCTGGTTACTGGTCAGTAGAAGCAGTACGCCACCGACCAGCCCGCCGATGGCTGCCGCTGCCATCAGTGGTACGAGATAGTGACGCAGCGACAACCGCCGCAGCTCCGGACGCAGCGCCAGCGCTGCCGAGACACTCGCCGGCCAGAGCGCAACGGCGTTGGTGGCATTGGCTGTCACGGGCGCGATGCCGACCGCCAGCAACGTCGGGAATGAGAAAAAGGTGCCGCCGCCGGCCAGCGCATTCATCGCGCCAGCAGCAAAGCCGCCAATGGCGATCAGCGCAGCCTGCATCAAGTCCATGGTCATTCCTGATTGAGACGCCGGCAAGCCGGGCGTTACAAGTCGCCCCACAGATGCTGGGCAATGCTCAAAGCCACGATCGGAGCGGTTTCGGTGCGCAGAACGCGCGGTCCGAAGCGCGCAGCGACGAAGCCCTGTGCGATCGAACGCTCGATTTCTTCCTCGGACAGGCCGCCTTCCGGCCCGATCAGCACCGCCAGTTTTCGGGGCGAGCTTACCTGCGTGAGGTCTTGATCGGTGCGGTGATGCAAAACCAGTCTCAGGTCGGCATCAAGCGAGCCCTGCCAGGCGTCGAGAGGTTGCGGAGGATGCACGGGGGGCACCACGCTGCGCCCGCACTGTTCGCAAGCGCTGATCGCGATCTGCTGCCAGTGGCTTTGACGCTTGTCGGCGCGCTCGCCCTGCAGTTTCACTTCGCAGCGCTCGGTAAACAGCGGAGTGATCTCGCTCACCCCCAGCTCGACCGCCTTCTGAATGGCCCAGTCCATCCTCTCGCCGCGCGATAACGCCTGTCCCAGGTGGACCTTCAGCGAAGACTCGGCAAGTCCCGGTACCGCCGGTTTCAGCGACACCTGTACCTCGCGCTTGCCCACCTGAAGGACCTGTCCTGGCCACTCCTGGCCACTGCCGTTGAAAATTTGTACCGAAGCGCCCGGGCTGAGGCGAAGCACCCGGCCGACATAATGGGCCAGGTCGCCTTCGAGCAGGTGTTCGCCCTCGCTCAGGGGCGCATCAAGATAGAACCGCGACACGCGCATCGCTCAGTCCCGCGTAGCCAGTTGAATCCCTTCCCAGGCGACCGCGGCCAGATGGTCGATCTGGTCCGGCGTGATCACATACGGCGGCATGAAATACACCACACTGCCCAACGGGCGCAGCAACGCTTCGTTCTTCAGGCCGTGCTGATAGACGCGAATACCGCGGCGCTCCTGCCAGGGGTAGGGCGTTTTGCTGTCCTTGTCCTTGACCATTTCGATGGCCAACACCATTCCGGTCTGCCGTACTTCGGCCACGTGTGGATGGTCGACGAAATGTGCGGTGGCTTTGGCCATATGCGCGGACAGGACCTTGTTGGCCTCGATCACGTTGTTCTGCTCGAGCAGTTCGAGCGTGGCGAGCGCCGCAGCGCAGGCCAGAGGGTTGCCGGTATAACTATGCGAATGCAGGAAGGCTCGCATGGTTTCGTAGTCGTCGTAAAAGGCCTCGTACACGGTGTCGGTGGTCAGGCACACCGCCATCGGCAGATAACCTCCGGTCAAGGCCTTGGATAGACAGAGGAAATCCGGCGCAATGTCTGCCTGCTCGCAGGCGAACAGCGTTCCGGTACGCCCGAAGCCGACGGCAATTTCATCATGTATCAGATGCACGCCGTAGCGGTCGCAGGCTTCGCGCAGCAGTTTCAGGTAAACCGGGTGGTACATCCGCATTCCGGCCGCGCATTGAATCAACGGCTCAACGATAACCGCGGCGACTTCTTCGTGGTTTTCCGCCAGCGCCCGTTCCATGTGCTCGAACATCAGTCGGCTGTGTTCTTCCCAGGTTGCCCCGGCGTCACGCTCGTAGCAATCGGGCGACGGCACGGTGATCACGTCCATGA
This sequence comes from Halopseudomonas xinjiangensis, assembly GCF_900104945.1. NCBI lineage: Bacteria > Pseudomonadati > Pseudomonadota > Gammaproteobacteria > Pseudomonadales > Pseudomonadaceae > Halopseudomonas > Halopseudomonas xinjiangensis. The sequence goes on along the minus strand of NZ_LT629736.1, from coordinate 2,769,773 downwards.
GCAGCGGTGCATAGGTCGACTTGTATAGCGCAACGTCGCCAACGGCCAGTGCGGCGAGCGTTTCGCCGTGGTAGCTGTTGGAGAGTGTGATGAATCGCTTCTTCTTCGGCTGACCCTTGTTCAGCCAATAATGAAAGCTCATCTTCAACGCGACTTCGATACAGGACGAGCCATTGTCGGCATAGAAGCAGCGCGTCAGCGGCGCTGGCGTCATGGCGACCAGACGCTCAGACAGCTCGACCACGGCGGGGTGGGTGAAACCGGCGAGGATTACGTGTTCAAGAGTGTCGAGCTGTTGCTTGATACGCTCGTTGATATAGGGGTTGGCGTGCCCGAGGATGTTGACCCACCAGGAGCTGACCGCGTCCAGATAGCGGTTACCTTCGAAGTCGTGAAGCCATACGCCTTCTCCCCGCTGAACGGGGATGACCGGCATGTGCTCGTGATCCTTCATCTGGGTGCAGGGATGCCACAGGACTGAGATGTCGCGCTGCATCCACTGGTTGTTCAAGCCCATATTCGCCTCGCCATCGGAATGTTATCCAGGCGATTGTACATGAGCCCTCGGCACGCTGCAGTTCAGCGGGTACCGTAGATCACCATGGTCTTGCCCTTGACCTCGATCAGACCCTGCTCTTCGAGGCTCTTGAGGACGCGACCAACCATCTCCCGCGAGCAACCGACGATGCGACCGATCTCCTGGCGGGTGATCTTGATCTGCATGCCGTCGGGATGGGTCATGGCGTCCGGCTGCTTGCACAACTCGAGGAGGCTGCCGGCAACGCGCCCGGTCACATCGAGGAAGGCGAGGTTGCCGACCTTGCGCGTCGTGTTGCGCAACCGTTCGGCCATCTGCCGGCCGACTGCGTACAGCAGGTCGGGATCGCGCTGGCTGAGCTCGCGAAATTTCGCGTAGCTGACTTCCGCAACTTCGCATTCGGTTTTCGCCCGAACCCAGGCACTGCGGTCCTGTTGCGCCGCGGACTGGTCGAACAGGCCCATCTCGCCGAAGAAGTCCCCCTGGTTGAGGTAGGCGATGATCATTTCGCGACCGTGTTCATCCTCGATGAGAATGGTGACCGAGCCTTTGACGATGAAGAACAGGCTGTCTGAAGCGTCTCCGGCGTGGATGATGGTGCTGCGGGCGGCGAATTTGCGGCGGTGACAGTGAGCGAGGTAGGCGTCGAGATTCTTGATTTTCGGTGTCAGCGCGATTGCAACCATTACATGTGTCCCTGGCAGTGAAGCTTGTCAAGCCAGCCGGGCAGGGCGGGTGGAAGGCTTGCAGACTTCTTATTTTTCGAGCGTACCATTGATGCGGGTCGTTAGAGAGAGCCTCGTATTGAGACCAAAACTGATTATGTCCAGTTTTGCCGGTCGTGGCCATAGCGGCACTCTGCCTCATATGGCTGTGGTATTCTGCCCGGCCTCTGAATAGCGAATTTACCCTGCCGGAGAAGCGGATGAAAGCACATATCAAGTGGGTCGACGGCGCCATGTTTCTCGGTGAGTCGGGTAGTGGCCATACGGTAGTGATGGACGGACCGCCTGACGCCGGTGGGCGCAACATGGGCGTGCGTCCGATGGAGACCGTGCTGATCGGCCTCGGTGGCTGCGCCAGTTACGACGTCGTCAGCATCCTCAAGAAGGCCCGCCAGGATATCCGCGACGTCCACACCCTGCTGGAGGCGGAGCGTGCCGAGGCCGAGCCGAAGGTCTTCACCCGCATACACGTGCGCTTCGTGGTGACCGGCAAAGGTCTGAAGGAAGCGCACGTCAAGCGCGCGGTGGAGCTGTCTGCTGAAAAGTACTGCTCGGCATCGATCATGTTCGGTCGCGCCGGGGTGGAGATCACGCACGACTACGAAATCGTCGATATCGACTGATTCACACCCGGTAGGTTGCGGTGGTCATGACCTTCGACATCAACGTCATGGCTGCCTTGACCGGCGCCGGGAAGCGCACGCCGCCGGCGGCCAGCGCCTGGTTGCCATGTTGGATTTCATCGTCGCGCATCTGCTCGAGAATCGCCCGCGACCGCGCATCGTCAACCGGCAGGCGGGTCAGGTGATCATCCAGATGCCGCTCGACTAACTGCTCTGTCGCCGCCACGAAGCCGAGGCTTACGCGGTCGCTGACCAGGCCTGCTACCGCTCCCAGACCGAACGACACCCCGTAGAACAGCGGATTGAATACGCTCGGATGACTGTTCAATTCCTTTAGACGCTGTTCACACCAGGCGAGATGATCGATCTCTTCTTCCGCTGCCTGCTCCATCTTTCTGCGAATGTCAGGCAGTTTCGCTGTCAGCGCCTGCCCCTGATACAACGCCTGGGCACACACTTCCCCGGTATGGTTGATGCGCATCAGCCCGGCGACCCGGCGGCGCTCGGTCTCGGGTAAGGCATGGTCCGCCAGCGGCAATGCCGGGGAAGGGCGGTTGGCCAGGGCGGCGCCGGGCACCAGGGTGCGCAGCGACTGATCGGCCTGGATCAGCAGGCGGTCTACAAAGGTATGGCGGCGTGTGGTCATGCTGTGCTCCGTGAAAAATGGCCGCAGGTTATCCCGAACGACCGGAGGATGCCTTGCGCTGGGTCAACCCGGCGGCCAGCCCATCTGGCGCTGACCGAGGACGTGAAGATGGATGTGATAGACCGTCTGGCTGCCCATTTCCTTGCAATTGAAAACGGTGCGAAAGCCAGCTTCGCAGCCTAGTTCCAGCGCCAGTTTCTGGCCCACGTAGACCATATGTCCCACCAGTTCACGGTCTGCTTCGGTGACGTCGTTGAGCGTAGCGATGTGCTTTTTCGGAATCACCAGAAAATGCACCGGGGCCTGCGGGTTGATGTCGTGGAACGCCAATACCTGGTCGTCCTCGAAAATCTTCTTTGCCGGGATTTTTCCCTCGGTTATCTTGCAGAACAGACAGTCCACGGGTCGTCCTCGTTTCGGTTGAGCATTTCAGTGTACTAGACCGCGTCCGGATTGAAACCGTGCCGCCCTTCATGGAAGAAAGGAAATCGCTGTGAAAAACGATATTCACGACCTCGCGCTGCTGCTCGACTCCCGCGTCAGGCTCATCCTCGTGGAGACCTGGGAAGAGTCGAGGGTGCTGGAGGCAATCGGCATGCTCGCCATCAAGCGAGCCCAGACCTGGTACACCTGGAATCACGTCGAGGGATTACGGCGGCTGGGCTTCGGCAGCGATCTCGACGCGTCGGAAGAGACCGCCGACCCGGACAAGGCGCTCGAGCGGATACGCCGCGACAACCAGCCGTCCTTGTATGTGCTCTGCGATCTGCACCCTTTTCTCGACTCGCCCAGAGTGGTTCGTCAGTTGAAAATGCTCGCGATGAATCATGATGAGTCGGCGCCGACCGTGCTGCTGGTGAGCCACGCGCTGACACTCCCGCCGGAATTGCGCCGCCTGGCTTCAAGACTCAGCCTGAGTATGCCCTCTGCCGAGCAGCTCATGGCCATCGTCAGAGAAGAGGCGGCAAAGTGGAGCGAGCAGAACCAGGGCAAGCGCGTGCGGACCGACAATCAGACGCTTGAGCAGGTAGTCAGGAACCTTCGCGGCACGACATACGCCGAGGCGCGGCAGCTGGCCCGCAAGCTTATCCATGACGATGGCGCGATCACGCGCGATGACCTTCCGGTGCTGAATCACGCTAAATTCGGCTTGCTTGGCATGAATGGCGTGCTCAGCTTCGAATACGAGACCGCGCATTTTTCCGAGGTGGGTGGGCTGAGGTCCCTCAAAAGCTGGCTCAATGAGCGGCAGCAGACCTTCACCGCTGGAGTTGGTATCGATGTGCCCAAGGGGCTGCTGCTTGTCGGTGTGCAGGGGGCGGGAAAGAGCCTGGCTGCCAAGTCGGTGGCGGGCGTCTGGGGGTTGCCATTGCTGCGGCTGGACTTCGCCTGCCTCTATGACAAGTACATCGGCGAAACGGAAAAGAACCTCCGCGAAGCGTTGCAGCTGGCAGACACGATGGAGTCCTGCGTGCTGTGGATCGACGAGATCGAGAAAGGGCTTGCGCCGGATACCGGAGAGTCGGGCGTTTCCCGCCGTCTGCTCGGCACTTTGCTGACATGGATGGCCGAGCGGAAAAGCCGGGTATTTCTGGTGGCAACTGCTAACGATGTTTCGCAGCTGCCGCCGGAGCTGATTCGCAAGGGGCGGATTGACGAGATGTTCTTCGTCGATCTTCCCGGCGAGGACGTCCGGGCCGACATATTCGCCATTCACCTGACCCGTCGCGAGCTGCCAGTCGAAGCGTTTGACCTGCCCGCACTGGCCGCAACCAGTGAAGGTTTCTCGGGCGCCGAAATCGAGCAGGCAGTGGTCTCTGCCGTTTACGCTGCGGCGGCTCGGCAGGAGCCGCTTCGGACCGAGGATCTGGTCGATACGCTTTGCAGCACATCGCCCCTCTCGGTCGTCATGGCCGAGCGAATCGACGCGTTGCGCGCCTGGGCCCAGGGGCGAGCGGTGATGGCCGACTGATCAGTACGGCTTGACCACCACCAGGATGACGATCGCCAGCAGCACAAGCACCGGTGCTTCGTTGAACCAGCGGAAGAAGACGTGAGAACGGGTATTGGCGTCCGCAGCGAACCGCTTGAGGAAGGCTCCGCACATATGGTGGTAGCCGATCAATAGGACGACCAATGCCAGCTTGGTGTGCATCCAGCCCTGTTTCATCCATTCCGGAGATAGCACTAGCAGCCAGATCCCGAATACCAGCGTGGCAATCATCGAAGGCAGCATGATGCCGCGGTACAGTTTGCGCTCCATCACCTTGAAGCGCTCGCGGCTGGCTGCGTCATCCGCGGCCGCGTGGTAAACGAACAGGCGCGGCAGATAGAACAGGCCGGCGAACCAGGTGACGATCGCGACAATGTGTAAAGCTTTGATCCATAGATACACGGGGTGTTTCCTTATCTTCCGACGACACGGGGCAGGGTGACAGGTCGCTGGCAATTTCCGCCAGCGCTTTTATCATAGGGCAGCATCAGTCACGTTCAAACGTCGGGAAGCGAATCATGATCAAAGTCGGCATTGTAGGCGGAACCGGTTATACGGGAGTGGAGCTGCTGCGGTTGCTGGCACAGCACCCCGAGGCGCATGTCGAGGTCATCACTTCGCGCTCCGAGGAAGGCATGCGCGTGCCGGACATGTATCCGAACCTGCGTGGTCATTACGATGACCTCGCTTTCAGCGTGCCGGATGTGGGCCGGCTCGGCGCGTGCGATGTGGTGTTCTTTGCCACTCCTCACGGTGTTGCTCATTCGCTGGCCGGCGAGCTGCTGGCGACCGGCACGCGCATCATCGATCTGTCCGCCGACTTCCGACTGCGTGATGCCGACGAGTGGAGCAAATGGTACGGGCAGGCACATGGCGCGCCGGACCTGCTCGACCAGGCGGTTTACGGTTTGCCAGAGGTCAATCGCGATGCCATCCGCCAGGCCCGTTTGATCGCCGTGCCGGGTTGCTACCCGACGGCCACCCAGTTGGGCCTGATTCCCTTGCTCGAAGCCGGTCTCGCCGATACGTCCACCTTGATCGCCGACTGCAAGTCCGGCGTCAGTGGCGCCGGCCGCGGAGCGAGCGTCGGTTCTCTACTCGGGGAATCGTCGGAAAGCATGAAGGCCTACACAGTGACCGGCCATCGTCATCTTCCCGAGATACGCCAGGGGCTGCAGCTGGCAGCGAAAGGCCCGGTAGGATTGACCTTCGTGCCTCATCTCACACCGATGATTCGCGGTATCCATGCGACGCTGTATGCGACGGTCAAGGATCGGTCGGTGGACCTGCAGAACCTCTTCAGTGAGCGCTACGCCAACGAGCCGTTTGTCGACGTGCTCCCTAAGGGCAGCCACCCGGAGACGCGCAGCGTGCGTGGCTCCAACATGTGTCGTATTGCGGTGCACCGCCCACAGGACGGCGACCTCGTAGTCGTACTGTCGGTGATCGACAACCTGGTCAAGGGTGCTTCCGGGCAGGCGGTACAGAACATGAACATCGCCCTGGGCCTGGAGGAGACGCTTGGTCTTGCCCATCCCGCGTTGATGCCCTGACGTGGAACGGCGACGCCGCCCGCCGCTACGTGGGCACAATCTGGTTGTCGTGCCCCATCAGACCCGCGCGCAGCGGCTCAGGCGCCAGCTTCTGACACTGCTTGTATTGCTATCCATTCCGGGCGCGGGCTGGCTTGGCTGGGATGCCGCACTGCGCTCGCAGGAAGCGGTACGGGCCGAGCGAGACGAGCTGGCGGTCGCTCTGGCCCAGACCCAACTGGACCTCGAAGCTGTGTCGCAACAGTATCGACAGGTGGAAGTCGACCTCTTGGTATCACGCGAGTCGCTCAAGGGCAGCCAGGTGATGATCCATGACCTGGAGCAGCAATTGTTCCGCGTTCAGCAGGATTTGGCCGTTTATCGCGGTTCCCTGTCGCCGCGAGCCATGGCGCCGGGGTTACGTTTCCAGGCGTTCGAGTTGCAGGGAACGGACGAGCCCGGCGTCTTTCGTTACAAGGTCATGGTCACGCGTGTAGGGAACGAGGCAGACACTACCCAGGCCAGACTCTTCATCGACGTTCTCGGCGAGGAGGGCGGCGAGCCTGCAAGCGTTCCCTTGTCGAGCATGACGTTGGCCGAAGATGATGGCGGTCTGCCGCTGGATTTCCGCTACTTTCAGGTGGTGCCGGCCAACAGCCAGGACTCCGAACTCTCCTTGCCGCAAGGCTTCACGCCCAAGCAGGTCCGCCTGCGAGTCAAGCATAACGACAAGCTGCTGGTCGAGCAGACTTTCGACTGGGCCGTCACCGCAGGCTCCTGACCGGCCACGCCACCGTCAAACCGGCCCCTCCGTGTGTGCCCCCTCCCGCCTTCGTTGTCATTCGTCGAACCGACCGATCGGACGCTTTCTCCCTCGCTCTGTGTTGGAGCATTTCGACACTCGGTCCATCCATGCATAGCCGCGCGCAAGGGGCGCGTTTGCCCGAGGCTGTCCTAATGCTGGCACGCCAATGGAACCACCGCGCCACAATGGTTACTAAGCTTTGTAACAAGATATCCAGCGCCAAGCACCAGTAGTTCCCCAGGAAAGGCAGGGAGCATTTATAAGATCAGGAGGGCAGGGAGCGGATGAAGGTAATGCACGTAGTGGCTGGTGAACTCACCGGTGGCGCGGCGAGGGGTGCCTACTGGTTACACCAGGCGATGCGCTCGATCGGGATCGATTCGGTTGTCTATACCAATAGCCGGGCCACACACGGCGATGAATCGGTCGCCTCGACCAACACCAACAAGCTTCAAATGGTTGCAAGTCTCGCCCGGAGTCAGGCAGACCAATCGCTGGCCAGCTTCTACCCCAAGCGTAGCTCAGGCATGTTCAGCACCGGCTTGTTGGGCGCAGATTTTACGCGAAGCGCCGAATACCGCGCCGCGGACGTCATCCATCTGCATTGGATCAACGCTGGTTTCATCGACATGAAGCATCTCGCCAAAATCGACAAGCCGTTGATCTGGACCATGCGTGACATGTGGCCCATGACGGGTGGCTGCCACTACTCGATGGGCTGCGAGAAGTTCGAGACGGGGTGCGGCAGCTGTGACCAGCTTGGCAGCCGCTCGGATCTGGACCTGTCGCGCTTCGTGCTCAACCGCAAGAAAAAATATCTGCCCGCTTCGCTGAAGGTGGTCGGCATCAGTACCTGGTTGACCGAGCAGGCAAGGCGCAGTCAGCTATTCCATGATGTCGACGTCCGCACGATTTCGAATAACGTCGACAGCGCGGAATTTTTCCCGGTCGACAAGCAGATCGCGCGGAAGATGCTGGGCATCGAAACGGGCAAGAAGATCGTGCTGGCCGGCTCGACGAATGCGCGCGATCCATACAAGGGCTTCGGTAAATACCTTGAGTCACTTGAATTTCTCGATCCGGAGCAGTACCACCTGTGTTTCTTCGGCAAGCTCGAGCAATCGATCATTGACCGCCTGGGCTTCGATTACACCTCGTTCGGCTTCCTCCACGACAGTATTTCTCTACGCCTGCTGTATTCCGCTGCCGATGTATTCGTCGCACCCAGTCTGATGGAAGCATTTGGCAAAACGCTTGCCGAAGCGATGGGTTGCGGCACGCCAGTGGTCTGTTTCGATGCGACTGGACCCAAGGATATCGTCACCCACCTAGAGGACGGCTTCAAGGCGCAGCCTTTTGAGGCACGGAGTCTCGCAGACGGTGTCGAATGGGTCGCGCATTCGGAGAGCTACGACGAAATGGCTCGAAACGCCCGGGAAAAGATCGTCCGTCAGTTCGACAGCCGAGTGATCGCTCGCCAGTACCAGGCGCTCTACGAAGAGGTGCTGGCGCCCTATTCAGTCAAGCCAAACAGTGCAAGGCAGCTATGCGGGAGTTATCCGCAGGAGTAACCCTCTACCGCTTTGAAGCAAGGAGTAGTCATGAATTACAGAAGCTTGAACGATCTGTCGCGGCTCAGTACCGCGGGCGCATGCCAGATACCCAACGACATAGAGCTGGTGGTAGGGATACCACGAAGCGGCATGCTCGCGGCGAGTATCATAGCGCTCAAGCTCAACATTCCGTTGACCGATGTCCAGTCGTTCCTGCGTAACGACGAACTGAAGAAAGGCAAGACCCGCACCTACAAGCACGCTTCGCTCACTCGCCCGCGGGACGCGAAGAAGATCTTGTTGGTGGATGACAGTATCTGTTCGGGCAACTCGCTGCGCGATGCTGTCGAAGAGGTGAAGGCAGCGTTTTCCGGGGAGGTGGTCACGCTTGCCGCTTTTGCCGAGAAGAACAATCGGCACATGGTCGACGTCCACTTCGAGTTGGTCGAACAACCACGGATGTTCGAGTGGAACATCATGCATCATCCCTATCTTGCCCAGGCCTGTCTCGATATCGATGGCGTGCTTTGCGTCGATCCGACCAATGAAGAAAATGACGACGGACCGAATTACCTGAGCTTTCTCGGTAAAACGCACCCGCTATTTATCCCGTCAGTCGAAGTGGGACATCTGGTGACCAGTCGCCTGGAAAAATATCGCGCTCAGACCGAGGACTGGCTTGAGCGCCACGGCGTTCGCTATGGCAAGTTGCACATGCTCGACCTTCCAACTGCTGAAGAGCGGCGTCGCTTGAACATCCATCACAAATTCAAAGCCGAGATCTACTCGAAGGAGCCTCTGGCACGCCTGTTCATCGAAAGCGAAAAGAAGCAGGCGATCGAAATCATGTCGCTAACAGGCAAGCCTGTTTACTGCATCGAGACCAACGAGATGTACAGGCCCGGCGAACTCTCCTTGCTCAAGGCCAACGCTGTGCGCACGGGAGCCTTGGTTCGTACGAAAGGATTCACCAAGCTGAAAGCGGCTGTGCGGAAATGGTTTCCCGCCAACTCTGTGCGGAAAGCCTAGCTAGACGATGTGCTGCGTGGGTTAAGCCTGGTAGGTCGGTCGGCGCGTCGCTCCCCGTTGCGCGCCGGCGTCAGGCGCTCTGCCTTTGAGCCGCAGCACACAGAAATAGGGTTGGCTGCGTTGTAAGATGAAGCTGCGTTTTCGCAGGTCCACCTGGAGCACGAAATACAATCCGGATGGCGTTGCATTTGGCCGAATGAAGGTAACATGTCCGCTCAGTATCGAGCGGGCGGAAAGGGGAGCAAGGTTCCGATGTTTGGAAACGATAAACACAAGCGGGCCGATATCGGTCAATTCAGCGGCAAGACCACCATTATTGCTCAGGAAGCCGAGCTGCGCGGCGACGTGCGGTTCACCGGTGCCTTGCAGGTGGACGGTCGTATCATAGGTGACATCGAGACGGATCAGGGTCTGGTTCGGGTCAGCGAGCATGGTTATGTCGAAGGCATCATCAAGGCGCCTAGCGTGTTAGTGAACGGCCAGGTGGTAGGTGACGTTCATGCGTTGGAGCATCTGGAGCTCGATACCAAGGCTCGGATTACCGGCGATCTGTATTACCAGGCCATGGAAATGGTGATCGGCGCGCAGATAAGCGGTCAATTGCATTACGTTGGCGCGCCGGAACAGGTGAGTCGAAATACCTCGGTTGCAGACGTTGAGCCCGGTTAATAGTTGACCAAAAGACTCGGGAAAAGGATAATGTTCGACCTGTTGTGCTGCGACGCTAGTCGCTGGAGGTTGCATGTCTACTGCTGAAGTCTTCACCCCGACTCCCCTTATTTTCTCCGACAATGCGGTCGGCAAGGTTCGCTCGCTCATCGAGGAAGAGGGCAACGACAGGCTGAGCCTGCGTGTCTTCGTAACGGGAGGTGGTTGTTCCGGTTTCCAGTACGGCTTCACGTTTGATGACGAAATGGCAGAGGATGACACCATCGTTGAGCGCGAGGGGGTTCGCCTGGTGGTGGATCCGATGAGCTTCCAGTATCTTGCCGGTTCCGAGGTGGACTATCAGGAAGGGCTCGAGGGCTCTCGCTTCGTGATCAACAATCCTAACGCGACAACTACGTGCGGTTGCGGCTCGTCGTTTTCAGTCTAAGCGCTCACGCCTGGTAGATCGCCCCCAGCACGCGGGGGCCGCGCGCGCCGGTAACCGCAGGTAGATTTCCCGGCCTGCCTGAAATACAACGCGACGCCAGCCAGGCGAATGCCATCGCCTCCATCCAGTCGGGATCCACGCCCAGCGCTTCGGTAGACCTTACCGATGCATCGCTCAGCAATTGTTGTAGCCTTAGCATCAGATAGTCGTTACGAGCGCCTCCGCCGCAGATGAACAGATCCCCCCCGGCGACATTATGCTCATTGGCGGCAGCGGCGATGGTTTGCGCGGTCAGTTCCAGCAAGGTGGCTTGAACATCGACTGCCTCCGGCTGAAACGGAAAGCCCTGCAGCCTGGCTTTCAGCCACGCCTGATTGAAATATTCTCGTCCAGTGCTCTTCGGCCCTGTCTTGGAAAAATAAGGGTCCGCCAACATGCTGGCAAGTAGCGGAGGGATCGGTCGGCCTCGGCTGGCCCATGCGCCGCCAGCATCGAAGGCACGACCGGTATGTAGAGCACACCAAGCGTCCATCAGCACGTTGCCAGGCCCGCTGTCGAAACCGGTGACGGATAGACCGGGCTGCAAAATCGTGAGGTTGGCGAAGCCTCCGATGTTGACCAGTACCCGCGTTGCGTTGGGATCACTCAATAACCAGTCGTGGAACGCCGGTACCAGTGGCGCACCTTGCCCGCCGGCCGCTACGTCCCGGCTTCGGAAGTCGGTAATCACTGTGATCCCTGTGAGCTCGGCGAGCAGGGCGGGCGCGCCGATCTGCAGGCTGAACCCCAATTCAGGGTGGTGGCGGATAGTCTGTCCGTGGCTGCCGATAGTCAGGATGTCGGCTGCTTGGAGATTGCAGCGCATCAGCAGCGTTGCAACGCCTTCTGCGGCCAGCCGCGCCCAGGCTTGTCCGGCTGCTGCGGCGCGCCGAACTTCGTCTGTGCCTGGCTGGCAGAGATCGAGCAGTTGCGTTTTGAGTTCAGGCGGGAGGGGAAGACAGATAGCACCGAGCAGCTCGGCGCTTCGATGATCACTATCCAATGAAGCAACTGCAATGTCGATACCATCCAGGCTCGTGCCTGACATGATACCGACATGCAACGAAGGCATTACTCCTGCAACATCGCCAGCTGGGTGTCCCCGTGCTGGTCGAGGTTGGCCATCAGTTTTTTGCTAAGCGCCAGGAAGGCGGTTCGCTCGGAGGCTGCGATCGGATCGGACGCTGGCAGTTTCACGCTCAACGGGTCGACATGGGCACCGTTGATGCGGAACTCGTAGTGCAGATGCGGGCCGGTAGCCAATCCCGTCATTCCAACGTATCCGATGACCTGTCCCTGCGAGACGTTTTTGCCGGGGGCGATGCCTTTGGCGTATCGAACCATGTGAGCGTAGAGGGTCTGGTATTTCTGACCGTGCTTAATCACCACGGTGTTGCCGTAACCGCCCTTGCGTCCCACATGAACGACGCGGCCATCGCCGGTGGCTTTGATCGGCGTGCCGGTAGCCGCTGCATAATCAACCCCCTTGTGCGCGCGGATCTTGTTGAGGACCGGGTGGCGGCGACCGGGATTGAAGCGCGAGCTGATGCGGGCGAATTCCACCGGCGTACGGATGAATGCTTTGCGCATGCTCGTGCCATCGGCCCGGTAATAGCTGCTATATCCTTGTTTATCGGTATAGCGAACCGCAGTGAACGTCTTGCCGCGATTGACGAAGCGCGCCGCCAGGATATTCTTGCTGCCGACGGTCTTGTCGCCTACACGCAGCTCTTCGAAGAGCACTTCGAATGTATCGCCTTTGCGGATTTCACGGGCGAAGTCAACGTCGTAGCCGAAGACGTTCGCCATTTGCATGGTGAGGTTATGCGAAAGCCCGGCACGCTGTGCGGACAGAAACAGGGAGCTGTCGATCGTCCCTGATGCGAATCGAGTGTGAACCTCTGGTTCGATTAGCTCTTTGCTGAATTTGAACTTCCCGCTTTCGCGATCGAGCCGGATAGTCTCCAGATCATTGATCTTCGACCGCATAGCGAGCAGATCGCCCTGTTCGTCGAGCTTGAACTCTATCACCTGGCCTACGTTGAGACGGGTGAAACGCTGCGCCTCTTTGCTGGACATCGCCGAGTGCAATGTACCTGACGAAAGACCTATCTGACTGAATAGCACGGACAGGGTGTTGCCTGCCGCAACGGTAACGCTGACCCAGTCGGTGGGCTGCGGCGCGATGGTCTCGGCAACTGCGACCGGAGTCTCATCAAGTGCCTGCAGGACCGCTGTCGCCGATTCAGCCTGCATAGCGTCGATAGGCTTGGCAAGGTCAAGCGGGGACGCAGCGGTGATGGTGTCGCTGACAAGGTTGTCGAGCTCCGCCGCGGCCGTTACCTGCGACTGGAGCTGTGCCGGATCCAGCTCAAGCTGGACGAATGTCTTCTTCGCTTCGACATCCGTGGTGGGAATGACGAGCAGAAATATGCTCAGCGCGGCGGCGATACCGCTGGCGGCCACGAGGTGGCTCTTCGGGTATCGCGGCGTTTTTGTCTTGTGAGAAGCCATAAGCGCTCTTCTGGTTGATTCTTTGGATTGTCGACTAACTCGCTAAATTATAACCGAAACCTGCATCTGGCAAGTTTTTGTCGACACCGTCTGTCATTTTTACAGCGGGTTTTTGTGACGTATTTCCGACACTATTTTATTGTCGACCGCTGCGCGGCGATCTTTAGTTGAATTCAATCGGTAATATTGTATGGTTTGTGGCCTTTTTCACATCCCTGATGCAGCACAGGATCAAGCATAGATGAAGTCGGTTGAAGAGCAGCTGGCGCTGATCAAGCGTGGCGCGAGTGAAGTATTGGTGGAAGACGAGTTGCGGGCAAAGCTTGAGCGTAACAAGCCGTTGCGGATCAAGGCGGGCTTCGATCCGACTGCGCCTGACTTGCATCTGGGTCATACGGTGCTCATCAACAAGCTCCGCCAGTTCCAGGAGCTTGGGCATCATGTGATGTTCCTCATAGGTGACTTCACCGGAATGATCGGCGATCCGTCGGGCAAGAACGTCACGCGTCAGCCGCTCACTCGCGAGCAGGTTGTCTTGAATGCCGAGACCTATAAAGAGCAAGTGTTCAAGATTCTCGATCGCGAGCGGACCGAGGTCATGTTCAATTCAACGTGGATGGATCAGCTTGGCGCTGCCGACATGATTCAGCTGGCCGGCAAATACACCGTGGCTCGAATGCTGGAGCGAGACGACTTCGATAAGCGCTACAAGAGCGAGCAGTCGATAGCAATTCATGAGTTCCTTTATCCCCTGGTTCAGGGGTATGACTCTGTCGCGATGCGCGCGGACGTCGAGCTCGGCGGGACCGATCAGAAGTTCAATCTCCTCATGGGGCGTGAATTACAACGTCAGTATGGTCAGGAGTCGCAAGTCATCGTCACCATGCCGCTATTGGAAGGGCTGGATGGCGTGAAGAAGATGTCCAAATCGCTGGGTAATTACGTGGGTATCAATGACCTGCCTGGCGAAATGTACAACAAGATCGTTTCCATGCCCGATACGCTGATGTGGCGCTACTACGAGCTGCTGAGCTTTCGCAGCATGGAGGAGATAGAGGGGTATCGTGCCGACGTAGAGCGCGGCGCTAATCCTCGCGATATCAAGATAAAGCTAGCGGAAGAGCTGGTAGCTCGTTTTCATAGTGAAGAAGCTGCGGCCAGCGCCCATCGTTCCGCCGGAAATCGTCTCAAGGACGGCGAGCTTCCGGACGACTTGCCGGAAGTGGTCGTGCAGTCCGAAGAAGACCTCCCTGTATCAGCCGTCCTTAATCGAGCCGGCATGGTCAAGAATGCGGCGGCTGCTCGGGATCTCCTATCTGCTGGTTCGGTGCGGGTGGATGGTGAAGTAGTGGACCGGGATTTCATGTTTCGAGTGGGCAATTCCTACGTCTGCCAAGCCGGAAAGAAGAAGTTCGCGCGCATCGAGCTGAAAACCGCTTGACGGCCCTGCTCAGAGGCCTATAATGCGCCTCTCTCCAGTCGAGCTGCTTTGAATAAAGCGCTTTACAATCAATAAGTTAGCGATAATTTAGGGGTTGACAGGCTGGAAGGACGGCGTAGAATGCGCCGCTCTGTGAAGGCTGGCGGTAACGGGCTTTGCGGGTTGATGAGGCGACTCATCAAGAGGTTTACGGAAGGTGTTGACAGTGGTGAGAGCTGCTGTAGAATGCGCCTCCCTGA